>JANMLN010000181.1:0-58610 GCA_031372565.1 Gemmatimonadota bacterium | reverse complement strand
GATGAACATCACGGTCGTGCTGCATGGCGACGAAGAGCACGCCGGCGAGCCACAGGCGCTCGCGCGCAAGTCGCTCGTCGAGGCCGCACGCGGCGCCGCGGCGGCCAACGGGTTCGAGGATGGCGCGGGCGACCTGCGCACGGGCATCGTGGCGCGGCGCGGAGCGGCGTCATGGCGGCTCGACGTGACCGGCGAGGCCGCACACTCCTCGCAGATCTTCAAGGATTCGATCGGCTACGGGGCGATCTTCGAGACGGCGCGCATTCTCGATGCCTTTCGCACGACGCTCTCGAAGGAGCCCTATCTCACGTTCAATCCAGGTGTGGCCCTGGGTGGCGCTCGCTACGCGCTGGACACCGCCGCCAACAAGGGCACGGCCGAAGGGAAGAACAACATCGTCGCGGAACGCATGACGGTGCAGGGAGACCTGCGCACGCTCTCGCCGGAGCAGTTGCGGCGGACGCAGCAGGTGATGCGCGACATCGTCGCGGCCAATCTCGGGCACACGAAGGCGACGATCACCTTCGATGACGGGTATCCGTCGTTGCCCCCCACCGACGGTAATCGGCGCCTGCTCGCGCTGCACGATCAGGCAAGCCGCGATCTCGGACTTGGCGCCGTCACGGCGGTGGACCCCGGCAAGGCGGGCGCGGCGGATGTGTCGTTCGTTGCGGGGATCGTTCCGATGATCATCGATGGCGTCGGGCTTGCCGGGCACGATGACCACTCGCCGCAGGAGACGGCCGACCTGCGCTCGCTCTCGGTCCGCGCGAAACGCGCGGCACTGACGCTGTATCGCCTCTCGAAGTCGGCTGCCCCCGTGCCGTAGCGCTCGGATCAGCCCGTACGCGCTTGCGATGACCCTTCGTCGCACCGACGCAAGGTTCCTGGCAATGACTTCCGCCGCGGGCGGCGAGCGCACATTGTTGTGCGCATGACATACGCCGCCATCACGGGCTGGGGTGCCTGCATGCCCCCGGCCGTCCTCACGAATGATGATCTGTCGACCTTTCTGGACACGACAGATGAATGGATCCGCACCCGCACCGGCATGCGCGAACGGCGCGTGTCGCATGTGTCGGGCATGGAACTGTCCGTCGTGTCGGCGCTGCGTGCGCTGGCGTGTGCCGGTCTCGACGCGGCCGACGTGGAACTGATCATCTACGGCAGCTGCAGCAACGAGGAGGCCGTGCCGAACAGCGCTTCGGGCGTTCAAGCGGCGCTCGGTGCCACACGCGCTGCCGCCATGGACGTGAACACGGCGTGCACGAGCTTCCTGTACGGGCTCACGACGGCCACGTCGATGATCCGGACGGGCATCGTCAAGAATGCGGTCGTGATCGGCGTGGAGCTGATCACCAAGTACATGGATTGGAGCGACCGCGGCGTGGCCGTCCTGTTCGGGGATGGCGCGGCCGCGGTCGTGCTGCAGGCCTCCGATACCGAGAGCGGCGTGATCGGCAGCGTGCTCGGCTGTGATGCCCTGGCACGCAAGACCCTCCGCGTGCGCGGCATTGGCGTCGGCTACGCCGGGCGCGACATCACGATCGGCGACACCAAGTGGGACTTCGATGGGCAGGCCATCTTCAAGCGTGCGGTGCACGCGATGAGCGAAGCGTCCATCCGCGTGATGCAGGAACAGGGGGTCACGGCGGACCAGATCGACCTCGTGGTGCCGCATCAGGCCAACCTGCGCATCATCGAGTCGGTGGCCAAGTACGCGGGCATGCCGATGGAGAAGGTCATGCTGACCGTCGAGCGGTACGGCAACATGAGTTCGGCCACGGTGCCCGTGGCCTTGGTCGAGGCGCTGGAGTCCGGGCGCGTCAAGCCGGGGGCGATGCTCCTCATGCCCGGGTTCGGCGGTGGGCTCACGTGGGCTGCCACGCTCGTGAAGTGGGGCGATCGTGTCACGCCGCTCGGGACCTGCGACCGCGTCCTCCCCCCGTGCACGCAAACGGCACTCGAGATGGTCAACGAGATCCGGGCACAACAGGATCCGCATGGCCGATCGGCGGCCGGGCTCTCGCGTCTGGTCGCGGGCGCCTTCGACGGATAAGTCGGCGCGCCGATCTTTCGCGTCGCCCCGCGCTGCGGCACATTCCCCGCATGCCGACCACAACGCGTCATCCCATCCTGCTGCTGTCCGCCGCCGCCGCGCTCGCGCTGCCGGTGCGCACCGCGCATGCCCAGTTCACCCTCGACACGTCGCTCGACCAGGGGATCGCGACGTTGGTCGGACGCCTCGACCTCGAGAAGTACAAGGCCACGATCAAGGGACTCACCGCATTCGGTGACCGGCGGCAGGGCACCAAGCGCAATCGCGACGCGATCAGCTGGATCGAGGCGCAGCTCAAGGCGTATGGTTGCACGAATGTCGAGCGCATGAGCTACGACTATGCCCCGCCGCCACCGCCGCCGCCGAGAGGGACCACGCCAGCGGTCGCGCGCAATCCCGATGCGGCTCAGGGCGGCGGCCGGATGCGCGGCTTGCGGGCACGGACCGGCGTCAACACCGACTCGCTCCGGCAGCCGAGCCCGGCGATCCGCGCGGTCAATGCAGAGCCCACCACCCCTGGCATGCGCGAGCAGGTCTACTGCACCAAGATCGGGACGACGCGACCTGACGAGATGTACATCATCGGCGCGCACATGGATGGACACGGCTGGAACGAGGCCGCGAACGATGACGGCAGCGGCACCGCGCTGGTGATGGAGTTGGCGCGCATCTTCTCGAACCCCGACGTCAAGACCGAGCGCTCCATCCGCTTTGCGCTGTGGAACAACGAGGAGACCGGGCTCAACGGCGCCCGCGCTTACGTGCAGCAGCGACAGGCGTTGCAGGGACAGGAGAGTCCGGCGGGGTCGGGCAAGTATCCCGAGCCGCGCTGGCTGGGCATGATTCAGCACGACATGATGCTCTGGGATCACGGAATGCCACTGGCGGACGGCACCCTGCCCAAGGAGCAGCGGCCCGAGGCGGACGTCAACATCGAGTTCCAGTCCAACTCGAAGATGTGGGAGGCGAGCAGCAAGCTTGCCTGGACCGTGGCCTTCGCGAACGAGCGCTTCGCGACCGACTATCCAGCCGCGGTCGGCCCGCACATGACCAACACCGACTCTGGCCCCTTTCAGGACCTCATCCCGAGCATCTCGCTCCGCGAGAACGAGCGCGGCCGCGAGATCGGCGCCGGCTGGGACCCGAACTGGCACCAGCCAAGCGATGTGTTCGCGACCTACTCGGACAAGGACTTCCGTCTCGGGCTCAATGCGGCACAGACGACGCTCGGCGCCGTCGGCCGCCTCGTGCGCGCGACGCTCAAGTAGACGCCCTCGCATGCAGGACTTCGCGCTGCCGATCCGGGTGATGCCGGCGGACATCGACGACATGGACCACGTCAACAACGTCGTCTATCTCCGTTGGGTACAGGATGTCGCCATCGGGCACTGGATGGCACGCTCCACGCCCGAGCTCCGCGCCGAGTACGGCTGGGTGGCCACGCGGCATGAGCTCGACTACAAACAGGCGGCGCGACTCGGGGACGCGATCACCGCGCGCACCTGGATCGGCACGGTCGACTCGCGTCGTTTCGAACGGCACACGGAGATCGTGCGCGATGCCGATGGCGTCGTGCTCGCGCGCGGCCGGACGCTCTGGTGCCTGGTCAGGCGCGACTCCGGCAAGCTTGTCCGGATTCCGCCCGAGATTCTCGACTGCTTTCCGAAGCGCGAGGGCGACGCGGCGGCGTAAGTCGGCAACGGACCGCCGCAGGCGCGCACGCCTTTGGAGGCACGCGCATGCAGCCGCGCGTTCAGGTCGGGTCGACCGCGGGCGCCTTGAGCCGAGCGATCACGTCGGCCGTCATCGGGCGCACCTTGATGACCGACTCGCGCGCCATTGTCACGCTGCCGGGTTTCGCGCCTCGCGGTTTGGAGACGTGGCGCGCCTCCGTGAACCCCACCGGGACCACGCCTCCATGCCGCGCCTTGCTGTGGTACGCTGCGATCGACGCGGCGAGTTCGATCGTCGCCTTGTCCGGACCATCGCCGTCGCGTGCGCGCAGCACGACGTGGCTCCCCGGCATCCCGCGGATGTGGAACCAGAGATCCTTCGCGCGCGCGAGCTTCACCGTGAGGTGATCATTGGCCGCATCCGTCCGCCCTGCGAGCACGACCCACTCTCCAGGCAGCACGTACGACAGGATGTCGCTCGGCAGCGGCCGCTCGGCGGACATCAGGGCGCGACCCGGTTGGACTGTCGCATGCTATGCCTGGGCAAAGAGCTTCTGCCAGTATCCGACGTTCGTCCACGCGCCAAACTTGGTGCCAATCTCGCGAAACTCCCCGACCTTGGTGAACCCGAGACGCTCGTGCAGTCGCACGCTCGCGTCGTTCGGAAGCGCGATACCGCCCACCGCCGTCCGGAAGCCACGCCGCGCGAGCTCTGGAATCAGCACGCCATACAGCTGCGTCCCGATGCCCCGGCCCACCTGATTGTTGTGCACGTAGACGCTGACCTCGACGGAGAAGCGGTAGCCGAAGCGCGGCTTCCACGGCGTGGCGTAGGCGTATCCGATGACGTCCTCCGCAGCGGTCGCCACGAACCACGGAAGGCCGGCTTGGTGGACAGACGCCATCCGCTCCGCCATCACGGCAGGGCGCACGTCCTCCTCCTCGAAGGTCACGAGGGTGTGGCGGACGTAGTGATTGTAGATCGTGGTGATCGCTTCGGCGTCGGCCGAGTTGCTGTCGCGGACGAGGGGAGGCGGGGCGGCGTGTGCGGACATGGCGCAGCGGAAGCGATCAGCGAGGGAAAGGGACGATCAGCGGATGGTTTTCACGACCATCACCACGATCCCGGCCACGAGCGGGACGGTGGCAATGATCCCCCATACCAGCCAGAGCCGCGCATCGCGCCAGTAGGCGTCCGGGATCGGACCGCCATCCGCGAAGGCGCGCGCCATGCGGGCCTGGCGCACCTGTGCGGGAAGCAGGATGCCCATCCACATGAGCCCCGAGGCGAGGAAGCACAGCTGCCCCCACACCAGCCACGGCTGTCCGAACAGGTCGAAGCCGGCGACGAGCGCCGCGCCGTAGCCGCCCACGATCGTGAGCACGATCCCACCCAACGTGAAGAACCAGTCGGCCCATGTCACGAGGTACTGCGCGTGCGCGATCAGCCGCGCATCGCGCGTGCGGTCGGCCATGACCTTCCAGAAGGCGGTCACGGTCACGTTGCCGAGCAACAGCACGACGCCGATGATGTGGAGGATCTTGTACGTGGCATAGCTCATGGAACGGGCAATCTATGCGCGCTCCGCGTGCCATGGATGGTGCCGCGCGCCCTGTGCGCGGCTATCGCACCGTCGTGAGAATCGGCCGGACCTCGGCCACCGATCCGCTCCAGAGCGTCTCCTGTTCGGGGTCGGCGAAGACGGACCCGAAGTCCTCGGGCGTGAACGCGCGCGCGAGGCGCGCAGCGTAGGTCTCGCGCAGCAGCCTCATGTAGTACGCCGCGTCATAGTCCGGCGTGTCCCCGTCGGAGCCGATCTCGTCCGCGTCGGACTCCGACACCACGCCGCCCGCGCCGACCGTGGTGCGGTAGACGCGCACGCGTTCGCCGGCGTGCCACTGTGTCCGACCGCTCGCCAGCACGGCTTCGTAACTGAACTCGCGGCGAGTCGAGCGCGTGGCCAGATACTCCTCCGGGCGCTTGGTGAGGCGCACGCGTGCCGAGACGTCGCGGGTGGGGAGCCGGCGCTGCCGCAGCGCGAGTGCCATCTCGACGTACGCCGCACGCACCCCCACGATGTCACCCGTGAGCAATGCGGCAATCGCGCGGCGCAGAAAGGTCTCGCCGAACGGCTCCATGCGGCTGGAGCGAAAGGCCACGCCGCGCAGCAGCAGCTGTCCGTCATGGGTGAGCAGCGCGTAGTTCTTGGGTTCATGCGAGAGCATGGCGGCATAGCGACCCTCGAACTCGAGCGTCACCTTGGGTGGCAGGAGCGCTGCGACCTCGGACACGGCGCGACGTTCGTCGGCTTCGGTCCAGTGGTCCGGCACGGCCGCGTACACGCCGTCGGTGTCGGCTTCGAGCAGGGTCATGCCGCGTGCGGCCAGCTCGCGACAGAGTTGGTCGAGCAGCGCCCGGCCGCGACGTGTCACCTCGTTGGCGGCGTGCACGTCGGCAAAGCGGGTGAGGCCGCCACCGGCCGCGAGGTATCCATACGCGCTGTTGACCACGATCTTCATCGCCGCGGAGATCGCTTCCTGCGTGAACCGTTCAGCCGACCCCGCGGGCAAGCGCTTCGCGAGCGCCTTGGCCGCGAGTCGTTGACGCACCAGGCCGTCCACGAGCGCGAGCAGCGCGCCGAGATGATCGCGGGCCGGGCCGATCGCGTAGGCCCGCATGAGCGACGGATAGAGCGACGCGACGTCGGCCTTGATGACGCGTCGTGCGACGCCGGTGGCGAAGAGGTGCAAGGCGGCGCCCTGATGTGGCACGAGGGGGGCCTCCGCGTGCACGGGCAGCGCCTGACCCGCGCGGAGGTACGCACGCACCAGCAGCGGGTCGATCACACCGGTCGCGGCCCCTGCGTCAGCGAGTCGCTCGTAGCGGCGAGGCGCCATGCGGGCGAGCGCGAAGGCGGCGCCGCCCAGCAGCCGCGCAAGCCCCGCGACTTCTTCGACATCGGACGCGGCGTAGGCGCGCACGCGTTCGGGATCGGATTGGTAGACGGTGAAGATCCGGTCGCCGCGAAGCTCCACGCGCCCCTCGCGCGCCAAGCCGAAGTGGCGTGCGACGACCTTCAGCCCGTGTCCTGGCAAGTCGCGCGCGGAGAAGTCATGCCGGCGCACCGCGTCGAGCGTATCGATCAGTTCGCGTCCCGGCATGATGTACCGCACGCGGCGCGCGTCGCCGCCGGTGCGGTTCGCTCCGCGTCGTGCGGCCCGTTCGAGCAGTCCCGTGGTCCCCAGTCGGTTGAGTGACAGCGGCACCCGCAATGCTCGCGCCCGCGTGGCGAGGAAGGGAAGATCGAAGCCGTGCAGGTTGTGGTTCTCGATGACGTCGGGATCAGCGGCGGTGATTGCGGCACACAGCCGGCGGATCAGGTCGGCCTCGGCCGCATCGTCGGTTTCCGTGGCTTCGAGCAGCTGCGTATCGCCATGCGGGTCACGCACTGCCACGAGGAAGATCCGGTCACGTGCCGGATCGAGACCCGTGGTCTCGAGGTCGAACTGCAGCCGGTGCAACTGGTCGAAGGTGAAGTCGCGAAAGTAGGTGCGTCCGGTGGACACCAGGTACTGCTCCTCGGGCGGAAGCACGAGCGCTGCGTGATCGCCGAGCTCGCGCATGTGCGTGATGGGGCGTCCGAGTCGCCGCGACGCGCCTCGCACAATCGTTGCGGAGAGCGTGCGCAGGTCGCTGCAGGTAACGAGGAAGCGCAGCTCGCCGGGCCCGTCGAGTTCGCGCCACCAGGCGCGTCCGTGCAGTGCGCCCTCCGGCTGCAGCGCATCGCCGAGTGATCGCAGGTCGTCGAGGCGGTCGAGCAGCATCCACGGACGAAAGTGCGCGCGCTCGCGCAGCAGTGCCCCGGTCTCGGCGGGGCGCCGCCATACGGTCGCACGGCCATCAGCGGTGGCCCACACCGATACGATGCCCGGCGTGGGATCCCAGCCCCAGAGTGCGTCGTCGGTGGCGGCGGGCGTGGGTGCAGGTGAAATGCGCGCGCTCCCAGTCAGACGGATGCGGGCGTGTCAGGGCGCGTCGCGACGCATGCCACGGGTCGGCACCTCACGCCCCCTCGCTCAGGGCGTCCGTACCCTGTCGATCCAGTTGTCGCCCACGTACATCCGCATCGGCTTCCCCGGCTCTTCGACGAAGCGCACCACCTCGCCCACTTCGCCGCCGCCCGTCGGCGCCATGAAGCGGAACCGCCCGCCGCCCAGCGCCTGCAGCGACACCGACGTGTCCACCGCTGCCGCGTTTGGCGTGATCAGCACCAGCCGCTGATTGAGCAGCACCACCTGCTGATCACCCCACGTGCCACGATAGAGACCGGCAAAGCGCGCCCACGCCGGGTCCCAGGCAACAACCACCGACTTCGCCCGTCCCGCCTTCGCGACGGCCGTGCCGACCGTGGCCATCAACTGTCGCGCCAACTCGCCGACGTTCGAGTCGTTGGTGTTCGTCAGCACGATCACCCCGACCTTGTCGTCGAGTTGAAGCGAGGTGAACGTCGTGTTGCCAGGGTAGCCACCGCCATGTCCCACGTACGTGCGGTTGTTCACGCGCTGCACGTCGAAGCCGAGTCCCGAGCCCGTCGTCCAGTTCTCGTCGACCGAGCGTGTGCGGTGCAGCTCGCGCCACGATCCGCTGCTCACGATCTGCGCGCCCCCGCGCATGCCGCGACGGAAGTTGGCCGACACGAACTTCGCCATGTCCTCGACGTTCGACGTGATGCCCGTGGCGGCCGCCATCCCCTTCGAGTCGACGAAGGGAAGGATGGCGCGCGAGCCGTCGGGCATCCGGCGCGCGTACGCCACCGTCAGCCCCGCTTCGTTCTTGTCCACGCTCGACGACGTCATGCCGAGCGGCTGGTAGATGTGACGCTGGACATAGTCGGCCCACCGCTCGCCGCTCACCTGTTCGATCAGCAGTCCTGCCACCGTGTACGCGAGGTTCGAGTACTTCCAGCGCACGGACGGAGGAAAGGCGGCCTCTCGATCCGCGTAGAGTCGGCGAATCTCGTCCTCTGTTGGAAACTGGTACGAACGCCAGTGGTCGCCGGCCTCGCGCTGGAGCCCGGAACTATGGGAGAGCAGCTGTTCAACCGTGATCGGGCCATCGTCCTCGCCCGCAGGCTTGGCCGAGAACCATGGCAGATAGCGCACGACCGGATCGTCGAGGCGCAGCTTGCCCTCTTCGCGGAGCTGCATGATCGCAATGGCGGTGAACAGCTTGCTGTGCGATGCCATGCGGAACTTGGTCTGCGGCGTCATTGGCACCTTGGCCGCCACGTTGGCGAAGCCGAAGCCCGTGGACCAGACGAGCTGCTGGTCGTGCACGACGCCCACCGCAACGCCAGGCAGGCCGCGATATGCGAGCTGCCCGTCCATCCACGCCGAGAAGAGACGCTCCGCTGCGAGCACGTCGGGATCCGATGCGATCCCGCCAGTCTGCGCGTGGCTCGTGCCCGGAATGACCAGCGCCGCAAGCGACAGCGCGAGCGTGGCGAGGGGTGCGCTCATGCGCACGCGGTGAACGGCAAACAGCAGGGTGCGCATGCGGACCGGTTGCAAGGGGGTGGACGACGACACACCAATGGTCGCGTCGTCCGCAACGGGCGTCAAGCGAGAGAGGCGTGCGGGACGCCTCGTCGCCGCTCCACGCGCGTGACCGCGTCGATGGACAGCCGACGCGACGCGCCACACTTTGTGGAACGCCTCGCAGCCCCTTCACGTTACCGGTTCCGTCATGCGCCTCCGCCGTCCGCGCTTCGCTCTGGTCGCCCTCGTCCTCGTCGCACCCGCTCCCGGAGCTGCACAGGGCCGAAAGCCCGCGCCGCCGGTCAGCGTCGTCGAAACGAGTCTCGCCGACCTCCGCACGGCGCTCGAGCAGAAGCGTGTGACCTCGCGTGAACTCGTGCGACAGTATCTCGAGCGCATCGGCACCTACGATGCCAAGCTGCACGCCGTCATCACGGCCAACCCGAACGCGCTCGCGATTGCCGACTCGCTCGACAAGCTGCGCGCGGCCGGCACGATCCTCGGGCCGCTGCACGGCATTCCGATTGCGCTCAAGGACAATATCCAGACGGTCGAGATGGCCACGAGCGGCGGCGCACTCGCCTTCGCCGATCTGATGCCCCCCTTCGATGCAACGCTTACGCGGCAGCTCAAGTCGGCGGGTGCCATCATCATCGCCAAGACACAGCTCACCGAGCTCGCCAACTGGACCGCGAGTGGGATGCCCGGCAACTACAACGGCCTCAACGGCTACGGCATGAATCCGTGGGATCCGCGACGCGATCCGCGCGAGAGCCGGTTCGACGGTCGGCCCGTGCTCTCGCCCGGAGGCTCGAGCAGCGGCACGGGCACCAACGTCAGCTTCTGGGCGGGCAATATCGGCACCGAAACGTCAGGGTCGATCCTCAGTCCCGCGCAGGCCAACTTTCTCGTCGGCATCAAGCCCACGGTCGGGCGGGTGAGCCGCCATGGCGTCATCCCGATCACCGCCGATCAGGATACCCCCGGCCCGATGACGCGCACCGTGCGCGACGCCGCCATCCTGCTCGGTGCCATGGAGAGTGCCACTCCCGATCCGAACGACGCGGCCACGAAGGCCTGCCCGCCGCCGCCGGCGCGCGACTACACCGCCTTTCTCGATGCGACCAAGCTCAAGGGCGCGCGCATCGGCATTCCGAGGGCGTACTTCTACGACGCGCTCCCCGGCGCGGGCCGCGGCTTTCGCGGGGGGCTCAATCCCGCGCGGAAGGCCGCTATGGACTCGGTGATTGCGGTGCTCAAGGCACAGGGCGCGGTGATCGTCGATCCGGCCAACATCCCGAGCGTGCTCGACACGGCACGCGAGAACAGCTACCTCGCGTGGAACCCGTGCAGTGGCCTCGAGCAGGCCAAGGGGCGCGACGCGGACTGCAGCATCGTGCTCAAGTACGGCATGAAGCGCGACTTCAACGCGTGGCTCAAGGCGCTCGGCGACAAGGCGCCGGTCGCCACGCTCACGGCGCTGCGCCAGTGGAACATCACGCACCAGCGCGCTGGCGCGATCAAGTACGGCCAGGCGTTGCTCGATGTCTCCGATGAGATGGACGTGCAGGCCGATCGGGTGCGCTACGAGGCCGACCGTCGCAAGGACATCCTGCTCGCAGGCACCAACGGGATCGACGCCGCGATGAAGGCCCATACACTCGATGCGCTGCTCTTTCCCGGCGTGTCCAGTGATGACATCGCCGCACGTCCGGGCTACCCGAGCGTGACCGTGCCGTATGCGTTCATCCCGGTGGCGCAGGGCGAGGGGCCGACTGCCTTTCCGCCGGGGTTCACGCCGCGTCCCGCGCCGTTCAACGTCACCTTCACGGGCATGGCCTGTGCGGAGCCGACGCTGATCGGCGTCGCGTATGCGTTCGAGCAGGCGACCAGGAAACGGATCGCGCCGCCGCTGTTTCCCTGAGTCGGCACGGGGCAACGCGTCTCGTCCCACGAGCGCACGCGGTGCGCGCTACCGGATGCCGAGCACGACCTGGGCGCCCAGCAGGCCACGTGCGTAGGTGAGCTGCACGGTCCGGGTGCCGTCGGCCGACCAGCGAGCATACGCCCCATCGCTCACGAAGTAGCGACCGCTGCGTACCGGAGTCGAAGCGTCCGTGGTCGTGAGGTACGCCCAGTGGTAGATCGTGCGGCTCTTGCTCGCATGACTGGTCTCGAGCCGTTCGAGGGTCATGGCCGCCGTGGCGGTCGGCGCGAGACGCACGCCGTTGAGCGAGGGCAGTGCGCCCATCGTCCACATGGGCCAGGCGATGAGCGAGGTCAGCAGCGTGAGCACCATGCCGAGCTTCTGCATCTGGCCGTCGGCACCAGCAGCACGCACGAGGAGGGTGAGGGTCGCGGCGATCACCACAGTCACCAGCAGCCCGGTTCCGGCGAGACTGCTGCCCGGCGCGATCTGACGGGGCGTGTCCGTACCGGCCACCAGGAAGGTCAGCGCCAGTGCGAGCAGCGCGATCGGGATCGGCAGCAGCGCGAGCACCGGCTGTCGTCGAAGTACGGACACGCGAAGGTGGGAATCGGCCATGATCGATGCGTGAGGATCGCGCTGGCGTGCGCGCGGCGTCGTGACCGCGGCCCATGTGGAAATATGGTGGATGCCGTTCGCACGCGAGGTGTGAAGCGCCGCCGTCTGCGTGACAGGGACTCCCTTCCACTGCGCGGGCGATCGCATCTAGCTTTGCACGTCCTCTGCACCGCGAACCTCCAAGAAAGGGTCTGGCCGATGTATCGACTTCGGATGTGGATGTCCCTGTTGAGCACCGCGGTTGGCCTCGCCGTCGGGTGCAGTGGCAGCACCAGCGCAGATGACCGGACGGGGCCCCCGCCAACGCTCGCCGACACGAGCACCCCGACGCCGACGCTCAGCATCGTGGCCACGGGCCTCTCGTCGCCGTGGGACATCGCGCCCACGCCGGACAGCGCGCTGCTCTTCACGGAGAAGTGCCGAGGGCTCTCCGTGCGACGTGCCAACGGCAGCATCAGCCGACTCTTCGGCGCCGCGGGATCAGCGGTCGTTGCGAGCGACTTCTTTTGCGATGGACAGAGCGGGATGAACGGCATCGCGCTCGATCCGGACTTCGCGACGAATCGTACACTCTACCTGTTCATGCCGTCCACGCTGAGCGGCGCCACGCGCACCAACCGTGTCGTGCGGCTCGTCGTGGATGCGGGCTACACCACGGTGAGCGCGCGCACCGACATCATCACCGACATGGCGTACAAGCAGGGAGCCAACGGGGCCGGGGGCTCCGGCGCGCACAGCGGCGGTCGCCTGCGCTTCGGCCCCGACGGCTTTCTGTGGGTCAGCACGGGCGACAATCACGACGCCACGCTGCCGCAGGATCCGGTGCGGTTGGGCGGCAAGGTGCTGCGCGTGGATCGTGATGGCGCCGCCGCGCCGGGCAATGCGGCCCCGGTGGGCTTCGATCGACGCATCTACACGTATGGGCATCGCAACGTGCAGGGCATCACGTTCCGGCCGGGCAGTGGGCAGGCATTCGTGGCCGAGCATGGCCCGAACCACAGTGACGAGGTGACGCCGCTGCTCAATGGCGGCAATGGCGGTTGGGACCCGCAACTGCGTCCCGGCCTCACCTGCCCCGATGGCTACTGCGGCTACGCGGGCAATCCGATGACCATGCCGATGACCGACCTCGCACGTTTCCCATCGGCCATGCGCCCGGCGTGGACCAACAACGGGAGTTCGCAGGGGATGGGGCCGGCCGTCTTCCTGAGCGGCGCGTCATGGAAGGGGTGGAATGGCCGACTCGCCATCGGGATGATGGGAGGCCAGCGCGTCGAGTTGCTCGAGCTCGACGCGCTGGGCGCGACCGTGCGCACCACGAACATGGGGTTCCCGCCGACGCGCTTCCGTTCGCTCGTGCTCGGGCCGGATGCACGACTCTGGGTCGTCACCGACGCCGGTGAGATCTGGCGCGTCACGCCGTAGCTGGGCCTAACGCGACGCCCGCAGCACGACGCGAACGGTCCTCGGCATCGCGGGCATCAGGTTGTCGTTGTTGTGCGCCGACGCCACGTATTGTGCGTCCAGCAGGTTGTCGACGTTGAGCTGCGCGGTCCACGTCGGGTCGAGTCGCACGAACAGTGCGGCGTCAAGGCGCGTGAAGCCGGGGAGCGCCACCGCATTGTCCGTGGCGGCGTACATCGCCGACTGCTTCTGCACCCCCAGGCCCACGCCGACCGACGGCGAGAGCTCCACGCGCTGCCAGAGCGTGAGCGTGTGCCGCGGCAGGTTGGCGAGCCGCGCGCCCGCCTTCACGGTGGTGCTCACTGCCTGCGTGAACCGACCGTCCTGGAACGCATAGCCACCCGCCACCTGCCACCGCGCGCTCAGCGCGCCAGTGATGCCGAGTTCCACTCCCTCGGTACGCTGCGCCGAGGCCAGCCATGTGCGCGACGGGTCGCGCGGATCCGGGACGACCACGTTCGCGCGCTCCAGTGCGTACACCGCTGCCGTGAGCGCAAGCCGCTCGGTCGCATCCCACTTGGCGCCAACCTCGCGGTTGCGGAACTCTTCCGGTGCCAGCGCCTGATTGGTGACCGTGAGCGAACTCAGTTGGTCGCCACCGCGCGGCACGAAGCTCGTCGACCAACTCGCGTACAACGAGAGGGCGTCGGCGGGCTTCGCGATCAGTCCGATGCGCGGTGAGAGCGGCGTGTTGGTGCTCGCGAACGTCGCGTTCGTGCGTCGATTCTCGACATCCAGCTGGAAGTGGTCGACGCGCAGCCCCGCGACGGCCTCGAGCCACGGCGTGAGCACGAGTTGATCCTGCACATACACGGCGGCGATGTTCGCCACGCTTGCCTGGTTCGCATCCGTGGCGCTCGGCCTCCAGGTGATTGGCGCGCTCGTTGTGGGCGCCGCGAGCGGCACGGCGAGCGCTGCCGTGTTGCCCGCGAAGTACCCCGTCAGGCGCAGGTTGTCGGTGGACTGCCGGCCCAGCTCGACCCCCGCCAGCAGGCGATGGACGACGGGACCGGTCGTGCGCGCCCAGCTGAGGTCGGTTTGCCAGAAGATGTTCTGCCGCAGGGTGGCGTTCTGATACGCGCCAATCGGGAGGGTGCGTGCTGCCGGATCGACCGCGCCCGCTGCGTACACGTTGCGATAGAACTTGTCGTAGCCCGCGACGAGCAGTCGGCTGTCGAGCCGCGCGCCACTCGCCCATTGGTGCGTCACTCCTGCGGTCGCCAGTCGTGCGGTCACGGTCGAGCGGCTCGCCGATGGATCGCCGAAGAAGGTGCGGCCATAGAGCGCGAGGTCGACCGGGCGACCGCTGATCGATGGCAGCCCGCGATCCGCGGTCCGAACGTCGCGAAAGTGCTCAAGACTCGCGCGCCATGTGGTGCGCTCGCCGGCCCGCCACGCGATCGAGGGCGCGATCCCTTCTCGGCGCGCACTGACGCCGCCACGAAAGCTGTCGTCCTGTTCGAGCAGTGCGCTCACGCGAAGGCCGATCGATGGCGTGATCGCGTCGCCGACGTCCCCCGTGATGCGTCGCTCGTTCACGGCGCCCCCCTGAATGGCCAGCGCACGCTCGGCAGCGAACGTCGGTTGCTTGGTCACGCGATTGAGGATCCCGCCAGCGCCGCCGCGCCCGAAGATCATCGCATTCGGTCCCTTGATCGCCTCCACACGCTCGACGTTGTAGAGGTCGCGGAAATACTGCACATCGTCACGGAGGCCATCCACAAAGAGGTCGCCCGTGGAGGTATTGCCGCGCAGCACGGGAGCATCGCGGTTGCCCTCGCCCTGCGCCATCCCGACGCCGGGAATGAAGCGGACGACATCAGCCATGCCGCGCATGGCTTGATCGCGCATCAGCGGCGCCGTGACGATGGCGACGGCCTGGGGAACGTCACGAAGCGGCGTGTCGGTGCGGGTTGCCGTCCGCGAGCGCCGCGCAGCGTACCCGCGCGTCGCGGGTTCCTGGCGCCCCGAGATGCGGAGCGTATCGAGCGCCTGTCCGCGCCTCGGCACGCTCGCGCGAGCGCTGGAGTCGGCTGACGACTGGGCCGAGAGAGGGCGCGTGAGCAGGGAGCTTTCCGCGGCAAGCATCAGAACGACGATCAAACGCCAGCACGACATTTCGCTGATAAGATTAGATGAGAATTGCTATCAACAAGAGCGAAGGCAGGTTATGCCAGCGCTTCGGCTGAGTCAATCCTTGCTGACTCATAGTTGATAATTACTTTCATCGATGGCGCGCGCCTCTGGCTCTCTTTCGCCAAGCGCGTCTGTGCTACTCCGCCAAACTCGCGTCCCGCCCTTTGGGCACGACCTCAATGCGATCGTGCGCCGTTTCGCAGGGAACGCCGACGATACCGTCGACGCCGCGACAATCGTCGCCGAGTGGTGCTGTCACCCGCGCGCGATACGGGACCACGCCTCGCGGATGCTTGCGGCTCCTGCGGTCGGGCCGCCCGCGTGCGCAAACACGCCGCGCCCGGGCACGAAGCCGAAGTCGGCGCTGCCCACGCGCCGATAGACCCCCTCAAGCGTCTCGGCCGAGTCGGAGCCACCCGGCGCAGGCAGGCTCGGCTTGAGCGGGCCCATCGGTTCGAGACAGGCGCGCACGTTCTCGAGGACTTCACGTTCGGGGGTCATCATCCGCGCGCCGAACCCCGGCATGATGATGACGTCCGCACCGGCCAGTCGCTGCAACCGCGTGATGACGCGCGAGTGGCATCCGTGAGCCGGCACGCGGCTCATCGCCGCAATCAGCGGGAAGTGCGAGACGACCGGCACGCGCGCATGACGCCGCAGCAGCCGCAGTCCGCTGAGTCCCACCGGAAGCGCGTTGACCATGACCATCGTGGCGCCCGCCGCCACCGCCACGTCGTGCTGCTTCGCGAGCCGGTACACTTCGTCGGTGATGTTGGCGAGGTAGCCCTTGGGGACACCAGTCTCGCGCTCGGCGCGGGAACGCGCCGCGCCCAGCAGTTCGGCGCGCTTCGCCAGTGGTGACCATGCCACATCGGTGAGCATCTCGTCGTCCTTGGCCACGTCGACACCACCCAGCCACGCCTGGTACCCCAGCTCCGCGAATGGTGCCGGGGGCAAACCGATGTTCGGCTTGATCACGCCGAAGAAGATCGGCCGGTCGAAGGCCTGCAGCTGCTCGCGCACTCCCGCCACGCCGAACTGCGGTCCCTCGAACTGCGCGAGGTAGCTCGCCGGGAAGCGGATGTCCTCGAGGCGTACGAGCGGAATACCGGGCGCGAAGTAGCTCCCTTCACCCAGCACGGCCGACAGGAGGCCAGGCAGCTTGGGTCCGAAGTTGGCGTGCGGATGTGCAATGGTCGCGCGGCATCGATGCACCGGACCCGGCGGGACCACCTCGAGCGGCACGGAGAAGCCGTGCGGCAACGATGAGGACTCGAGCGCGATGACGCGGGCCGCGAAGCGCGGGCGGAAGTCTTCATCGACGCCCACCCGTTTCCATTGGGCGGTGGACTGCTCGCTCGCCAAGTGGGCCGCAGCCGCGCGTGGATCGCCGGCGCACTCGAATGTGAACTCAAGTTCGAGGTAGTCCTCCGGATCGAGCGCGCTCCGATCGGCGAAGAAGGCCGAGATGTCGTCGGGGGTCACGACATCAGGTCCCGCGCATCAGGTGAAGCATCACCTGTCGCTCGGCGCGCGGCCCATCCAGTTCCACGAAGAAGAGCGACTGCCACGCGCCGATGACCAGGTCGCCGTCCACCACGGGGATCGACTCCGACGCATTGATGAACAGGCCAAGCAGATGTGCGTGGGCATTCAACCGATCGTCGACTGGCGCGGCATTGTGGCCGTACGCCGCCTCGGCGGGGGCGAACTGCTCGAGAAAGCGCACCATGTCGGCTTGCAGCGCACGTTCGCGCTCGTTGAGCGTGATGCGTGCGGTCGTGTGCGGTGACATGACGGTGAGCATCCCGTCGGGCACGCCGCTGGCGCGGACCCAGGCGCGGACCTGCGGCGTGAGGTCGACGATCTCGATCGGGCGCGTCGTCGACAGCGAGAGGGTGTGGCGAAGCGCGGGCATCGGGCTGGGGCAGGGGAGTGCGGCGTGACGCCGAATCGCTGAGCGCCATCCTCGCGGTGTGTGGGCGTCACGGCAAGGGGCACGGCCGTGGAGCGCGCTACACCACCTCGACCTTGGCCGATATGCCGGGCGCGTTGGCGAGTCGCACGTCACGTGTGAGCAGCGTCGCGCCGAGTCCCTCGGCGAGTGCGACGTACGTGGCATCGTACGCCGAGAGGTTCGCACGCAGCTGCCAGCAGCGCTCGAGCAGCGGACCGTGCCCGTGACGGGTCAGCGGCCACGCGGCGAGGTCGGCGATCGCCTCGCTGGCGCGTCGCCCGGTTGTCATGCCGACCCGTACGTCGCGCCGCATGACGTGTAGCACTTCGACATCGAGCAACTCGGGCGCGTGCAGCGACTCTGCACGCGCCCCGAGCTGGGCGAGCAGGGACCGCCCGACCGCGGAGGCACGCAGCACCTCCACGGCGACGGAGGCGTCGACGACGATCACCGCTCCCCCCGGAGCTCGTGCAGGAGCTCGACGACCGGCGTGCCGTGCTCGATCGGCTCGCGCGTGCGCAGGCGCTCCGCCATCTCTGCCATGGTGACGCGGCCGGCGATCTGCGTGAGCTCGGCCTTCAGGTAGTCGGAGAGCGTCATGCCGGCAGCCACCGCACGGAGTTTGAGAGTCCGATGAAGGTCATCGGGGACATTCCGAATCTGGATCATGATGGACATGTGTACAACATGCGAGCATGTGTCGCGCATGTCAAGGTTTCCGATGCGGGAAACCGTGTTGTGTGAGCGCCGAGGCGCTGGCTGGAAGATCGATGGAGAGGTCATGCGCGGAGTGTAGCTGCCTCCGACGGCAAGGCGCGTACCCGATTCTCGCGGCCCGCAACTGGATATTGCCGCGACGGGTGCAAGGCGTCGGACTGTCTGCGCCGCACTCGAGCAAATGCAAACGGCCGGCGACTGGCCGGCCGCTCATCGCTGGGTACTGCCGTGGCGCGAGCGCCTAGTGCTCGACGGTCACCGGCTGGTCGTGGCTCGAGCGCCAGACGCCGACCACCACGCCGAGCACTTGGAAGTCGTCGGTCGGCCCGACGCTCATCTCGCCGGCCGCTCCGCCGTCGCCCTCGAGCACGATGGTTGCGCCGCGATGGGTCAGGGTCCGCGTGACGATCCGCTCGCCAACTCGTGCGGAGATGAGGTCACCGTCGCCGGCGCGGGCGGACGGCGAGACGAGCACGTAGTCGCCCTCGAGTACGCCGCGCGAGGCGTACCGGTCCGCGCCGACCTTGAGGAACACGACATCATCCGCCGGAATGAAGCGACGATCGAGCGTCAGCCAGTCGTCGGGCTCGCCACCATGCCACTGTGGGTCCAGCGCGGCATTCTCTCCAAAGATCGGAATCGGCTGGGTCCCGCCCACGGACTGGACACCCAGTAAGCGCACGCCGCGCGAACGGCTGGCGTCCCGTTCGATGTACCCCTTGGCCGCCAGGCTCTGGAGCAGATCGCTGACGGTCTTGGTGCTCTTGATGCGGAACCGCCGACCGATATCCCGGACGCTGGGCTGATACGTGTTCTCCGCCAGGAAGTCGATCAGGTAGTGGTACACCTTTCGTTCCATGACAGTCAATTGCTCAGCCATAAACGCCTCTCGGAAACAGGCGTGTTCTCAGTCGTCGGCCGTTAGGACCGTTTGACTCGACCACCCTACCAGAAAGGTTAGCTCAGAACGTCCACAATACAACTGATTACCAGCAGAAATTCACCGAATGTTTTGTAAACGTTTGGCGTGAAACTGCCACGAGTCCATTAGGACTAGGTCGTTTGCCCCAGGGTCGCGACGGCCGCCCGGATGCGCGCCAAGGATCGATCCTTCCCCAGGAGATCGAGCACCTCGAAGATGCCCGGGCTCACGCCCAGTCCGGTCAGCGCCACCCGCAGGGGCTGGAAGAGCTTGCCCGCCTGCATCCCCTTCGACTCGGCCAGCGCCCGCAACGAACTCTCCATCGCCTCGGCGGTCCACGCGGGCATCGCCTCGATGGACGCTGCCGCCGCGATGAGCAGTTCGCGTGTTTGCGCCGGGTCCTTCCACTGCTTGGCGACCGCGTCGGGGTCGTACGTGATGTCGTCGCGCAAGTACGGCGTGGCTTGCCGCACGATGTCATCAATCGTGCGGGCACGCACGCGGAGCAGGTCCAGCAGTTTGGCCAACCACTCGTGCCGTTCGTCGAACGCGGCATCGCTCACGAGGCCGGCCGCCACCAGCGCCGGGCGCGTCCGCAGCACCACCTCGTCCAGCGGGAGCCGCGAGAGGTGCTGGCCATTCATCCACTCGAGCTTCTTCGGATCGAAGACCGCGGCCTTCTTGAGGAGTCCATCGACGCCGAAGCGCTCGATCAACTCGTCGCGCATCATGACCTCGATATCGCCCCCCGGGCTCCATCCAAGGAGCGACAGGAAGTTGTTCATCGTGCTCGGCAGGATGCCCTCGTGCTGCCAGTCGGCCACGGCGGTCGCCCCGTGCCGCTTGCTGAGCTTCTTGCCGTCGGTGCCATGGATCATGGGCAGGTGCGCGAACGTCGGCAGGGTAGCGCCGAGGGCCCGGTAGAGCAGGATCTGCTTGGGCGTGTTGCTGATGTGATCGTCGCCGCGCATCACGAGCGTGATGCCCATGGCGATGTCGTCCGACACGACGGCCAGGTTGTAGACCGGCGTGCCATCGCTGCGGAGGATGATGAAGTCCTCGACATCCTTGTTCGGAAAGGCGATGCGTCCATGCACGAGGTCCGGCCACTCGGTGGTGCCGTCGGGTACGCGAAAGCGGATGGCGTACGGCTCACCGCGCGCGATGCGCGCCTGCGCCTCTGCGGCGGGCAGGTCAACCTTGGCTCGATCGACGCGGAAGGCGTGCCCCGGTCCCTTGGCCTCGACGACGCTGCGCTGCGCGGCGAGCTCTTCCTGCGTGGTGAAGTCGGCGTACGCATGCCCCGAGGCGAGCAGCCGCTGGGCGTCGGCCGCGTGCCGCTCGACGTGGGCCCCCTGGTACACGACCT
This sequence comes from Gemmatimonadota bacterium, assembly GCA_031372565.1. Taxonomy (GTDB): domain Bacteria; phylum Gemmatimonadota; class Gemmatimonadetes; order Gemmatimonadales; family Gemmatimonadaceae; genus JACPPC01. The sequence goes on along the minus strand of JANMLN010000181.1, from coordinate 38,230 downwards.
CCTCGTCCCAGTCGAGGCCGAGCCAGAGCAATCCCTCGAAGATCGCGCGCGTGCTCTCGTCGGTGCTGCGCGCCTTGTCCGTGTCTTCGATGCGCAGCAGGAACTGGCCGCCCATCTTGCGGGCGTAGAGCCAGTTGAACAGGGCGGTGCGCGCCCCGCCGACGTGGAGGTAGCCGGTCGGCGAGGGAGCGAAACGGAGGCGCGGAGTGTCGGTCACGGAGGACTCGGGGTGTAAACGAGAACGGGCCCGCCGGGGGGGCGGACCCGCGTTCGTACCAGACGGAGCGAGAGGGATTCGAACCCTCGATACAGGCGTAAACCCGTATGTCGGTTTAGCAAACCGGTGCCTTCAGCCACTCGGCCATCGCTCCCACGTGCGGACCACCAGATGGGCGCCCGATCGAGGCGCGCGCAGCCAGAGCGGAAGGTTAGTCCGGTGGTGGGGCGTGGTCAAATGGGTCGGCTGAACTCTCGGCGTCAGCCGCGCGACCCTGTGCACTCGCGCTGCGCGCGGGCGCTGTCCGACGGCGCGAAGATCGGGATCACGCGGCGGCGCACGCGCATCATGCCGCCGTCCTCGTTCGTTTCGTCAAAGATCAGGAGACCTGTCGCGCCTGCGGCTCCGGCGCGGCCTCGCATGGCCAGTTCCGCAGCGGCCGCCTCGTCAGGGTTGCTGATGCGAATGGGGGCGCCGGGCGGCATCTTGAGCGTGTCGTGTGGCACGGGAAGGGCGGCCCGGTCGGTGTAGACCTTGACGCCACGGTCGCAGACCGGTGGCCGCCGCGGGGCAGTCGTGGCTTGCGCCTGCAGCACGGGGGCAGCGAACGCCAGCAGCGCGAGGGCCGTCGAGGGCACGAAGAGCAGGGATGAATGCATCCGAAGAGTTGGCAGATGGGAAACGATCAGTGCGGTGGCGACGTCGATCTGACACACGCAGCCCTTGCAGGGTTGCCGCGACGGTCGCCGAGCCCCGGCGCACGGGGGCTCGGCCCGCACCCGTGACTACCGGCCCTTGTAGCTGATCTTGTAGATCCGTCCACCGTTGTCGTCGCTCACGTACAGCGAACCATCCGGCCCTTGGGCAAGACCGGTCGGGCGGTGCAGTCCTTGCGCCGTGGGCTTTCCGCCCTCGTCGGCGAATCCAACGGCGAAGTTCTCGAAGTCGGTGCCGGCGGCCTTGTCGCCCTTCATGGGAAGGAAGACGACGCGGAATCCACCCTGCGGAAGCGGGAAACGATTCCACGAACCGTGGAAGGCCACGAACGCGCCGCTCTTGTACTTGGGCGGAAACTGCGAGCCGGTGTAGAACAACATCGCGTTCGGCGCCCAATGGCCCGGGAAGGCAAACACCGGCGACTTCTTCTCGGCGCAGCGCCCCACCTGCTTGCCATCACCACCGTACTCGGGGGCCAGGACCTTCTTCTTCTCATCCGGATTGTAGAAGCAGTAGGGCCAGCCGAAATCATCGCCCTTGGTGACGCGGAACAGTTCCTCGGCCGGCCATTCGGCGCTCTGCTCGGGGGAGAAGCTCCAGTTCTGTGCGAGTTGATCGCGACCATGCTGCGTGACGTACAACGTCTTGTCGCCGGGATTCATGACGAGCGACACTCCGTTGCGGATCCCCGTCGCGTAGCGCTGCCCGTCGGCGGCGGTCTGCCGCGACTTGGTGGCGTCGAACTGCCAGATACCGGCGCGCGAGTCGAGCTCGACACAGGGATCGGCGCCGGGCGACCGGTTCTGCCGGTCGGCCACCTGACACGAGTTGGTGCGTGACCCGACGTTCAGGTAGAGCACCTTGCCATCGACGACGAAGTTGTACGCGACGTGGCCGCCCGTCGGCATGTTCATGACGATCGTGTCGGGCTTGCTCGCGTCGGGGCGGTCGCCCACCATCGGGAAGCGCACCACGTTGTTCTTGTTGGTCACGTACACGAAGCCGTTCGCCACGGCGACCTCGGTGCCGTTGGCATCCGCAACCTTCTCCGTCACGTCGGCGTGTCCATCGCCGTTGGCGTCGCGCAGCAACACGAGGCCGCCATCCTTGCCGATCCCCATCTGGCTTTCGCCGCCGCCACGGCCTGCCTGCACGTTCACGAACAGGTCGCCGTTGGGCATGGCCACGAGATGGCGCGCGGTGCCGATCTTGTCGGCGAAGACGGTGGCGCAGAATCCGGCTGGCAGCGTGAGGCCCGCATTCCCCTCGTCGCAGGGAACAGCGGCACGCGCGTCGGCAAGGCGCGCCCCGCCGTGATGCGCAACGGAGAAGAGCGTGGCGACGCCGGCGGTGGCGGCGAGCGCGGCAATGGATCGGAACGTCGGCATGGCAGGCATCAGGGAGAGGAGAACGGGTCGGGCAGGGCTGCGGTCGTACGCGTGGGTCGCTTGGTGCGCTGGAGCGCCGCGCGCACTTCGGGGTCCCGGTCGTCGTCGAGCGCGTCGAGTGCACGGCGTGCCTCGGGCGCGGTCGCGTAGGCCAGCCCCTGCACGGCCGCAACGCGGAGCGCGGTCGATTTGCGACCGAAGAGCCGCCCGCCCGGCTTCGCGCCTTCGAGCAACTGCTGCAGCGCTTCCGGCGTTCCCATCTGGCCCAGCGCCACGTGCAGCGCGGTGAGCACCTCCGGGTCGGCCTCGGCACCGATGGCCGCGAGCAGTCGCTCGGTCGCACGGGGATGACGCGAGGCGCCGAGGGTGACCGCCGCCTTGGCACGCACCTGCGGCGCGGGATCGTCGAGCGCGCCTTCGATGGCGCGCACGGAGCGGGGGGTCGCGAACCGGCCGACCGCCTGAATGGCCGATCGGCGGACGCGTTCGTCTTCGTGCTTCACCAATGGCATGCAGGCGTCCTCGAGCTCGCTGGCACGCAGCTCGGCGGCGAGGTCCAGGCCGTTGCGCACGACGAACCAGCGCGGATCCAGCAGGAGCCACCGGATCAACTCGGCTGGAGGCTTGAGCTGCACGAGGATATTGAACAGCGCGCGACGTTCGCCGCGCGTCTCGGCCACCGGCAGCCGGTCGACGAGCAGTTGGGCGCCGAGTTCGCCGGTGCGGCGCAGGACCGAGACGGCCAAGGCGGCGTCATCGCCACCGCCGGCAATCAGGGGGACCACGTGTTGGAGAATCAGTCCGCGCGCGAGGCGACGCGTGCCGATGGTGTACATCCGCTGGACGTCGTCGCTCAGAGCGCGTTCACGAGCGCTCAGCACGCGATCGAGCAGCACGGCGACCTGTCGGCCGTCCTTTTGATCGGCGGCACGCTCCGCAAACGGCACCAGCAGATCGAGGAGTCGCGCCACCTCGCCAGACGCGGGATCGGCATCGAGGGCGTCCAGGAGTTCGTCGAGCGTCAAGGCGCCGCGCTCCCTTCGCACCTCGTGATCAATGCCGGCCAGATTCTCCGGCGCCGCGCGGAGGAGGTCTGCGAGGCGCGGATCGGTGTCGTAGGTCGCGGCAATGCCGCTGGCGCTCACGCCAATGAGCGCCCGGGCAAACCCGTGCGCTGCGGCGCCGTGCGTCGGCTCACGCGCGAGCTGCTCGGCGACCGCCAGCAGTTCTGCTGGCGAGGCGTCCGGCCCGATGGTGAGCGACGCGACTTCGTGGCCGGTCAGCTGCGCGGCCAACTCGGCGATGCCGGCACCGCGCACCGCGAGCACCTCGCCGTTCACCAGCAGGTCCAACTGTCGAGCGGCGATCGTTGTGGGTTCGGCCGTGAGGACGGCCGTGAGGAGCGCGCCGAGCGTCTGTTCTCGCAGCGATTCGGGCCGGTCGAGCAAGATGCCCTCGACCAGGCGCGCCAGCTGTTCGGCAACGGCGTTGGCGTGACTCACGTGTGCGGCGAACCTCCGGCGCAGGGAAGCGGAGGGCACAGGACTCGAACCTGTAAGCCGGTTGCCCGGCGCCGGTTTTCAAGACCGGTGCAATAGCCGTTCTGCCAGCCCTCCCTGACAGCGTGGCAAGGTAGGGGAGGGGAGCCGGTGGCGGTACACCCCAATTCGGGCAGGTGGGTGGAGAAACAGTCGGATTCTGGCCATCTTTATGGGATGTCGTTCGGCCGGGTCCCGCGAGGCGGGGTCCGGCCGGTCCGCTGGCCGTCGTTCCCCGGCTCGTCCCTCGATCCCCGTCTGGTGACCCTGTCACGTCCCGCCCACACCCGGAGCAGCTCGGCGCCCGCGCGCCGAACAGTTGTGCCGCGCGTGCTGCTCATCGGCGGATCGATCAACCAGACCAGCATGCTGCATCAGGTCGGGAAGGCGTTGGGATCGGAGGCGGAGTGCGTGTACACCCCGTACTACACCGACGGGTATCTCGAGGCGCTCAACCGGCTCGGGCTGTTGAACTTCACCGTGGCTGGGCATGGCGGTCAGTTCCGGCTGAAGACGGCGGCGTACCTTCGGGATCACGGCCTGCCGGTGGATGAGGGGGGCCGCCTTGACGACTACGACCTTGTGGTCACGGGTTCCGATCTGATCATCCAGCGCAACATCCGCTCCAAGCCGATTGTGCTGGTGCAGGAGGGGATGACCGACCCCGAGAACCTGGCGTACCACCTCGTGCGGTATTTCGGCCTGCCGCGCTGGATCGCGAGTACGTCGACGACGGGGCTGTCGCTCGCGTATCGCAAGTTCTGCGTGGCTTCGGAGGGGTACCGGGATTTCTTCATGGCGAAGGGGATTCCGGCCGATCGACTCGTCGTGACCGGCATTCCGAACTTCGACAATTGCAAGCAGCTGCTCGACAACGATTATCCCGATCGCGGGTACGTGCTGGTGGCCACGTCCGATGCGCGCGAAACGCTCAAGTTCGACAGCCGCAAGCGGTTTCTGCTGTGGGCCAAGGAGCGCGTGGCCGGGCGCCGGGCCGTCTTCAAGCTGCACCCCAACGAGAACGCCGAGCGCGCTGCGGTCGAGATTCACGACGTGTTCCCCGGCGCGGTGGTGACGCAAGCGGGCAAGACCGACCACATGATCGCCAACTGCAGCGCGCTCGTCACGCAGTACAGCACGGTGGTCTATGTCGGGCTGGCGCTCGGAAAGGAATGCCACTCCTACTACGACGTGGAGCAGTTGCGCCGCATGACGCCGATGCAGAACGACGGCACCAGTGCCGAGCGTATCGCGGAGGTCTGTCGTATGGAGCTGGCGGATCGCGCCGAGCAGGCCGCGACCGAGCGTTGGCGCCGAGCCGCCTCCTGATGCGCGTCGTGACGGTGGTCCAGGCGCGCGCAGGCTCGACGCGCCTGCCGGGGAAGGTGATGGAGGATTTGGGTGGCGCGCCCGTGCTGAGCCGGATGCTCGAGCGCGTACGGGCGTCGGCACTCGCGGGCACGGTGGTGCTTGCCACGACGACCGACGACGCGGATGCCGCCGTTGCCGAGCTCGGCGCGACCGCGGGCGTCCCGGTCGTGCGCGGTCACCCGACCGACCTGCTGGATCGCCATGTGCAGGCTGCGCGAGCGTTCGATGCCCAGGTCGTGGTGAAGATCCCGAGCGACTGCGTGTTGATCGGCCCCGAGGTGATCGACGAGGTGCTGGGCGCGTATCTGGCGGCGCCGGATGCGTGGGACTACGTGTCGAACTTGCATCCGCCGACGCATCCGGACGGCAACGACGTGGAGGTCGTGCCGATGGCATTGCTGGAGCGCGCGCATCGCGAAGCGACGCGCGCGATGGACCGCGAGCACACGACCCCGTGGTTCTGGGACCCGCCGGGCCGGTTCCGCTGTTTGAACGTGGCGTGGGGCGACGGGCGCGATCTGGCCCGCACCCACCGCGTGGTGTTGGACTACCGCGAGGACCTCGCGCTGTTGCGCGCCGTGTTCGACGGCGTGCGCCCGGGCTGGCCGCACGTGAGCACCGCCGCGATCGCTGATTGGATGGATGCACACCCCGAGGTGATGCGGATCAACGCACACTTGAACGGCGTCAACTGGTACCGCCACCACCTGAACGAACTCACGGCCGTGACTTCGGCCGACACCCGCATGCCCTCTCCCGCATGAATATCGCCGATCGCGAGTCGCTGGCTGCGCTCGCCCTCCGAGTCCGCGAGCACTGCATCCGCATGAGCACCGATGGTGGGTGCTTTCTCGGGGCGTCGCTCTCCTGTGCCGACCTCATCGTGCACCTGTACTCGCGCGTGCTGAAGGTGAGCCCCGCGACGCTGCAGGACCCGAACCGGGACTACCTGCTGCTGTCCAAGGGACACGACGTGCCGGCGTTGTACGGCACGCTGGCCGAGTTGGGCTACTTCCCGAAGGAGCGGCTGGCCAATCACCTGAAGCCCACCGACAAGATCTACTGGCACCCGAATCGCGCGATTCCGGGGGTCGAGTTCCACTCGGGTTCGCTCGGGCATCTGCTTTCGGTGAGCATGGGGATCGCCTATGACATCAAGCTGCGCGGCGGCACGAACAAGGTGTACGTGATCGTGGGCGACGGCGAGTTGAACGAGGGGACGATGTGGGAAGGACTGCTCGTGGCCAGCGCCCAGCAGCTCGACAACCTCGTGGTCATCGTGGACCGGAACGAGTTCCAGGCGAACGTGCGCACCGAGGAACTGGTCCCGCTCGAGCCGCTGCTCCCCAAGTTCCAGGCGTTCGGCGCCAACGCGGTCGGCTGCGACGGCCATGACTTCGACGCGCTGGAGCAGGCGTTCGCGCAGGTCGGGCAGGGGCCCGGCCCGAGCGTGATCGTGGCGACGACCGTGCGCGGCAAGGGGCTGCCGAGCATCGAGAAGCGTGCCGACCGGTGGTTCGTGAACTTCTCCCACGACGAGATCGCCCAGCTCATGCAGGAACTCCATGGCGAGGCCAAGGCGGCGCTCGCATCCGAAACGCTGATGGTGCGCTAGCCCATGCCGCTCATTTACGAAGACCTCCTCGCGCAGGCTGTCCAGACGGACGAGCGCGTCATCATCATGACGGCGGAGAATCGCGCCCCCGTGCGCGGGTTGCCCGCCAAGATCGGCAAGCGCTTTCTGGACGTCGGGATCACCGAGCAGACGATGATCGGCATGGCGGCCGGCATGGCGCTGCGCGGTCGCGTGGTGGTGTGCCACGCACTGGCGACGTTTGCCGTCTTCCGTCCGTACGAGTTCATCCGCAATGATGTGTGCATCCCGAACCTGCCGGTGAAGATCGTCGGCTGGGTTCCGGGGATCCTGTCCGATGCGAACGGGCCCACGCACCAGGCGATCGAGGACATTGCGATCATGCGCGGGCTGCCGAACATGAAGGTGTTCGCCCCCGCCTCGGTCGATGACCTGCTGCTGGGCTTCCCGCACATCCTCGCGGATCCGAGCCCGTGGTACATGCGCTACAACCCGCGCCCGGCCGCGTGGACCCCCGCGCCGTTCGTGCTCGGGCAGGCGGAAGTCGTCCGCGAGGGTACCGACATCGGGATCCTGACGTACGGCGCCCTCGCCAAGGAGGCGCACGAAGCCATGGAGCTGCTCACGGCCGCCGGTCACTCGGTGCACTTCGTCAACGTGCGCACCCCGAAGCCGATCGACGAAGCCGCGATCGTGCGCGCCGCGCGCGGCACCAAGCTGCTCGTGACCGTGGAAGACCACTTTGCCACCGGCGGGCTCGGCTCGATCGTCGCCGAAGTGCTGCTCAAGCATCGCGTGATGGCGCATCACCTCTCGATCGCGTTCGACGGCAGGTGGTTCACGCCGACGCTGCTCGGTCCGGCCATCGAGGCCGAGGGGATGAGCGGACCGCAGATCGCCACCCGCATCACGGCCGCGCTCGCGGCCGTTCCGACTCACTGACTTCGCGAGGACTGACGGCATGGCCGCGCCAACGATGATTCCGCTCCCGACGATCACGGAGTCGGACAAGATCTGGAACCGCTCGGTGGGATTGATCCCCGCCGGGACGCAGACGCTCGCCAAGGGCCCGGGACAGTACGTCAAGGGGGTCGCGCCCAAGTACGCCCGCAAGGGGAAGGGGGCGTGGCTCACCGACGTGGACGGCAACGAATTCCTCGACATGAGCATGGGGATCGGGCCGCTGGTGCTGGGCTACTGCTACGACCGCGTCGATGACGCAATCAAGGCGCAGCTGGCCGACGGCATCACGTTCTCGCTGATGCATCCGCTCGAGGTGGAAGTGTCGGAGATGGTGCGCGACCTCGTGCCGTGCGCCGAGGCCGTGCGCTTCAGCAAGACCGGCGTGGACGCGACCGCCGTGGCCGTGCGCATTGCGCGCGCGAACACCGGGCGCAACAAGGTGCTGTGCTGCGGCTATCACGGGTGGCACGACTTCTACATCGCGGTCACCGATCGCAGCAAGGGCATTCCGCAGGCCGTCAAGGACCTGTCGTTCACCTTCGACTACAACTCGGTCGAGTCGTTTGACGCGTCGCTGGACGACGACATCGCGGCCGTGATCCTCGAGCCGACCGTGTTCGAGGAGCCGAAGCCGGGCTTCCTCGAGCACCTGCGCGCCAAGTGCACCGAGAAGGGCATCGTGCTGATCTTCGACGAGATGTGGACCGGGTTCCGCATGTCGACGGGTGGCGCGCAGCAGCACTACGGCGTGACGCCGGATCTGGCCACGTTCAGCAAGGCGATCGCGAACGGGATGCCGCTCTCGGTGATTTGCGGGCGCGCGGACCTGATGCAGGTGCTCGAGAAGGAGACCTTCTTCTTCACGACGTTCGGCGGCGAGGCGCTGTCGCTTGCCGCGGCCAAGGCCACGATGCTCGAACTGGTGGAGAAGAAGGTGCCGGAGTTCCTGTGGAAGCAGGGGACGCTCGTGAAGGACGGCTACAACGCGATCGCGGCGGAGCTGGGGATCAGCGAGTGGACCAAGTGCGTCGGACAAGCGACGCGCTCGGCGGTGGTGCTCGACGCCAAGGCGGGCAATCCGCTCGAGCTCAAGAGTCTGCTCCAGCAGGAGCTGATCCGTCGCGGCGTGCTCTGGACGGGGGCGCACGCCATGAGCTTCTCGCACGGGGAGCGCGAGGTCGCACACCTGCTCAGCGCGTACCGTGAGTCACTCTCGGTACTCAAGGATGCCGTGACGGCGGGCGACGTGAAGGGGCTGGTACAGGGGGAGCTCGTGGAGCCGGTGTTCCGCCGCACGAGCAACTTCAACATGAAGCCGAACACGAAGTGAGCGTGGCCACCGAGTTTTCGCTCGACGGCCAGGTCGCCGTCGTCACCGGTGCGGCCGGGTTGATTGGCCGCCATCACTGCGAGGCGCTCCGCGACGCGGGCGCCACCGTGGTGCTGGTGGACATGAACCGGCAGTTGCTGGACGCGGCCACGGCCGCGCTCGCGGCCGGGGGCGGCGCCACGCCGCTCGCCGTGACCGCCGACATCACGAGTGAAGCCGACCTGACCGCGCTGCGTGACACGCTGCGCAGCCGGTTCGGCCGCCTCGACGTGCTCGTCAACAATGGCGCGATCAACGACAAGGTCGAGACGCGCACGATGGGCGTCGAGGCCACGAAGTTCGAGAACTTTCCGCTCGAGGAGTGGCGGCGGGTGATCGACGTGAATACCACCGGCGTCTTTCTCCCGAGCCGGATTCTCGGCGCCGACATGGCGGCCGCGGGGCGCGGCAGCATCATCAACGTGTCGAGCACCTACGGATTGGTCGGGCCGGACCAGAGCTTGTACGTGAAGCCTGATGGCACGCGCACGATGTACAAGTCGCCGGCGTACCCGACGAGCAAGGGGGCCGTGCTGGCCTTCACGCGTTTCCTGGCGGCGTACTGGGGCCCGGCCGGCGTGCGCGTCAACACGCTCGTGCCCGGGGGCGTCGAAGCGGGACAGGAAGACTGGTTCCTGCAGAACTACGGCAAGCGCACGCCGCTCGGTCGGATGGCGCAGCCCAACGACTACCGCGGCGCGCTGCTCTTTCTCGCGAGTGATGCCTCGCGCTACGTGACCGGATCGACGGTGGTCGTGGACGGAGGCTTCACCGCGTGGTAGCCGAGGCCCCGATGACCGCGGACGTCCGCGCGCGTGCCGAACGGGTGCAGCTCGTGCTGACCGATTGCGATGGCGTGCTGACCGATGCCGGCGTGTACGTGTCGGCCGAGGGTGAGCAGATGAAGCGGTTCTCGCTGCGCGACGGCATGGGCGTCGAGCGGTTGCGCGTGATCGGTGGGATTCCCACCGGCATCATCACGCGCGAACAGTCGGCCATCGTGGCCAAGCGCGCAGAGAAGCTCAAGATCGACGAACTGCATCTGGGCGTGCGCGACAAGCTGCCCGCGGTGGTGGCGATTGCCGCGGCACGCGGACTGACCATGGACCAGATCGCCTACATCGGCGATGACGTGAACGACCTCGACGTGCTCGACGCCGTCGGGCTCGCCGCGGCTCCTGCGGATGCAGAGCCGCTCGTGCTCGACCGGGTGCACCACGTGTGCCGCCGCACGGGCGGCCATGGCGCGTTCCGCGAATTCGCGGAGCTGGTGCTCGCCGCCCAATTCCCTCCGGCCGCGCTGCGGCCCTCCACCTCCAGGCACGCCTGATGACTTCCTCGACCAACACGCCGGCCCGTCACGTCGCCCTCAAGAACGGCAAGGCCATGGGGGACGGAGAGCCCTGCTACGTGATCGCCGAGATCGGCATCAATCACAACGGCTCGATGGAGCTGGCCAAGCAGATCATCGACGGGGCCGTGCATGCCGGAGCCGACTGCGCCAAGTTCCAGAAGCGCACTCCCGAGATCTGCACCCCCAAGAGCGAGTGGGACAAGGAGCGCGACACGCCGTGGGGGCGGATGAAGTACATCGACTACCGCCACAAGGTGGAGTTCGGCAAGGACGAATACGCCGAGATCGACCGCTACTGTCGCGAGAAGGGCATCGACTGGACCGCGTCGTGCTGGGACGAGGAGTCGGTGGCGTTCATGGAGCAGTTCAACCCGCCGTTCTACAAGGCGGCATCGGCGTCGCTCACGGATTGGCCGCTGCTGAAGGCGATGATCGACACGGGGCGTCCGCTCATCATCTCGACCGGCATGAGCACGCAGGAGGAGATCGACGATGCCATCAAGGCGATTGGCCTGCAGAACCTGCTGATCGCGCACTCGACGTCGTCGTATCCGTGCCCGCCGAAGGAACTCAACCTCAGCATGATCCAGACGTTGCGCGCACAGTTCCCCAGCACGCCGATCGGATACAGCGGCCACGAGGTCGGATTGGCGACCACGGAAGTGGCCGTCGCGCTCGGGGCGAGCTTCGTGGAGCGGCACGTGACGGTCGATCGCGCGCTGTGGGGCTCGGACCAGGCCGCCTCGGTGGAGATTGTCGGGCTCGAGCGACTCGTGCGCGACATCCGCACGATCGAGGAAGCCTTGGGCGACGGCGTGAAGCACGTGTACGAGTCGGAAATGAAGAAGCGCGAGAGCCTGCGCAAGCCGAAGGAATCAAACTGATACCGGGTCACTCCCCATGAACCTGCAGGTCCTGTCCCTTGGCATCATGACGGTCAGCGCGCTGGCGATGCTCCTCGCGGAGCGGCGCTGGCCGTACAACGCCGATCAGCAACTCTTTCGCGAGGGTTTCTGGACGGACTTCGTCGGCTACTGCCTGCTGCAGAGTTATGCGCTGGGCGTGATCATCACGAGCGTGCTCGTCTGGCTGAACGGCCACACCACCTGGGAATCCCACTCCCTGATCGGCCACTGGCCGGTCTGGACGCAGGTGCTGCTCTTCCTCGTCTCGCACGACCTCTACATCTACTGCTTCCACCGCTTCCAGCACGGGAACAAGTGGTTCTGGCGGCTGCACGAGGCGCATCACTCGACGCCCAATGTCGATTGGCTCTCGGGGGTGCGCTCGCATTCGCTCGAGATCCTGATCAACCAGACCATCGAGTTCGCGCCGATGATCCTGCTCGGTGCCTCGCCAGAAGTGCCGATCATCAAGGGCACGATCAGCGCGGTGTGGGGGATGTTCATCCACGCCAACATCGACGTGCGCCTCGGCGTGTTCCAGTACGTCTTCAACGGGCCGGAGATGCATCGCTGGCACCATGCGCTCGATCGCGAAGCGTATGACACGAACTTCGGCACCAAGTTCGCGCTGTGGGACTGGCTGTTCGGCACGGCGTTCTTCCCGGATCGGAAGACGCGCAAGGCCGTGGCCTACGGGCTCGAGGACGAGCACTTCCCGCTCGGCAACGGTGCCGCGTACTTCAAGCAGCACGCGTACGCGTTCCGGGCGCATGCCGAGACGCAGCAGGCGCTGTACGACGCGAAGCACGCCGCTGACGGTGTCGCGCCTGCACCGGCGCCCGTTGCCTCCGCCGGGCCTGACGCTCCCGCGATCGAGCGGGAGCCCGCGCGCGCCGAGGTGTGAAGACGGGCGGCCCCAGGTCGATCGGATACCTGACCGCTGTTTCTGTTGCGGTCGCCGACATGGTCGGTACCGGCGTGTTCACGTCGCTGGGTTTCCAGGTGTTGGGGACGCACTCGGGGTTCGCGTTGCTGGCCATCTGGGCGGTCGGCGGACTGGTGGCCCTGTGTGGCGCGCTCTCGTACGCCGAGTTGGGGGCCACGATTCCGCGCTCGGGGGGCGAGTATCACTTCCTGCGGCGCGTCTACCACCCGGTGCTGGGCCTGTTGGCTGGCTGGTCGGAGATCACGGTGGCGCACGCGGCGCCGATTGCGCTCGCCTGTATCGCGCTGGGCACCTTCCTGCAGGGCATCGTGCCGGGCAGCCCGCGGGTGATCGCGGTCATGGCGCTGCTGGCCATCAGCGGCATTCATGCCGTGTCGCTCCGATTGGCCGAGCTGTTCCAGGTGAGCACCACCGGCCTCAAAGTCGTGCTCATCGTCGGATTCGTGGCGGTCGGCCTCGCGCTTCCGGTGCGGACGAATGTCTCGTTCGCGCCAACGGCCGCAGCCTGGGCCGAGCTCCCGACCGGTTCGTTCGCCGTGTCGCTCATCTACGTGAGCTATGCCTTTTCGGGATGGAACGCGGCAGCCTACATGGTGGGCGAGATGCGCGACCCGCAGCGCACCCTCCCGCGCGCGATGCTGCACGCAACGCTGATCGTCACGGCGATGTACCTCGCGCTCAACTGGACTTTTCTGCGCGCCGTGCCCATGGCGGAGCTGGCAGGAAAGGTGGAGGTCGGCGGCCTCGCCGCCACCGCGATGCTCGGCGCGGCTGGCGGCAAGGCGATGAACATCATGATCGCGCTCGTGCTGCTGTCGAGCATCAGCGCGATGACGTTCGCCGGGCCGCGCATCACGCAGGTGATCGGCGAGGATCTGCCGGCGCTGGCCGTGTTCGCGCGCCGAACGACGAGCGGCCAGCCACGCAACGCACTCGTGGCGCAACAAGTCATCGCGCTCGCGTTCATCCTGACGGGGGCATTCGAGCCGGTGCTCACCTACGCCGGCTTCACGATGAATCTCTTCTCGCTGCTGGTGGTGCTGGGTGTCATCGTGTTGCGCGTGCGAGAACCCAACCTGCCGCGCCCCTACCGGACGTGGGGCTATCCAGTGACGCCGATCATCTTCATCGCGCTGTCGGTCTGGACGCTGACGTACGTCACGATCGACAAGCCGATGACGGCGCTCTACGGCACGCTCACGGTGTTGAGCGGCTTCTTTCTGCTCCTGTTCAAGCGAGCGCACCCGGTGGAAGCGACGGGAGGCTGAGCGACCCGCGCTGTATCAACCACACGAGGTACGCGTCAAGCGAAACGGCCGGCCCCTGCTGTGCAGGGACCGGCCGTTCGCGTACCAGACAGCGAACTGTCCGCTACGGCTTGCCGGGCTTCGGGGCAGCCTTGCCCGCCTTCTGCTTGAGTGCCGTGTCGCCCGAGGGTGCCAACGGGACCGGCGCGTCGACCGGTTCCGGCGCGATGTCGCCGAGCCCCGTTGCCTTGGCCAGCTTGCGCGTGGTCTCGAGCACGTTCGGCGCGTAAGCGCCATCGCCGTTCAAGCGCAGCGCTTCGGTCAGGAGCAGGCCCGTCGAGACGTACAGATACGGGATGCCGACGGAGGGACGGTCCACCCAATGGCCCTTCCGGATGATCGCCGCCTGCCCGACAAAGACATCTTTCCAGAGGTCCTTGGTGCGCTTCACGTCGAGAAACCCCTGCCCGGGCAGCTGCAGCGTGTCCTTGGACGCCTTGAGCGCCGTGGCGCTCAGCTTGCGCGCGAGCCCCTGCGTGAGGAGGTAGGGGCCAAGGCCGAGTGACTCGCCGTAGCCAGCCGAGGTGCGGGCGAAGTAGAGCGGGCGCTCGGGGAACGCGTCCTGGATCATGCGGAGCACGAACACGTCCGCGCGCTCGAGCACCCCGTGCTGCAGCGTCTTGGGATCGATGGTGGCCGTGAGGTCGCCCTTGGTGAACAGCTGCGGCTGCTGCAGCTCCATGTAGAGCGGCACCTTGTCGGCATCGTCGAGCGTCATGTTGATCGGCCCGCGCGCGGGCTTGGGCCACGACTTGTCGCGATAGATGGCGGGGCCCGCCTTGGCGTCGTACTCGTAGACCGGGCGACGGATGATCTGCCGCGTGTACCACTCGGTATTGAGCAGCGAGGTGTTGGCTACCACCACGTCCTTGCGAATCCCCTCGACTTCCTGCGCGTACCAGAGCGGGAAGGTGTCGTTGTCGCCGACGGTGACCAGCACACCGTACGGCTCGACTGAATTGAGGATGTCGTGCGCGAAGTCGCGCGTATCGGTCTCGCCGGCGCGTGAGGCCCACTTGGCATTGCCGAATGCCGGAACGGCCGCGATGAGCAGCACCGGCAGTCCCATCATCCATCCACGCCTGGTCGGATTGCTGATCGACTCGCGCCCGACGACGACCGTCTCGCTCTGGGCGAGCTCGGAGACCGTCTCCCACACGAAGGCGAGGCCCAGCGCAGCCCAGACGCTCCACGCCGAGAAGGACCAGAGGTAGAAGTAGTCACGATCGCGGACTTCGCGATTGACCGAGTCCTGCAGCTCCGGCGACTGCGACGCGCCGTACTTGAAGTTGAGGTAGTAGATGAGCAGCAACGTCAGCGTGAACATCAACGGCCCGAAGAACGAGAAGCTTCGTCGGTCCCGTTGCCAGTGCACGTAGCCGCCCAGCAAACCGAGCAGCAGGAAGATGACGGCCAGCGTGGTCTGGATGCCCAGCGACGCACCGTCGCCATCACGCCACCACTGCCACTTGAAGTAGAGCCACCACATCCCGACTTGTGCCGAGAGCGGGGCCTGCCGCGTGCCGAGTTCCGGCTTGCCGTACTGGCCGCGGTTGAAGTTGTACATGAAGGCGTCGTACGTCCCCTTGCTGAACGTGCAGTCCAGCTTGAGGCCGGCACGACAGCCGGTCGGGTCGCCCTCATTGAGGGCCGGATTGTGCGCGGCGCGGATGGGCTGCGTGGCGAAGACGGACCCGCCGAGGAGAATCGCGCCGAGGATGGCGAGGAGCAGCTTCCAGCGGAGCACGGTGCGCGGACGGCGCACGAGGACCGCGATGGCCACGGCCGGGCCAGCCAACATGCCGGCCATGTGGTTCGTGTAGCCCAGGCCGCAGAGGTAGGCCACGAGCACGAGGATCCGATCTGCCTTGCGACCATCGGGCTCGTCGCACCACCGCACCGTGAGCCACGAGCAGACGGCGAGACCGACGAGCGAGATCGTGTACACCTTCTCGTTCACGACCGACTGGTTCCACACCGTGAACGCCGTGGAACCGATGACGGCGGAGACACTCGCGATGACGAGGCGCGTCCACTTCTGCGCAAACCAGCTGACGAGCACCCGTTCGGTGATCAGGAACCACATGCCGGCTGACACGGCGCTCGCGAGGGCCGCCAGCACGTTGATGCGCGTGGCAACCGTGGGCGCGATTGGCAGGATGGAGGCCACCCGGCCGATCAGCACGAAGAAGGGGTTGCCCGGCGGATGCGGCAGGCCGAGCACGTACGCCGCCGTGATGTACTCGCTCGTGTCCCACATCGCGGTGGACGGGGCGAGGGTCACGAGATACAGCAGCAGCACGGCCAGGGCCGCGATGCCTGCTGCGAGATAGGACGGTCGGAGATCGAGCTCGGTGGCGCGGGGTGCGGTCATCTGAGGCGTCGGGTCGGCGAGCAGGCGGGGGGAGCCCCCGGAGTCTGGCACACAAACCGTGAAATCTCGCCCCGGGCTACCCTTGGAGACAACCGCCGCGGGCCAAGGGTTGGCTGTCCGGGGGGCGGCATTCCACCAGGATGCCGGTACCCCTCGGGTGACGGAGCCCGGGCGGTGGGGCTCAAGCGCCTCGGCGCCGGGCGGGCGTTAGTGCCGGAAGAGCCGCTGCCCGGTGAAGATCATCGTCATGCCATGCGCGTTGGCCGCCATGATCACCTCGTTGTCGCGCACCGACCCGCCGGGCTGGATGATCGCCTTGACGCCGGCCTCCGCGGCCTGGTCGATGCCGTCGCGGAACGGAAAGAAGGCGTCCGAGCCCAGCGCCGCTCCGGTGGTGTCATGGCCGAGCGTCTTCGCCTTGTGCACCGCCACGAAGGCCGCGTCGACGCGAGACATCTGCCCGGCCCCGATGCCGATGGTCGCGCCGTCCCGCGCGAGCAGGATCGCGTTCGACTTGACGCTCCCGACCGCGCGCCAGGCAAAGCGGAGGTCGTCCATCTCCTGCGCGGTCGGCTGGCGCTCCGTCACCACTTTCCACGCCCCTTCGTCGAAGGTGACCGGGGTCGGCTCCTGCACGAGCAGGCCGCCGCGCACGTGCTTGATGTCGAGTTCGTGGGCACCCCAGCGCGCGTCGCCCTCGAGCACGCGCAGGTTCTTCTTGCGCCCGAGGATCTCGACCGCCTCCTCGCTGAACTGCGGCGCCACGACGCACTCCACGAACAGGGCGGACACGAGTTCAGCCGCGGCCTTGTCGACGGGCACCGTGAACGCGATGACCGAGCCGAACGCGCTCACCGGATCGCAGGCCAGCGCCTTCTTGTACGCATCTGCCGCGCTGGTGCCCACCGCGAGCCCGCACGGGGTCGTGTGCTTCACGATCGCGCACGCCGACTGGCCGTGAAAGGGATCGGCCGCGAGCATGGCGCCGTCGAGGTCGAGAAAATTGTTGAACGAGAGCTCCTTGCCCCCCTTCTGCACCAGGGCACCCAACCCGCGGCCCCGCCCCATGACGTAGAACGCCGCGCGCTGGCCCGGGTTCTCCCCGTAGCGGAGCATCTGCTGGCGCTCCACGGCCAGACTGAGGTGCTCCGGGAACTGGTCGCCACGCTGAGCGGCGAACCAGCCGCTGATGGCGGCGTCATAGGCTGCGGTGTGCGCGTACACCTTCTCTGCCAGATTGCGCCGCATCTCGGCGTCGCCGCCGTCACGGAGCGCCGCGAGGACGTGCCCGTAGTCGGCGGGATCGACGACCACGGTCACGCTGGCGAAGTTCTTGGCCGCCGAGCGCAACATCGACGGTCCGCCAATGTCGATCTGTTCGATGACCTCGTCGGCATGAATACCCGTCTTGGCCGCCGTCTCGCGAAACGGATAGAGGTTGACCACCACGACGTCGATCGGCTGGATCTGGTGCGCCGCAATCGCCGCCATGTGCTCGGCCACGTCGCGTCGCGCCAGCAGGCCGCCGTGCACGACGGGGTGCAGCGTCTTCACGCGGCCGTCGAGCATCTCGGGGAACCCCGTGATCTCGCTGATGTCGGACACGCTCAGGCCCGCCGAGCGCATGGCCTTGGACGTACCACCGGTGGACACCAGATCGTAGCCCAGGTCGACCAGTCCCGTGGCGAACTCGACGAGACCCGACTTGTCGGAAACGGACAGCAGTGCGCGCGGCATGAAGAAGGCGATGAGAGCTGAAAGGTGCGCGCGGAGCGCGCTACGGCGTGACCGGCAACATGAGGTCCATCGAGACCGCGGGCAACATGCCGGGCAGTGCGAAGGGCTGATCCGCGTGCGCACCGGCGGCGTCCATCTGCACGCGATGCTCGTCGGACAGGCGCACGTGGCCCGTGGCGACGGCGGCAACCGCGCGCGGCAGGAGGAGGTGCTCGACGGCGAGGACGCGCTGCCCGAGCGTGTCGGGGCTGTCCTGCGGGAGCACCGGTACCGGCCATTGGGCGATGATCGATCCGTGATCGTAGACCTCATCGACGAAATGCACGGTGGCACCACTCACCTTGGCGCCGGCCGCGAGCACCGCCGCGTGTACGCGCATGCCGTACATCCCGGGGCCGCCGAAGCTCGGCAACAGCGAAGGATGCACGTTCACGATCCGGCCGCGGTAGGCACGCGTCACGGGTTCGGGGAGGAACTTCAGATAGCCGGCGAGGACCAGCACCTCGATGCCGTGCGCGTCCAGGGCGGCCAGCAGCGCGTCGGCGCTGCCCCAGTCGATGTGCGCGGCGGGCACGTCACGGTCGCGCGCGCGCTTGAGCGCGCCGGCGAGCAGCTTGTCCGATCCGACCCAGTGGACGGCGGCGAGGCCCGCGCCGGTGCCGTCGAAGAAGTCGAAGAGTGCCTGCAGGTTGCTGCCTCCCCCGGAGGCGAGCACACCGATGCGCGCCGGTCGGCCAAGCGGAGGAGGAGTCATGCGCGAATGCTACGATGCATGCGCGTGCTCAGCCAGCACCGAGGATGAGATCGACGGCGACATCGAGTGTGGGCGCCACGCGCGCCTCGATCGCGGCGCGCTCGAGCTCATCGGGGGGGGTGTCGGGGGCCGGCACGAGGATGCCCAATCCGCCCAGCGTGCCGGCGGGCGCGACGTCACGCCAGCGGTCGCCGACGGTGGCCACGCGGGAGGCATCGAGCATGAGCTCCGCGAGCGCACGCGTGTGGAGCAGCGTCCCGGGCTTGCGACACGCGCAGGCCGCGTCGGGCGCATGCGGGCAGTGGTAGTGCCGATCGATCATCGCGCCGCTCCCTTCGATCAATTCGTCGACGCGCGCGCGCACCGCGTCGTAGTCGGCCTCGGTGAGTCGTCCGCGACCGATACCCGACTGGTTGGTGATCACCACCACCGCCCATCCCGCGCGATTGAGTCGCCGAATCGCGTGCGCCGCACCGTCGATCAACGTCACGTCCTCCGCGCGGGCGATGTAGTGCACGTCCTCGATGATCGTGCCATCGCGGTCGAGAAAGGCCACAGGGCGCGCTCGATCGGTCACGCTCATCGCGCGCGGTCCGATGCGGGCGTCAGATTGTCGTGCGCCGCGGCCTTCGCCAGCACCTCCCGCGCGACCGTGCGCAAGCGCGGCACGTCACCCGCGTCGATGGTCCGCAGGTCGAGCAGCGCGCGTCCGTCGGCAATGCGCGCGATGACCGGCAGTTCGCCCTCGCGCAGCAGCCGTGCCAGCTGGTCCGCATTCCCCGGCAGCGCCACCGCACTCGAGACGAGTCGCGCCGACGGAAAGGCGCCGCCCCCGACGGCACTCTCGGTCGCGACGACTTCGGCAGCGAAACCGTCGCTCCGCAGTGCGGCGGCGACCGACTCGGCAGTTCGGCGGATGCCGTCCGGTGAGGCCGCGAGCATCCGCAGCACCGGAATCTCCTGCATCGCCCGTTCCGGATTCCGGTAGATCGCCAGCGTCGCGCTCAAGGCCGCGATCGTGAGCTTGTCGACGCGATACGATCGCGCGAGCGGATGCGCCCGCAGGCGCGACACCTGCTCGCGCGTCCCCAGGATGATCCCGGACTGCGGGCCCCCGAGGAGCTTGTCGCCGCTCATCAGCACGAGCGACGCGCCACGGCTGACGACTTCGCGCGCCGTCGGCTCGCCCGTGAGGCCGATCGCGTCGAGCGACAGCAGCAGCCCCGATCCGAAATCCTCGATCAGCGGCAGTCCGTGCGTGCGCGCGAGTGGCGCCAGCTCACGCGACGTGACCTCGGCCACGAACCCCTCAACGGTGAAGTTCGAGCGATGCACCTTGACGAGCGCACCGGTCTCCGGCGTGATGGCGGCTTCGTAATCGCCGAGGCGCGTGCGGTTGGTGGTGCCGACTTCGACGAGCGTGGTCCCCGCGGCTTCCATGATCTCGGGCACGCGAAAGCCGCCACCGATCTCGATCAACTCGCCGCGCGACACGATCGTGCGGCGGCCACGCGCCGTGGCGGCCAGCGCCAGGACGAGCGCGCCGGCACAGTTGTTGACCACGAGCGCATCTTCGGCGCCGGTCAGCGCCGTGAGCAGCGAGACGCAATGCACGTAACGCGACCCGCGCTCCCCGCGGTCGAGGTCGTACTCGAGGTTGGCGTAGCCGAGCGCGGTATCGGCAATGGCGGCCACCGCACGCTCGGCGAGCGGCGCGCGCGCCAGGTTGGTGTGGAGCACGATGCCGGTGGCGTTGAGCACGCGGCGCAGGGTCGGCCGATTGCGCCGCATCCCTTCGTGAAAAATGCGCTCGTTCCAGTCGACGGCATCGAGCATGAGGGTCGGATCGCGCCGGGCCTCGTCGAGCACCGCGCGAATCGCCGCGACGACGACCTCCCGATCGACACTCTGGAGCAGCCGCGTCGCGCCGTCGCCCTCGAGCAAGGCGCTCACGCTCGGTAGGTCGCGCCGCGCGTCGGTCATCGACGATCGAACGCTTCGGGTGGCTTGGGCGACTTCGCTGAATCTGCGGGCGGCTTGGCCGGCGTGAAGCCCGGCGGCGCGGTTCCCGGCTTCACGGTTGGCGGCGTCGCCTTGGCGGCGCCCGCGCTGGTCGAGTCCTTGGACGGCGGGCGCGGCGTGCTGAAGGCACGATCGCTCTTTCGCGATGCACCCAACAGACCGCGCACGTCCTGCAGCACGAGACGGTACGTGGACTGCGGCGCGAGCGGAACCGCCATCCGGATCACGAACTCCGTGAGGGGGAGTGGTTGGCTCGGCTTGGGGCGCTCGCGCCGGGTGCTGTCGGCCGTCGAGTCGGGGCGCGCGGGTCGGCCTGCGGCGCCGGGAACGGTGCCGGGCGGTGTCGGTGCGGGGGGCGCGCCAACGGGTGACGGCGCGGCCTGGCGCACTCCGCGCGGCGCTGCCGACGGCGGCGTTGCCGGGGGACGCGCGGCCGAATCGGCGCGGCTCGCCCCGGGTGGACGCTTGGCGGAATCGGCTTTGGCAGTGGCAGAGTCGCGACGCGCCTTGTCGGCGGCCGCCGAGTCGGCTGTCACCTTCTCGAACGCAGCAAAGGCGTCGGCCGTGTACACCGCCTCGATGCCAAGCGATGTCGAGTCGCGAGTCAACAGCGCCACATGCTCGGTGCCAAGGCGCTGCCGCGCCGGAATCGGCTGATCGAGCGTGAGCTTGATCGTCAGCGAGTCACGGACCGTGAGTGCGGCGATGCGCGGTCCGAGTGTGTCGTGCACGAACGCGAGCAGTTCGACGCGGGCGCTGTCGGTGAGCACGACGGCGACCGAGTCCCACGCGCGGCGGCGATCGAAACCGCGCAGTGACGCACCAGCGGACGCGCCGATCGATGACGTGCTCGCCACCGAGGCGCGCACGAGGTAGGTCGCCGGCGGAAGGTGCCGGATGCGGAACTGGCCGAGCGAGTCGGTGAGGCCGACATACTGGATGGTCGTGTCGCGCCGATCGACCGCCTCGATGAGCGTGAGTGGCGCGGGGGTGCCCTTGAGCCAGTCGAAGAGGCGGCCATCGAGTTGGGTGTCGAAGATGGTGGCGCCGGTGGCGAACACGAGGGTACGGCCTTGCTTGAGCACGTTGCCCCGCACGTCGGCCATGCCGGGCAGCATCGTGATCGTGTACACCGCGTTCTTGCGCCATCCGCCGTCAGGCCGCACCCACACTTCCTCGCGGTTCCACTCGACGTCCGTGGATTGGCTCCGCGGCGAGATGAGGAACATGTCCTCGAGCTTCTGCGCGCCGACCGGACGTTCGCTCACCACCTCGTCGAAGCGGAAGACGACCGAGCGCGGTGCGACGCGTACCTGACCGGATTCCGGGACGACGGCGATGAGCTTGGGTGGGAGCTTGTCCTCGGGGCCGCCGGGAGGAATGCCTGGTGAGGCGCAGGCGAAGACGGCTGCGGTGAGGAGGAGCGCGAGGCGGGTGCGAGGCGGGGTGCGTGGAGAAGCAGGTCCTTCGCTTCGCTCAGGACGACAGCGAGAAGCAGGTCCTTCGCTGCGCTCAGGACGACGGGGAGAAGCAGGTCCTTCGCTTCGCTCAGGACGACGGGGGGTCATCCGCCGAGTGCCGCAGCTTTCTCGGCGAGCCGGGCAATCTTCTCCGTCCATTCCCGTTCCTTCTGTCGCTCGGCTTCCACGACGTCCGGCTTGGCCCGTGAGACGAAGCCCTCGTTCTTGAGCCGCGCCGACAGGGCGGCGAGCTGCTTGGCGAGCGCCTCGGCCTCCTTGCGGGCCTTGTCCGCTTCGCGTGCACGGATCTCGGGCGCGATGTTGTCGAGCGGCAAGTAGACGTCGAAGCCGGTGCACACCTGACTGAGGCCGGAGCCATCGTGGCCGTCGGCGATCGTGACCTCGGCGCGTGCCAGCGCGTTGATGAGCGCGCGCTCTTCGTGCAGGACAGCGCGCGTGTCGAGCGGGGCGGAACGCGATGCGAGTAGCGGGTCCTTCGCTTCGCTCAGGACGACGCTGGCGTTCACCTTCTGGCCGCTCGACAGTCCTGCCGCCGACCGCAGTGACCGGATGGCGTCCACCGCGCTGACGACCACGTCGAACTCGGTTGCGGCGGCGCGGCCGGCGCGCACGGGCCAGGACGCGCGGGCAAGAAAGTCCGACGACTTCTCGACCGGGAGTCGCTGCCACACTTCCTCGGTGATGAACGGCATGATCGGGTGCAGCAACCGGAGCGCCCGGTCGAAGGCGTGCGCCAGCACCACGCGCGCCACTTCGCCGTCCGCGCCGCCGGCCGCGATGCGCGCCTTGGCGGCCTCCACATACCAGTCGGCCAATTCGTTCCACACGAAACGGCGTGCCGTCTCCGCGAACTCGTTCAATCGGAGGCCGGCGTTGCGTTCGTCCTCCGGCCACGCGGCAACCGCCGGCCGGGCGCGCCCGAGGGCCGCATCGCACTCGTCGATCGTCACGTCGAGCCGCGCGAGGATCCACTCGTCAGCCCGCGTGAGCAGCGTGGGATCCACCGACGCGAGCGGCGGCACCGCGCGGTCGCCCACGCTCGTGAGGAGGAAGCGCCCGATGTTCCACAGCTTCGTGGCGAAGTTGCGCCCCGGGGCAAACGCCTTGTCGAGGTCGGTGTGATCGAGGAGCACGTCGACGCCGAGCCCCATGCCACTGATCACGGTCCAGCGCAGCGCATCGGCGCCATAGCGTGCGACGACATCGAGCGGATCGATCCCGTTGCCGAGCGACTTGGACATCTTGCGGCCCTGCGCGTCACGCACCGTGCCGTGGAGGTACACGGTGTGGAAGGGCGGACGGTGCGCGGGGTCGAAGTACATCCCCGACATGATCATGCGCGCCACCCAGAAGAAGAGAATCTCCGGGGCGGTGACGAGGACATCGGTGGGATAGAAGGCGCGCAGGTCGGCGCTGTCGCCGGGCCAGCCGAGCGTGCTCAGGGGCCAGAGCCAGCTCGAGGCCCAGGTGTCGAGGACGTCCTCGTCCTGGCGCACGGTGCCGTGGCACTGGGGACACGCGGTCGGGTCGTCGCGCAGCGCCGCGCGCCACGCGCACGCGTCGCAGTAGAAGACCGGAATGCGATGCCCCCACCAGAGCTGCCGCGAGATGTTCCAGTCGCGGATGTTCTCCATCCAGTTCACGTACACCGCTTCCCATCGCTCGGGCAGCACGCGGACGCGCCCGTCGCGCACGGCCTGCAGCGCGGGCGCGGCGAGGGGCGCCATGGTCACGAACCATTGATCGCTGAGGCGCGGCTCCACCACCGTGTCGCAGCGGTAGCAGCGCCGCACGGAGTTGCGATGCTGTTCGACCTTCACCAGATGGCCCGCCGCATCGAGCGCCGCGGCGAACTGTTTGCGGGCGGCGAACCGGTCGAGGCCGCGATAGGCATCCGGCACGCGGCCGGCCGCGTCGGCGACCTCGCGTACGGTCCCCGTCTCGTCGATGACCACGGGCATCGCGAGTGCGTGCCGCTTGCCGACCTCGAAATCGTTGGCGTCATGGGCCGGGGTGATCTTGAGCGCACCCGTGCCGAACGCGCGGTCGACGTACGCGTCGGCGATGACGGGGATCTCGATCCCCACGATGGGAATGGTCACGCGCTGCCCGACGAGGTCGGCGTAGCGCTCGTCCTCGGGGTGCACCGCAATGGCCGTGTCGGCGAAGATCGTTTCCGGGCGCGTGGTGGCGATCACGAGCGAGCGCCCCGGCTGCCCGACCACCGGATAGGCCACCTGCCAGAGCTGCCCGTTGGTCTCGTGAAACTCGGCTTCCTCGTCGGAGAGCGACGTCAGGCAGCGCGGACACCAGTGAATCACCCGATGGCCGCGATAGATGAGGCCATCCTCGTACAGGCGCACGAACGCCTCGCGCACCGCGCGCGACCGCTGTTCGTCGAAGGTGTACGCGGCGCGGCTCCAGTCGGCGCTGGCGCCGATGGCACGCAGTTGCTGGAGGATGACGCCACCGGTCTCGGCAACGAACGCCTTCACGCGCTCGACGAACGCGTCGCGGCCCAGATCGAAGCGGGTCTTGCCCTCCTTGGCGAGGAGCTTCTCGACCACGTTCTGCGTGGCGATGCCGGCATGATCGGTCCCCGGCACCCAGAGCGTGCGGTCGCCCGACATGCGGCGCCAACGCACGATCACGTCCTGCACCGTGTTGTTGAGCCCGTGGCCGATGTGCAACATCGCGGTCACGTTCGGCGGCGGCATCACCACGGTGAACGACGGCGCGTGGGCCGGGAGATGTCCGGCGGGAAGGAAGACACCGGCCGCCTCCCAGCGGCCGTACAGGGCGCGCTCGGTGGCGGTCGCGTCGTAGGTGGCCGGCAACTCCGGCGAAGCGGGCAACGGGCTCGTCATAGAGTGGGGAAAGCTAACGGGCCGACTCCGGCTCCGTGGCAGCGACGCTGAGCCTACGGTACCTTGTGTTGGACGCGACCCGCGCCTTGCGGCCCGGGCGCTCCCCGCCTCCGTGCACCGATGCCTCCGAGCCCGACGCCCACGCCCACCGACGTTCCGCCAACGCGCGGCCTCGCGCTCTGGCTCGCGCTGGTCATCGCCGTCCTGATCGGCCTCGTGCTCGCCTTCCGGCATGGTCCCGCGATCACCTCGTTGCTCGGCACGCGCGGCTAGCCGCTTCGCGTTGCCGCGCCGGTCCTGACGCCCTTCTCCTTCGCCGGCCCGCTGGGGCCGGTTCGCCGCTTCACTCTGCCATGCTCACCCTGACACTGCCCGACGGCGCGACCCGCGAGGTCGCCCCCGGTACCCTTCCGCGGGAGGTTGTCGCCTCCATCGGCGCCGGCCTCCTGCGCGCAGCCATCGCGGTCTCGGTTGACGACGAGGTGCAGGATCTCATGACGCCGTTGCGTCGCAGCGGTCGGTTCACGGTGATCACCAACAAGGACCCGCGTGCGCTCGCGGTCCTGCGGCATTCGGGGGCGCACATTCTCGCCACGGCGGTGCGTCGCCTGCGTCCGGACGCACAGATCGGATTCGGCCCCGCGATCGATGACGGCTTCTACTACGACTTCGGCGTGGACCGGCCCTTCACCCCCGACGACCTCGCCGCGTTCGAGGCGGAGATGAAGAAGGTCGTGGCGGAGAAGTATCCGTTCGTGCGCGAGGAAGTGAGCCGGGAGCAGGCGCTCGCGCGCTTTGCGGATGACCCGCTCAAGCTCGAGCGCATCGCCGACCTGGGCGCGGACGAGGTCATCAGCACCTACGCCGACGGGCCGTTCACGGATCTCTGCCGCGGCCCGCACGTGCAGGACACGAGCTACTTCAAGCACTTCAAGCTGCTGAGCACCGCGGGCGCCTACTGGCGGGGCGATGAGAAGCGGCCAATGCTGCAGCGCATCTATGCGACAGCGTTCTTCACGAAGGAGGAGCTCGACGCCCGGCTGCACCAGATGGAGGAGGCGCGCAAGCGCGATCATCGCGTCGTCGGCAAGCAGCTCGACCTCTTCCACTTCTTTCCCGTGGCACCGGGCGCGCCGTTCTGGACGCCGCGCGGCACGACGCTGTACAACACCCTCGTGGAGTTCGTCCGGGAGCGCCAAGCGGACCGGTTCCTCGAGATCAAGACACCGCTCATGTACCACAAGGCGCTGTGGGAACAGTCGGGGCACTGGGGCAAGTACCAGGAGAACATGTTCCTCGTGCTCGACAACGAGACCAAGGAGCACGACGCATCGCTCAAGCCGATGAACTGCCCGTCGCACTACGTCTACTACAACGTCGGCAAGCACTCCTACCGCGAGTTGCCCAAGCGGTTCGTCACCTTCGATCCGCTGCATCGCAACGAACTCTCGGGCGCGCTGTCGGGGCTCACGCGCGTGCGCCAGTTCGCGCAGGATGACTGCCACGTCTTCCTCACCGAGGACCAGATTGCGGAGGAGGTGCAGTTCCTCTCCACCTTCATCCTCGGCTACTACGACACGTTCGGGTTGACGGCGACGCTCAAGTTCGCGACGCGTCCGGAGACCCGTATCGGGTCGGACGCGCTGTGGGACAAGGCCGAGGGCGCGCTCAAGGCCGCACTCGACGCCACGGGGCGTGCCTACGAGCTCAAGCCGGGCGACGGCGCCTTCTACGGACCCAAGATCGACTTCGACGTGACGGACTCGATTGGTCGCGCCTGGCAGTTGGGCACGATCCAGCTCGACTACAACGCGCCGGAGCGCTTTGATCTCCAGTACGTGGGCGCCGACAATGCGATGCACCGCCCGGTGGTCATCCATCGCGCGGTGAGCGGCAGCTTCGAGCGGTTCATCGCGATCCTCATCGAACACTTCGCCGGTGCGTTTCCGCTCTGGTTGGCGCCGGAGCAGGTGCGCGTCCTCCCGATTTCGGATGACCTGGCGGACGGTGCCCGCCCCGTGGTCGCGGCGCTCAAGGCGGCCGGGCTGCGGGCCACGCTCGATGACCGCAACGACACGCTCAACTACCGGATCCGCGACGGCGAACTCATGAAGATCCCGTACCTCGCCGTGGTGGGCCGGCGCGAGGCGGAGGAGGGGACCGTCGCGCTGCGCGCGCGAGGCACCGGTGCCAAGCAGGAGACGATGAGCGTGGCAGCGTTCGTGGCCAAGCTGGCGGAGGAGAACCGGACGCGCGCGCTGCCGGCGGAGTTCGTCACGTCGCCGTAGGGGCGCACGCGCGCGACCGCTACCGGGCCACGGGCGGCAGCACGCTGGCGTAGAGGTCGACGATCTTGGCCGTCGACACGTCGATGGTGAACTCGCGATGCACGCGGTCCATGCCGGCGCGCGCGAGCGTGCGCCGGAGCGGCTCGTCGGTGCCGAGCCGGTAGATCGCGTCGGCCAGCGCCGTCGCGTCGCGGAGCGGGATCAAGAGCCCGCTCTTCCCGTCTTCGACAATCTCCGGGACGGCACCGCTCACCGTCCCGATGGAGGCGATGCCACAGCTCATCGCCTCGGCGATGGCCAAGCCGAACCCTTCTCCCTCTGAAATCAACAGGAAGACGTCGCACGCCTGGAGAATCGGGACGGGATCCGGGATCCGTCCCAGCCACTGGACCCGATCGACCACATCCAGTGACTTCGCGAGTTCCTCCCACTGCGTGCGCATGGGGCCGGAACCGATCACCAACAGGCGGACCGGGAAGCCGCGATCCGTGAGTTGCCGGACCGCCTCGAGCATCGTGTCGATGTTCTTGTGGCGCATCAGCTGGCAGAGCGACACCACCATGAGCTCGCCGGGCGGTATGCCGTGCTCGGCTCGCACGCGCTCGCGCGCGCCCGCGTCGGCACAGTATCGCGCGGTGTCCACGCCGTGATGGATGACGGAGATCTTCCCGGGCGGGATCCCGCCCTTCGCGAGCGTCTCCCGGAGGAAGTGCGAGATCGAGATGACACGCGTCATGGGGAACGACATGAGGCGCGTACGCGCGACCAACAGCAGCCGCTTCAGCGACGTCGCACGGAAAATGCCCGGGTTGCGTTCGTGGTAGATCACGTGGCGCACGCCCGAAAGCCGCGCCATCCACGGAATCCAGCTGAAGTACGTGAAGAACGCGATGTGCACCGCCGTCACGGAGTACGTGCGCACGACGTCGCGCAAACGGCGGAAGAAATTGAAGGCGCCGTCCTTGTAATTGATGAACTCGACGGCAATGCCCTCGGCGCGATACCGCTCTTGCAGATCGGGCGCCGGGCTCTGGGAGAAGACCAGGACCACCTTGGACACGCCGCGCGCCATCAGCCCCTTGGCGAGCAGCATGTGAAGGTCTTCGCGCGTTCCCCACGTTGAGAGGGCGCTGTCCAGCAGCATCGCGACCACGTGTCCACGCATCGTGGTTACGACTTCCCGGTGGAGACACGCTCGACGAACTGCACTCGTGCGCGCCACCGGACCGGCGGCAGGTCGAGGAGAAGGAGCTGGGATGAGCGCACGGGCGGCAACGACATGAGCGAGGCGATTGGGCGAGAGTGGAGCACGAGTACCCCCGAGGTCTCTCAAGACGAATCTAAGGGCGGTGTGGGTACGCCACGACGCACAAACGGGCCCGACGCTGGTCGCGTCCGGGCCCGCATGCTCGATACAATGCAATGCTCCGCTCGGCGGAGCCTGCCCCGACTACCCCTGCACGGCCTGAATATCGAGCGTCAGGTCGACGTCGGTCGCCACCAGGACGCCGCCCGCTTCCAACGCCTGGTTCCAGTTCAGGCCGAACTCGCGGCGGTCGATCGTGACCGTTGCGGTCCACGCCGAGCGCACCTTCCCCCACGGGTCGTTGCCGGTGCCGAGGGGGCGCACCTGCAGGACCACCGGCTTGGACACGCCGCGGATCGTGAGGGTGCCGCCCAGCGCCCAGCTCCCGTCGCCGTTCGCGGTGGCGCCACGGCCCGCGAAGGTGGCCGTGGGGAAGGTGGCGGCATCGAAGAAGTCGGGGGAGGTCAGATGCGCGTCGCGCTGCGGCATGCGCGTGTCGATCGACGCCGTGCCGATGCTCACGTCCACCGCGGTCGTGCGGGGATCGTCCTGCTCCATGGAGATCGAACCGGACACGTCACCGAACTGCCCGCGAACGGTCGCGAACATCATGTGCCGCACGGCGAAGCTCACCGCGGAGTGGGTGGGGTCGATGTGCCAGGTCTGGAGGGCGGTGGTCGGGGCGACAGCGGTCATGGACAGAGTCCTCGGGTAAACGGGAGGGAGCGCGCCGGCAGGGCGCAGATGGCTCTGTACTGAATATCTCATTACTAAGATAAATTGTCAAGAGCGGGCTACCGGACGCACCGATCGCCCACCCACCGTCCCGTCCTACGGCTCCCGCGCGGCCTTCGGACCCAGCACGCCGGCCGCGCCCAGTCCCAGCTTCTTCAGCAGCGCGCGGGCCTGCGCCTGCTCCGCCGGACTCAGCGCCGCGACCGCGTCGGCCACGGCCGCCGCGTGTTGCGGAAAGATCTGCTTCATCAGCGCCTTCCCCTTGCGCGTCACGGCGGCGTAGCGCGCGCGCCGGTCGCTGGGGCACAGCCGCCGCTCCACCAGGCCCCGCTCGGTCAGGCGATCGACGATGTACGTCACGCCGCCGCTCGACACGAGCACCTTCCGCTGCAGCTCACCGAGCAGGTGCGGACCCTTGTGATACAGCAGTTCCAGCACGCCGAACTCCGCCTGCGTCAGTCCGGACCGCGCGATATCGGCGTCGGTGACGGCGCCCACGGCACTCGCCGCGCGCGAGAGCACGATCCAGAGCGCGAGCGCGCGCTCCTCATGCTCGGCGTATCGGGGCGCGTCGGGTGCGTCGATCCGTGCGCGGGTGGTTGCAGCCATGCGGCAATGTCGCGTCCGTCGCGGTGTCGCGTCAATGCGGATGCACGAGCAGCGCCCCCCGGCGTGCCGCTAGATTCCCCCCGCATGACGCCCCTGTTCGACGTGATCATCATTGGTGCCGGCCCCGGCGGCGGTTCTGCCGCGTGGCATCTCGCGCGCCTCGGGCATTCCGCGCTCGTGCTCGAGAAGCAGGCACTCCCGCGCTACAAGCCCTGTGGCGGTGGCGTCGGGCCAGAGGTGCGCGGCTGGTTCGACATCGACTTCACGCCGGCGGTCTCGGCGATGGTCGACACGGTGCGGTACACCTGGAACATGGGCGAGCGCGTGGATGCCCCGCTGGAGCTGCGGGAGCCGCTCTGGATGGTGCGCCGCGACGAGTTCGACCATCACCTCATTCAGCACGCGGTCGCGCGCGGGGCCACGCTGCGGACGGGCGAGACCGTGCAATCCATCGTGCGGGAGGGCGGGCGGTGGCGCGTGACCACCGATCAGGGGGTGCATGAGTCGCGCCTGCTCATCGGCGCCGACGGCGCCAAGGGGCAGACCGCCAAATGGCTCGGACTCGCCAAGCGGCAGGTCGTGATTGGTGGTGCCATCGAGATCGAGGTCAATGCGCCGGTGCCGGAACCGCACATCGCGCACTTCGAGTTCGGCATGGTGAACAACGGCTATCTCTGGAACTTCCCGAAGAAGGACTGCCACTCGATCGGCATCGGGGCGTGGGGACAGAAGTCGGTCGACCTGCGGACGCCGCTCGCCGAGTACACGCGCTACTTCGGGCTCTCGATGGACGGCGTGAAGCAGCACGGGCATCCGCTGCTCCTCTGGCAGGGTGACTCGGTGCTGCACACGGACGGCGCGCTGCTCTGCGGCGAGGCGGCCGGCATCGTCGACCCGTTCACGGCCGAGGGGATTCGTCCGTCGCTCTTCACCGGCATGGTCGCGGCGGAGTGCGCCGCCGCCTGGTTCAGGGGCGACGCCGGCGCATTGGCCGCGTACTCGGAACGGATTGCCCGCGAGCATGGGCGCGACATGAAGTGGGCCGCCCGCGTGGCCAAGGCTTTCTACGCGATGCCGCGCCTGGCGTATTCGGTGGGGATCACGCGTCCGAGCGCGACCCAGACGATGGGGCGACTCCTCACGGGTGAGATGAAGTGGCACGAGGTGGCCCCGCGGGCGCTCAAGCGGCTGGTGTCGCCGCTTTCCCTGCTATCTTAAAGGTCCCTGCCCGTTCGGGTGGGTCTGACTCCGTCTCCAGATCGCCTGAAGGCCCATACATGTCTGATTCCACTCACACGCCCGTCATCGTTGGTGCCGCCCGGACGCCGATCGGCAAGTATCTCGGCGCGCTCGCCTCGTTTTCTGCGACGGAGCTGGGCGCGATCGCGATTCGCTCGGCGTTGGCTCGGAGCGGGGTCGACCCCGACGCCGTGCAGGAGGTCATCATGGGCCACGTGCTGCAGGGTGGCACCGGGCAGGCACCCGGCCGACAGGCGATGCTCAAGGCCGGCATTCCGGCCACGGCGTCGGCGGTCACGATCAATCAGGTCTGTGGCTCCGGCCTCAAGGCCGTGATGCTGGCGGCGCAGGCGATCAAGGCAGGCGACGCGCAGGTGATCGTGGCGGGTGGGCAGGAGTCGATGTCCAACGCCGCGCACTATGTGTACGGCATGCGCGGCGGTGTGAAGATCGGTGACCAGACCATGGTCGATGGCATGATCAAGGACGGCCTCTGGTGTGCCACCTGCGGCGTGCACATGGGCTCGCACGCGGAGTACACGGCGGCCAAGGCGGGGGTCACGCGCGCGGCGCAGGATGCGTTCGCCGCCGCGTCGCACCAGAAGGCGATTGCCGCTCAGCAGGCGGGGCGGTTCAGGGCCGAGATCGTGCCGGTGGAGATTGCCGGCAAGAAGGGGCCAACGGTCGTGGATGCGGACGAGGGGCCGCGAGCCGACACGAGCGCGGACTCGCTGGGCAAGCTGCGCCCGGCGTTCCCGGGCAAGGACACCACCGACCTGACGGTCACGGCGGGGAACGCCAGTTCGCTCAACGACGGGGCTGCGGCGCTCGTGGTCACGTCGGCGGCGTATGCGGCCGCGCACGGGCTCAACGTGCTGGCGACGATCACCGGCTACGGGACGGGCGCAACGCATCCACGCGACCTGTTTTTCGCGCCGATCGTGGCGGTACAGCGCCTGATGCAGCAGCACGGGCGGTCGATCGGCGACTATGACCTGATCGAGGCGAACGAGGCCTTCGCTGCGCAGGCGCTCGCGGACGGTGATGGTCTCGGGTGGGACTGGTCGCGGGTGAACGTGAACGGCGGCGCCACGGCACTCGGGCACCCGATCGGCGCGAGCGGCGCTCGGGTGCTGGTCACGCTGCTGCACGCGATGGCCGACCGCGGCGCGAGGCGCGGGCTGGCGACGCTCTGCCTGGGCGGTGGCGATGCGGTCGCGCTCGAGGTCGAGCGCACGGCCTGAGCGGGACGCCCCGCGTCGTGATGGACTCAGCCTTCGTCGAACGCGTCTTCGTGGATGGGCGCGGCCGGATGCACTGGCCGTGGCGCTTGGCCGCGTTCGTCTGCTTCATCATTGCCGCCAACATGGGCGCTGCCTTCATCGTGTATCCGCTGGTCTCCGGCCTGCTCGGCGCGGCGGGGGTGCGGCTGGTGGCGTGGCCGTGGATGTCGCTGTTCGGCGTTGCGGTGGCGCACCTGCTCGTCCGACGGAACATTGATCCCTTTCTGTCGTGGGCGCAGCTCGGTCTCGACCGTGCCGCGCTCGGCGGCACCGGGCTGCGCCTCGGAGTCGTGCAGGGGGCAGCGGCCATTCTGGTGCCGTCGCTCGCGTTGGTGGCCGCCGGATGGTTGTCGTTCGAGCGTACAACCGACTCGCAGTGGCTCGCTCTTGTCGCGTCGATGGTGTTCGTGCTCGCGCCGGCCGCGTTGGCGGAGGAGCTGATGTTCTGTGGCTACGCGTTCGCCGCCGTGGCGGAGCGGTTTGGCGCTGCCGCCACGCTGGCCGCGTCGAGTGTGCTGTTTGCGCTGATGCACGTGGCCAATCCCGGGGCGACGGTCGCGTCGATTGCGAGTGTCCTGGTGGCCGGATGCTGGCTGGGACTGGTGCGGCTGGTCACGGGCAGCGTGTGGGCGGCCGCGGTCGCGCATGTGGCCTGGAACGCGTCGATGGCCCTGGTGCTGCACGCCAAGGTGAGTGGTTTTGCGTTCACCACGCCGAGCTATCGGCTGGTGGATGTGGGCCCGGCGTGGGCGACTGGTGGAACGTGGGGACCCGAGGGTGGCGCACTCGCCGCGCTCGGCATGATGGCCGCCACGGCGGTCCTGCTCGCGCGTCCGGACGGACGCGTCCTGTTCACGGAGGCCCGCGCCTCCAGGGAGATACGCACATGACCGACCGTGTCGCCGTCATTGGCGCCGGCCAGATGGGCAACGGCATCGCGCACGTCTTCGCGCAGCACGGCTTTCCGGTCGTGATGATCGACGTCGCACAGGCCGCGCTCGACAAGGGGAGGGCGACGATCACGTCGAACCTCGATCGCCAGCTCAAGAAGGGGACGATCGATCAGGCGACACGCGATGCGACCCTCGCCCGGCTGACGACGGCAACCGAGATGGGTGCGGCGCACGACGCGACGCTTGTGGTCGAGGCAGCGACGGAACGCGTCGACCTCAAGTTCAAGCTGTTCGCCGACCTCGACGCCATTGCGCCCGCGGGAGCCATTCTCGCGAGCAACACCAGCTCGATTGCCATCACCGAGATTGCCGCGCGCACCACGCGGCCCGCCGATGTCATCGGGATGCATTTCATGAACCCGGTCCCGCTGATGCAGCTGGTGGAGGTCATTCGCGGCATCGCCACGAGCGATGCCACCACGGCTCGCACGCTCGCGCTGGCGAAGGCCGTGGGCAAGGTGCCGGTCGAGGTGAATGACTACCCCGGCTTCGTGGCGAACCGGATCCTGATGCCGATGATCAACGAGGCGGTGTACTGCGTCATGGAAGGGGTCGCGACGCCCGAGGCCGTGGACACCGTCATGAAGCTCGGCATGAATCACCCGATGGGGCCGCTCACGCTCGCCGACTTCATCGGGTTGGACACCTGCCTCGCGATTCTCGAGGTCATGCACACCGGACTGGGCGATCCCAAGTACCGGCCCTGTCCGTTGCTCCGGAAGTACGTCGCCGCTGGCTGGCTCGGCAAGAAGAGTGGCCGCGGCTTCTATCACTACGAGACCGCCCCCAAGGGCTGAGATGCCGACCGATACACTCCTGACACCGCTCAGCGAAACGCAGCGCGAGATTCAACGGCTGGCGCGCGAGTTCGCCGCCAACGAGATCACCCCGTTCGCGGAGGAATGGGATCGCGATGCGTACTTCGAGCCCGCGCTGGTCGGCAAGCTCGGACAGCTGGGCTTTCTCGGCATGCTGCTGCCGGAAGCGCACGACGGGCTCGCGCTCGACACGATCAGCTACCTGCTCGCGCTCGAGGAGATTGCGGCCGCCGATGCGAGCGCGGCGGTGATGATGAGCGTGCACAACTCGCTGCCCACGCAGATGTTGCTTCGGTGGGGCAACGCAGACCAGCAGGCGCGCTTTCTCGGTCCGATGGCCCGTGGCGAGAAGCTGGGCGCGTTCGCGCTCTCCGAGCCCGAGGCGGGGTCCGATGCCGCGTCGCTCTCGGCGCAGGCCGTGCGGGATGGCGACCACTGGGTGCTGACCGGTACCAAGGCGTGGGTCACCAATGGCAGCACGGCCGACGTCATTCTCGCGATGGTGCGCACCGACCAGCCCGGCGCTCGCAAGGGCGCCAAGGGGATCTCGGCGTTCATCGTCACCCCCGATCTTCCCGGCTTCAGCGTGAGCAAGAAGGAAGACAAGATGGGGTTGCGCGCGTCGCCGACCGTGCAGCTTCGGTTCGACGAGATGCGAGTGCCGGCCGCCAACCTCCTCGGCGAAGCGGGGCAGGGGTTCATCTACGCCATGCAGTCGCTCGATCACGGACGACTGGGGATTGCCGCGCAGGCGATCGGCATCGCGCGGGCGGCGTTCGAGGCCGCGGTGGCGTACGCGGGCGAGCGCACGCAGTTCGGGCAACCGATTCGCGACTTTCAGGCCATCCAGTTCAAGCTCGCCGACATGGCCACGCGGATCGCCAGTGCGCGCACGCTCCTCCATGCGACGGCTGCCGCCAAGGACCGCGGCGAGAACGTCGGCATGTTCGGCTCGATGAGCAAGTTGCTCGCGAGCGAGACCGCCATGTGGGTGACCACCCAGGCGGTGCAGGTCTTCGGCGGCTACGGCTACGTGAAGGAGTATCCCGTCGAACGCTATTTCCGCGACGCGAAGGTCACCGAGATCTACGAGGGCACCTCGGAGATCCAGCGGGTCGTCATTGCGCGCGCGCTGTCGGCGTAGCGCCTCGTTCCAGCGCCATTTCCCTTTTCGATTCCTGACGCATGCAGCTATTCGATACGATCGCCGAGATGGGCCACGAGCAGGTGGTGCTCTGCCACGACAAGGAGAGCGGCTACCGCGGCATCATCGCGATTCATGACACGACGCTGGGGCCGGCCTTGGGCGGCACCCGGTTCTGGCACTACGCCTCCGATGAGGAAGCCATGGTCGATGCGCTGCGCCTGGCGCGCGGCATGACCTACAAGAACGCCGTGGCGGGGCTCAATCTGGGCGGCGGCAAGGCCGTGATCATTGGTGACAATCGCACGGTGCGGCGCGAGATGTTGTTCCGCGCGCACGGGCGCTTCGTCGAGACGCTGGGCGGACGCTACGTGACCGCCGAGGACGTGGGCACGAGCCCGGCCGACATGGACTACGTGCACATGGAGACCGACTACGTGGCCGGGTTGGCGGCGCGCTCGGGCGATCCGAGCCCCGTGACCGCGCATGGCGTCTTCCGCGCCATCGAGGCGTGCGCGATGCATCGGTGGGGCTCGACCAACCTCGAGGGCAAGAGGGTGGCGGTGCAGGGGCTGGGACATGTGGGGTACGGGCTCTGCAAGGAGCTCCACGCGGCCGGCGCGCGGTTGGTGGTGAGCGACATCGACGCGGAGCGGGTCAAGCGCGTGGTGCACGATTTTGCGGCGACGCCGGTGGACCCGACGGAGGTTCACGCCGCGCCCGTGGACGTGTACGCGCCCTGTGCCCTCGGCGGCGTGATCAACGACCAGACGATTCCGAAGCTCCAGTGCGAGATCGTGGCAGGGGCGGCCAACAACCAGCTCCTCGAGGCACGCCATGGCGACGAGCTCGAGTCGCGCGGCATCACGTACGCGCCGGACTACGTCGCGAACGCCGGTGGCGTGATCAACGTGTATCGCGAGCTGGCCGGTTGGGACCAGGCGCGGGCCTACCGCAAGGCGGGCGAGATCTACGACACGATTCTCGGCGTGTTCGACATTGCCAAGCAGTCGGGGGTGCCGACGTACGTGGCGGCGGACCGGCTCGCGGAGCTGCGGATCAAGGCCGTGGGCGGCATGATGCGGCCATGGCCGGTGTACCCGCGCAAGAGCTGAGGGCGTCGGAACACGCATCGCCCCGGGGCCGCTTCGCTGCGGCGTCGGGGCGGTTACTTTCCGGCATGGCCGAACGCATTCCCATCGCCAGCGATCACGCCGGCTTCGCCCTCAAGCAGGTGCTCGCGGGCAGGCTGAAGCAGCTGGGCTTCGAGGTGCAGGACCTGGGCACCCGCTCCACCGACAGCACCGATTACGCCGACTACGCGCACCCGCTCGCGCAGGAAGTCTCGAGCGGCGAGGTCACGCGCGGCGTGCTGATGTGCGGCACCGGTCTTGGCATGAGTTACACCGCCAACCGCTATCCGCACGTGCGCGCCGCCGTGGCGTGGTCTCCGGAGATCGCATCGCTCGCGCGGCAGCACAACGACGCCAACGTGCTGGTCCTTCCGGCGCGCTTCTTGTCCGACGAGGATGCGGTGCAGATCCTCGAAACCTGGCTCAACACCCCCTTCGAAGGCGGGCGCCACGAGCGCCGTGTCGAGAAGATCGAACGCGAGGAATCCAAGTGATCAAGTGGAGTGAGTGGGACCGTACCCCGCCGGGTCGTGCGCTGACCGAGACCGATCCCGCCATCGCCGCGATCATCCGCCGCGAGATCACGCGCCAGTCCGAGGGACTCGAACTGATCGCGAGCGAGAACTTCGTGTCGCCCGCGGTCATGGAGGCGGTCGGTTCACCGCTCACCAACAAGTACGCCGAGGGGTTGCCGGGCAAGCGGTACTATGGCGGCTGCGAAGTGGTCGATGAAGCCGAACAGCTGGCGATCGATCGCGCCAAGGAGCTGTTCAAGGCCGAACATGCCAACGTGCAACCGCACTCGGGGGCGCAGGCGAACGCGGCGGTGTACCTCGCGTTCCTCAAGCCGGGCGACACGGTGCTCGGGCTCGACCTCTCGCAGGGCGGGCATCTCACGCATGGCTCGCCGGTCAACTTCTCGGGGCTGATCTACAACGCCGTCCACTACGGCGTGACGGAGCAGGGGCTGATCGATTACGACGACATGCGCGCCAAGGCCCGCGCGCACAAGCCGAAGATGATCATTGCCGGCTTCTCGGCGTACTCGCGCGTGCTCGACTTCCAGGCCTTCGCCGATGTCGCCAAGGAAGTCGGCGCCATCTTCCTCGTGGACATGGCACACTTCGCCGGACTGTCGGCCACGGGCGCGTATCCGTCGCCGGTGCCGTATGCGGACGTCGTCACGACGACGACGCACAAGACGCTGCGCGGACCGCGCGGCGGGCTGATCCTGTGCAAGGCGCAACACGCCAGGGCGATCGACAAGGCGATGTTCCCCGGTACGCAGGGCGGTCCCTTGGAGCATGTCATCGCGGGCAAGGCGGTCGCGTTCCTCGAGGCGCTGCGCCCGGAGTTCACGACGTACAGCCATCAGGTGGTGGCCAATGCCCGGGCACTCGCCGCAGCGCTGATGGCCAAGGGGTATCACGTGGTCAGCGGCGGCACCGACAATCACCTCATGCTGCTCGACCTGCGCAACAAGGGGCTGACGGGCAAGATGGCCGAGAAGTCGCTCGATCATGCCGCGATCACGGTGAACAAGAACACCGTGCCGAAGGAGACGCAGAGCCCGTTCGTGACGAGCGGTATCCGCATCGGCACGCCGGCCGTGACGACGCGCGGCATGGGCGAAGCGGAGATGGCGCACATCGCGGGGTTCATCGACCGTGTGTTGCTTGCGCCGGACGATGCGGCGGTGGCGGCCGCGGTGCGCGCCGACGTGATGGCGCTCACCGATCACTTCCCGCTGTACCCGGTCACCTGTTCGTCTTCATGAGCGCAGCGATGGACCTGCTTGTCGTCCTGAGCAAAGCGAAG
>JANMLN010000147.1:0-3011 GCA_031372565.1 Gemmatimonadota bacterium | reverse complement strand
GCGAAGGCGCTGCTTGGGGTCGGGGGACCGCTCAAGCGGGTCCTTCGCTCCGCTCAGGACGACAAGGCTCGCTTCCCCGCCATGCGCGTCCTCCTCCAGCGGGTCTCCCGCGCCGACGTGCGCATTCGCCCGGCAGACGGCACGCCGCCGATCGTTGCCGGCGCCATTGGCCGAGGCTTCTGCCTGCTTGTCGGCTTCACGCATGCGGACACGCCGGTACAGGTGGACTGGATGGCAGAGAAGATCGCCGGCCTTCGTCTGTTCAGCGACGCCGAGGGCAAGATGAATCTCTCGTTGTCGGACGTCGGCGGTGCGCTGCTCGTCGTCTCGCAGTTCACGCTGTATGGCGACGCCGCCAAGGGACGGCGCCCGAGCTTCGTGGATGCCGCCCGGCCCGACGTCGCCGTGCCGTTGTACGAGGCGTTCCTCGCGCGACTGCGAGCGCACGACCTCGTCGTGGCCTCGGGGCAGTTCGGCGCCGCCATGGAGGTCGACCTCGTCAACGACGGTCCCGTCACCCTCATGCTCGAGAAATGACCGCGCCCACCGTCGTCCTCGCCTCGGCGTCGCCGCGCCGCCGCGAACTGCTGACGCTCGTCGGCATTCCGCACCTGGTGGATCCTGCCGACGTCGACGAGTCGGTGGTCGCCGGCGAGCGGCCCGAGGCGTATGTCGAGCGGTTGGCACGCGCCAAGGCCGCCGTCGTGGCCGCGCGACATCCGGACGCCGTGGTCATCGCCGCCGACACGACCGTCGTGCTCGGTGGCGAGATCCTCGGAAAGCCCGGCTCGGTCGACGAGGCGTGCGCCATACTGGCTCGACTCTCGGGGCACACGCACGTCGTGTGTACCGGCATGGCGGTCGTGCATGGTGGAATCACGGCCAGCGCGGTGGAGCAGGTGGAGGTCACCTTCCGCGACCTCGAGGCGGCCCAGATCGCGGCGTATGTGGCCACCGGCGAACCGATGGACAAGGCGGGTGCCTACGGCATCCAGGGGGCCGGTGCCACGATCGTGGAGCGGATTCACGGCGACTACTTCAGCGTGATGGGACTCGGGCTGCGACGCGTGGTGGCGCTCCTCGCGGACGTGGGGGTGCACTATCACTTCGGACGCGGACTCGCGCGCTGACGCGCGAGTCGGCCCTCGGCACATGACGGCCTCCGGCTTCGGCTTTCGTGTGGGCGCCACGCACGGGGCGGCGCGCGAGGGGTGGTTCACGACGCCGCGCGGCGTCGTGGAGACGCCGGCGTTCATGCCGGTTGGCACACACGCGGCCATTCGCGGCGTGACCATGCCGGAAGTGGCCGCGGTGGGTGGCCGCATGGTCCTGGCCAATGCGTATCACTTGTACCTGCGGCCCGGCGACGCCGTGGTGCGCGCGCTGGGAGGGCTGCATGCGTTCGCCCGGTGGGAGGGCCCCATGCTCACCGACTCCGGCGGCTTTCAGGTGTTCTCGCTCGCGCGCTACCGGACGGTGAGCGAAACCGGGGTCGTGTTCAAGAGCCAGCTGGATGGCAGACTCCACGCCTACACCCCCGAGCGCGTGATGCAGATCGAGCGCAATCTCGGCGCGGACGTCATCATGCAGCTCGACGAGTTGATTGCCGGGGGCAGTGCGTTCGACGAGGCGCGCGGTGCCATGGAGCGCAGCCTGCGCTGGCTCGATCGCTGCCGCGACGAGTTTGCGCGGTTGGCGCGCGACGGGCGCGCGCCGCTGGAACACGAACCCGTGCCGCATGGGACGCCGCCCCTCGGTCCAGCAGGCGACGAGGAGCGCCTCGTGCCGCGACAGGTGCTCTTTCCGATCGTGCAAGGTGGCGTCCACGACGCGCTTCGCCGCGATTCCATGCGTGGCATTCTCGCCGCGGGCGACTGGGCCGGCATCGCCGTCGGTGGACTCTCGACAGGCGAGCCGAAGCCGGCGATGTACGCGACGCTGGACGGCTGCGATGCCGGCCTGCCGCGCGATCGGCCGCGCTACCTGATGGGCGTCGGGTTTCCCGACGACCTGCTCGAAGCCGTGGGACGCGGCATGGATCTCTTCGACTGCGTGGCGCCCACGCGCATGGGGCGGCATGGCACGGCGTTCACCATCGACGGCACCGTGCAGCTGCTGAAGGCCGGGATGCGGCTGGATCGGAGGCCGCTCGACGACGCGTGCGGCTGCCCGGCGTGCACGCAGTACGATCGTGCCTATCTGCGGCACCTGTTCGCCGCAGAGGAACCGTTGGCTCCGCACCTGCTCGCCCTCCACAACCTCGCGTTTCTCCTGCGCCTTATGCGCGACGCGCGTGCGGCGATCGGCAACGGGAGTTTCGAGACGTGGCGCGCGGACTGGCTGGCGCGTTATCGCGGCTGAGTCGTACAGGCCGTCCAACGCAGCACGCCGCCGGCCGTCGGGCGCACCGTTACTCGCGCAGGAGTTGCCGCTCCACGGAGCGACGCTCGTCGACGAGCGGGTTGAGCGGGTGCGTGGGTGGCCGCGAGTGGATGCCCAGTGCGACCTTGAGCGCGGTGATGACGTTCGTGTCGCGTTCGCGCGCGAGGGCATCGGCCACCATCGGCATGGCCAGCGTCCGGCGCAGCGAGCCCAGCGCGGCCGCCGCCTTGGCGCGGACCGCCGGTGATGCGTCCTTGAGCGCCGTTTGCAGCACGGCGATGGCATTTGGCGTCCCCATGCGCGCCAATCCGTGCAGTGCCGCGAGCCGGACGCGTTCGTCGAGATGGTGCGTCATCTCGATCACGTCGGATTCCAATTCGCGCCGCGCGCCCTTGCCGGCCAGATCGACCGCGTTGCGCGCCACGAACCACCGCTGGTCATGCATGAGATGGCGCAGGAATCCCGCCTCCACACGCATGGTGAGCAGCGCGTTGAAGATCGCCGAGCGTTCCTTGCGCGAGTCGGTCGCCGTCAGCATCTCGAGCAGTTCGACCACGGCGGGGGCGCCGATGCGGCGCACGACGTCGATCGCGCGCCGTGCCACGTCACCGCCGGCGAGCACCTGCTTG
>JANMLN010000076.1:0-23391 GCA_031372565.1 Gemmatimonadota bacterium | reverse complement strand
GCGCGAGACACCCGGAATGAGCGCGAACATCTGTGCGCACCCGAGGAGCAGCGCATCACGCCACCCGACCGACTCGAGCGCGCGGTCCTGCGGCGCGAACCTGTCCACGGCCCAAAGCAGCGTCCCCATGACGATCAGCGCGACCGCCGTGAGCTGCGGCGCGCGAAAGACCTCCTCGGCGAGCTAGTTGAGCAGCAGCCCTGCCACGCCACCGGGAATCGTGGCGATCACGAGGTAGACGACCTGCCGCTTGGCTGGCGAATCGATGCGTCGCGTCCGCGCGATATCGACGGTGGCGCCCGCCAGCGAGATCCACTCCACGCGAAAGTACCAGAGCACCGCCACGAGCGTGCCAAGGTGCAGCGCCACGTCGAAGGCGAGACCGGGATCGTCCCAGCCGAGGATCCAGGGCGCGAGCGAGAGATGCGCCGAACTCGACACGGGCAGAAACTCGGTCAGCCCTTGCAGGATGCCGAGGACAAGGGCATGCAGAATATCCATGTGGTTCCGAAAGATTCCCTAGGCGTTGGCGAGAGCGCCGGCGTACAGCGCCTCGTAGCGAGCCACGATCGTGTCCTGGTCAAAGCGTGCGCGCGCGCGCTCGACGGCCGCCGCACCCATGGCACGCCATCGTGCGTCGTCGCGCAGCAGTTCGACGGCCGACTGCGCCATGCCGGTCACGTCGCCGACGTCGTGCAGCATGCCGGTCACGCCGTGCTCGACCACCTCAGGTAGTCCGCCGACGGCATAGCCGATGACGGGCACGGCGGAGGCCTGCGCTTCGAGGGCCGAGAGGCCGAACGACTCGCGGTCGGTCGGAATGAGGAAGAGGTCGGCGGCAGCGAGCAATGGCGCCACGGCGTCGATCTTGCCGAGGAAGAAGACGTCGGCGTCGACGCCCAGCGTTCGCGCCTCTTCCTCCGCCAGCACGCGATCGGGGCCGTCGCCCACCATCACCAGCACGCTCGGCACCTGCGCCCGGACCTGCGCGAACGCCTGCACGATGTCGCGCACGCGCTTGACGGGGCGGAAGTTCGAGATGTGCATGAGCACGCGACGTCCACCGCCCAACTCCGCGTGCAGGGCGGGGCCGTACGTCGCGCGGTTGAACACCGTGGGATCGATGAAGTTCGGAATGACCTGCACGTCGCATCGGGTGCACCCGAATGCGCGGATCGTCTCCAACCGCAGGAACTCCGAGACCGCAGTGATCCGGTCGGATCGCTCGATCGAGAACTTGGTGATGGCGTGGAACGAGGGATCCTGCCCGACGATCGTGATGTCGGTGCCGTGCAGCGTGGTGACGATCGGGATGTCGTGCCCGTTCTCGCGCAACATCTCGCGCGCAATCCAGGCGCTCGTCGCGTGCGGGATGGCGTAGTGCACGTGCAGCAGGTCGAGCTTGTGGCTCAGGACCACCTCGTGCATGCGCACGGCCAGCGCGAGGTCATACGGCGGATACTCGAACAACGGATAGCGGCCCACATCCACTTCGTGGAAGAAGATCCGCGGCACGAAGTTCGGGAGGCGGAACGGCTGCTTGTACGTGACGAAATGCACTTCGTGGCCGCGCGCGGCGAGCGCGATGCCCAGCTCGGTCGCCACGGCGCCGGATCCACCGTATGTCGGATAACAGGTGATGCCGATCTTCATCGCGAGTCTCCTGCGCGCCACCAGTCCCAGGCGCGCTCGAGCGCATCAGGGGTCGCCGGGTCGAGCCGCGTGACGGTCTCTGGCGGCAATTGGTGTCGCATCCACGTCCGTTGACGCTTCGCGTACTGGCGCGTCGCGATGATCACCTGCTCCCGGGCGGCCGACAAGGACAGCGTGCCGGCCACGTGCGCCCGCAGCGCCGCATACCCACAGGCGTTCCAAGCGGGGGCCGCCGGGTCCACCTCCCGCAGCAACGTGCGCACTTCGTCGAGCCAGCCCGCCGCCAACATGTCGTCCACTCGCGCCGAAATCCGGGCGGCCAGTACCGGTCCCGGATCGACCAGAAGATATCGTGCGGACCACCGAGCCACGGCACTCGGCGTCACGAAGCTGTCGGAAAGCCGCTGGCCGGCGAGCAGCGCCGTTTCGACGGCGCGCAGCAGCTGTGTGCGCCCCAGCTGCGCGCGCACGGGATCGAGCCGTTCGGTCCAGCGGCGAAGTTCGGCCGTTGGCCAGTCGCGCAGGAGCGCCTCGAGCGCCGCACGCCGTTCCGGATCGAGCGCTGGCGCTG
Source organism: Gemmatimonadota bacterium (assembly GCA_031372565.1). Taxonomy (GTDB): domain Bacteria; phylum Gemmatimonadota; class Gemmatimonadetes; order Gemmatimonadales; family Gemmatimonadaceae; genus JACPPC01. The sequence continues at coordinate 21,167 of JANMLN010000076.1, read as the reverse complement.
CCGCAAGCGGTGCGACCAGCGCCTGCACATAGAAGCCGGTGCCGCCCACCACGATCACGGGGCGACCGGCCGCTCGCGCGTCCTCGATCCACCTCGTCGCGGCGTCGGCCCAGCGCGCGGCACTCCACCGCTCGCTTGGCGGAGCGACGTCGAGCCCCAGGTGCGCGACGCGCGCACGCTCTGCCCGTGCGGGCTTCGCCGTCCCGATGTCGAACCCCGCATACACCTGCCGCGAGTCGGCGCTCACGATCACCGCGCCGGCGCGCTCGGCGAGCGCCATCGCGAGCGCCGACTTGCCTGCGGCCGTCGGCCCGGTGATGACCGCGAGGCTAGCGACGGCCAAAGCGGCGCTCGAGCTCGTCCCAGCCCAGGTGCACGATCGTGGCGCGGCCGTGCACGTCGTGTGCGGGGAGCGTGGTGCGCGCCAACGAGACGAACAACGCGCGCATCTCCGCCTGCGAGAGCACGTCACCCGCCTTCACGGCCGCCTTGCACGCGACCGTGGCGGCGAGTCGTTCGTGCTTGGCGGCACTTCCCGCTTCGCGATCACCGGTGAGCGCGTCGAGCGTATCGCGGAGGCACCGCTCGGCATCAAAGCGCGGATGCGGCATCGGCACCGCGCGCACCAGCAACGTGTGCGCACCGAAGCCCTCGATCTCGTAGCCGAGCCGCTCGAGCGCGGCACGATTCTCGTCGAAGGCCTCGGCCTCGGCCGCACCCAGATGAACCGTGAGTGGCAGCAGCAGGCGCTGCGCCGGAGCACCGCCTCCCGTGAGTGCCCCCAGAAACTCCTCGAACAGCACGCGCTCATGCGCCGAATGCTGGTCGATGAGCACCATGCCATCCTCGCGCTCGAACATCATCCACGTGCGACGCAGCTGGAGGAGCGGCGGCACGACCACCTCGTCGCTCGCACGCGGCGCGGCGATCGCTGGCGCGCCGGAGGCGACGTCGCTCGGCGCACCGTCGGCCGAGGACGGCTCGCCGCTCCAGGCGCCGGCAGACACGTCGAAGAGCGGGGTGTCGGCCGCCGGTGACGGCGACACGAGCAGCGCCGTGTCCACGGCGGGTGCTGCGAGTTGACTCAGCGACATGCCGCCCCACTGCCGCGCACCGAGGCCGGCGGCAGCGTCCACTGTGCCCAGCGCGCGACGGACCGCCTGCTCAACGGTGCGCTCCACCGGCCAGCGATCGCGAAAGCGCACTTCGGCCTTGGCTGGATGCACGTTCACGTCGACCAGTTCGCCGGGCACCGTCAGCTCGAGAAAGAGCGAGGGGCGCACGCCTGCGGGGATGGTGGACCGATACGCCGCCTCCGCTGCCCGAACGAGGCCGGTGTCGCGGACCGCGCGACCATTGACCACGACGTGCACGCGCCGCGCACGCGTCCCCACGTCGACCGGACGCTCGACGAGGCCGCGCACGTGCGTCGGCCCCCAGACATCATCCACGTCGACGAACGACTCCGCGTACTTGCCTCCCCAGACCGCGGCCAGGCGTGCGCGCATCGACGACGCCGGTGGCAACGCCAGGACCGAGCGCCCATCGTGCGTGAGCGACAGGCGCACGTCACGACGTGTCAGCGCGATGGTCGTGACCTGATCGGCGAGCGCGCGCCATTCCGATCGCGAGCCCTTGAGGAACGTCAGCCGCGCAGGTGCGTTGGAAAAGAGTCCGCGCACGTGCACGGTGGTACCGCGCCGACGGGCGACCTCCTCCACCGCGGCCACGTCGCCCCACGCGGAACGCACGCGGGTCCCCGCGCCATCCTGCGTTGCTGTTTCCAACTCGAGCTCCGACACGGAGGCGATGGCGGGCAATGCCTCACCGCGAAACCCGAAGCTCGCGACGCCGACGAGGTCCTGCGCGCTGTGGATCTTCGACGTGGCGTGACGCGTGAGCGCGAGCAGCGCATCCTCGCGGTCCATGCCGGACCCATCGTCGGCCACCGTCACGAGGGTACGGCCGCCGTCCTCGATCGTGATGTCGATCGTGGTCGCCCCAGCATCGAGCGCGTTCTCGACGAGTTCCTTGGCGACTGACGCGGGACGCTCGACCACTTCGCCCGCGGCGATCTGGTCGGCGACAGTGCTGGGGAGAACGGCGATGCGGGCCACGACGTGAAGTTAGTGCGCCGTCAATGGCCGAAGTCGCTCACTCGTGACCCACCCGGTGCGGCCCAGGTCGAGCGTCACGCGCGACCACACGTCACCGCGTTCAACGAGCTGTGCCACTTCCCCGCCCGCCACCGGCGCGCTGGACTCGGCGCCGAGCGCCGGGAGCGCGCGCAGCGACTCGCCGCCGCGAACGACCACGAGCTGCTGCGCCTCCGCGCGCCGCGTCCCTTCCACCGCGACGACGGCGGCGCCGCCGGCGACCAGCAACACGACGAGCGCCGCGCCCCGCCACGGCCCGTCAGGCCGCGCCCGGGTGGCGAAGAGGAGGCCCCAACCCACGCACCACGCGAGCCCCACCACCAGCGCCGCATGATCGACGTCCACCGGCGGCACCCACGCGATCCACCCGTCGTTCGTGACGCCCAACAGCGCGAGCCGGTCGCGCACATCGGATGCCAACGGATCGAGGCGCAGCGCACGCTGCCATCCGACCGCAGCGCCAGCGGTATCGCGCGCGGCCCACGACGCTTCGCCGAAGTTGGCCCATGCATCGCTCGACCGCGGTGCGAGTTCAGCGGCACGAGCGAAGGACTGCACGGCCAGCTCCACCCGGAGCGCCTGCCAGGCCGCCACGCCGCGAGCGAACGCATCCGACGCCGTGTCCGGCGCCAGCGCACGCACCGCCGTGGCCCCTGCGATCCCGACCGCGAGGGCGAGGGCCACCGTCGTCGTCGCTCGCGGCGTTCGTGCGCGCGGCCGTGCTTCCCGTTCGATCGCGTCGAACAGCTCGCGCAATCCGCGATCGTTCGCACCAGCCGCGGGATCGCCACCGAACGCCGCGCGATCAAGGTCGGCGAGACGCCGCGCCGTCTCGGCCGCAGTGGCCGCGGTCACGCCGTGCTGCCGGAGCAACCGCGCAACCGCATCGGCGTCGGCCATCACGGCCGTACGCAGGCCGAGCCGTTCCTCGATGGCGGCGCGGAAGGCGCGACGCACGTCGCCCGCGGGCGCGTGTCCCTCGGGCAGTTGCAGTCCGGTACGAACCAGCGGTCGGCGCTGTCGCCGCGCGGAGACCACGAGCGTGATCAGTGCAGGCAACGGTACGAGGAGCAGGCCGAGCAAGAAGGCCGGGCGCCGCACCCACCAACCGTCGCGCTCGCCGCGCCAAACAGTGCGGACGGGCGGAAGGGTCCGTCCTACCAGGGTGCCCGCTGCGCCGGGTGGCACCCCGGAGGTGACCGTGAGAGTTTCGGGTGACGATTCGACTGTCCCGTACTGCCGCAATTGCACGTCGTAGAAATCGTAGCGGAGCGGCGGCACGACCAACTGTCCGCTCTCTGCCGGCGTCAGCAGGTAGTCGAACTCCTTGGCACCCCGCACCTCGGATGCGGCCGTATCGATGACCACGCGCTCCGATGACGACGTGACGGTTCCCCACGGCACGCGCAGCGCCGGGCGCGGCAGCAGGTTGATGTTGCCAGCCCCTTCGACGCGCGCGGTCACGATCACCACGTCGTTCGCGCGCGGCGTGCGGGTGTCCACCCGCATGCTGACGCCAAAGCGCCCGACCGCGCCACGCCACCCCGGGGGACGGCCGGCGAGCGGCGGATCGATGGCAACGACCGTGACCGGCTCCGAATGCAGCGTGTGCATCTCCTCGCGACTGAAGAACGAGGAGCCCAGCGGCAACGAGTAGGTGAGCTCGGCCGGGGTGATCACGTGACGGCCAGCCGTGACGGGAAAGATCGCGCGCTGGAAGACGTGGATCTCGTACGTCGTCTGTCCGATCGTGCGGCCCTTGAGGAGTTGGTAGCCGCCGCGCGGCAGGTCGTACGCCAGCATGGCGCGCAGCTCGGGCGGCACGAACTCGGGGTTGCGCCGCAACCGCTGGCGCACCTCGTCGGGCACGAACACGCCGACCTGGTACACCGCCTGTTGGCCGACGGTCAGCGTTTCCGGAACCGCGATGGCGCGGAACGAGATCGACTGCGCATCGGGGCGCGCGCGCTGCACGACCGCGGGGTCGGCCGCGTTCACCTGCAGCAGGAGCAGAAGCGCGCCGATCACCAGTCCTTCTCCACGCGTGACGGTTCGCCCTTCTGGCGCTGCGACTTCCGCTTCTGCGTATTGCGCTCGTCACGCGCCGCATTGTCGAGCAGCTGTTCGGCTTGCTGCTTGTCGAGCCCACCGGGACGGCTGGGCTGCGGCGACTTCTCCTCGCCCTTCGGCGGCTCGGGCGGCGGCGGCTGACTGCTCTGTCCGCCCCCGCCCTCCTTGCGGCGGCGGGCCAACTCGTAGTTGAACTTGGCGTCCGCATTCCGGCTGTCGGCGAGGAGCACGCGGCGGTAGCAGTCGGCGGCGAGCGGGTAGCTGCCCTCGTCCCCCTGCGGCGCGCGCGCGCGCTGCAAGTGTGCAAGCCCCAGGTTGAACAGCGTGCGCGTGCGCAACTCGCCAGCGGCGTTCCGCGACAGCGGATCGAGGACGGCAATGGCGGAATCAAGTTGGCCGGCCGCGAGCAGTGCCGTGCCAAGGTTGTAGCGCGTCACCGGCCGTTCGTCGCCCGCACTGATGGCCACGCGCCAGCGACCGGCGGCTTCGGCAAAGCGCCCCGCCCGGTAGGCGACGAGTGCCGGGTCGTCGGCGCGCGCGACCGACGTGGCCGCGCTGAGCAGCAGGAGCGCTGCCACGGCCCTCCGCATCGGGCGCCATCCGGCCACGGCGGCATCCCAGAAGAGGAGCAACAGCGACGGCAGCAGGAACCACTGGAAGCGCGCCTGCTGCTCACGCGCCCCCCGCTCGGTGCGCGTCGCGGTCTTGAGGTCATCGAGCGCGCCACGCAGCGCGGACGTTCGATCAAGCGACGACGCGGGAATGGCCACACCGCCGGAGACGCGGGCGATCTCGGCCAGCACTTCGGGATGTGCCTTGGTCACGACGACCACGCCGTCCTTGTCGCGATGCCAGTCGCGCCCGCGCTCGGTCATCTCGGCGATCGCACTCCCCGCCTCGGTACCGAACCCCACCGCGATCACGCGCACCTCACCCTCGCGCGCGTACTGCGCGGCGGCGACAATCGCCTCGGGCGGCTCGAAGGTCTCGCCGTCCGACATGAGCACGAGCGCCCGATCAGCCGCCGAGCGTGATGCCGTGAGCAGATCCGTGCCTTGACGAAGGGCGGGCCCGATGGAGCTCCCCGGCTGCCCGACCAGATCGGGCCCGAGATTGTCGAGGAAGATCTCGAGCGCCGCGCCATCCGTGGTCAGTGGTGCCAGCACGTAGCTCCGCCCGGCGAACGCCACGAGGCCGAGCCGGTGCGCGCGCGACGACGACCGCAGCTTCCTGATCTCCTGCCGCACCCGATCGAGACGGCTGGGCTTCTCGTCGGCGGCCAGCATCGACTTGGAGACATCGACCGCGAGCACGACATCCGCGCCTTCGGTCTCGCGCGTCCGGCGCTCCGTTCCCCAGCGCGGTCCCCAGAACGCCACCGCCGCGCAGAGCGCGGCCACCAGGACGCGCGCGGCACGCGCGCCGCGCACGCGCAGCGCCCCGGCCGGAAGCAGTCGCAGGACCAGCGCGGTGTCACCCAGGCGCGCCAATCGCGACCGGCGGCGTCGCCACTCGTACGCGAGCGTCAGCGCCACGAGCAGCGGCACGAGCACGGCAACGCCGCGTACCACGAGATCACGCGTCGCGGTGTTCACGGGAGCGGCCCTCGCCACGCGGAGAGGAGCAACTCGAGCACGAGCAGTGCCAACGCGATGCTCAACGGCCAGCGATAGAGGTCGGTCCAGCGGACGTACGTCTTCACGCGGAGCGGCACCCGTTCCAGCTGGTCGATCTGCTGATAGATCCGCTCGAGCGCCGCCGCATCGCGCGCGCGGAAGTAGCGGCCGCCCGTCTGCTTCGCCACGTCCTGCAGCAGCGCCTCATCGATGCGCACGGGCCGGTTCTCGTAGCGAAGACCGAACAGCCCGCGCCCCACGGGCACGGGAGCGACGCCCTCGGTCCCGACGCCGATCGCGTAGATCTTCACCCCCACCGCGGCTGCGGCCTGCGCGGCGGTGCGGGGATCGATCTGGCCACGATTGTTCTCGCCGTCCGTGAGCAGCACGAGCACGCGTGAGCGGCCCGGCGCGTCGCGCAGCCGGTTGGCCGCGGTCGCGATCGCCGTCCCGATCGCGGTGCCGTCTTCCAGCATCCCCGCCTGGATGTCGTCCGTCGCGTCCTGCAGCACCTGATAGTCCACGGCGAGCGGCACCTGCGTGAGCGCCTCGGCCGCGAAGGCGATCAACCCGATCCGGTCGCCCTGCCGCGCCATGATGAAGTCCTTGATCCGCGTCTTGGCCACTTCGAGGCGATTGTTCGGCTGGAAGTCCTCGGCCAGCATCGAACTCGAGATATCGAGCGCCACGATGATGTCGATGCCTTCGCTCAGCACCTGGTCCTCGCGGGCACCCGAGCGCGGACGCGCGAGCGCGACGATCATCGCCGTCAGCGCCAACACCCGCAGCGTCACCAGCAGCCGCGCCATGCGTCCCGAGCGCCGCACCACGGCCTTGAGGGTGGCCGTGCGCGGGAACGCGATGGCGACCGGTCGACGCGCGCGCCGCACGAGCCACCACAGCGGCAGCAGGAGCAGCAGCCAGAGCGCCCACGCCGAGGCGAACTCGATGCCCGTCCACCAGGTGCGCAGGTCGCTCATGCCGCCGCCGACGGTGCGCTGCTCTCACTCGCGGTCACCGTCGCCAGCCACGCGTGCGCGCGCGCGGTGAACGCTTCGGCCTCACGCGGGTTCACGTGTCGCCGCGCGTACTTCACCAGATCGGCGAACGCGAGCAACTCCGCCAGCGTCGCCTTGTCGGCCGCCGCGCGCAGTGGCACCATCGGCAACAGCTCGGCCGTCGTCAGCGCCACATCCGCCCCGGGATACCGCGCCGCGAGGAAGTCGCGGATGATCTCCGTCGCGATGGCGACCTCGCGCGCGGGCTCGCCCGCCGCGCCAAGTGCGCCCGCTTCCAGCCGCGTGAAGGCGCGCTCGGCATCGCGCCGAGCGGTGGGGGGTGCCGGCCGTTCCTTGCGGTTGCGGCGCCAGATGGCCCACACAAGCGCCAGCACCAACAGGGGCACCAGCCACGGGGACCAGGTGTCCCACCATGGTGCCTCGACGGCGATGATGTCGCGCGCCGGGCGTGGGAGGCGCTTCGAGGAATCCGCGGGCAGCACCGAGGTCACCGTCAGGATCATCGTCGACAGCGGAACGCGCGTGAGCGTGCCGTTCAACGTGACCGTCGCATCGCCGATCGGGAGCGCGTGCGCGCCGGTGTCCCACGCCACGAGCCGCCACGTGGCCTCCGCGACCACCTCGCTCCCGCCACGGCGCACGTGCACGACGCGTGGATCGAGCGCCTCGATGGCCTCGGCGGCATTCACCACGCTCGGGAACTCGATGATCGCCCCGGGCGGTGCGCTGACGCGGGCGGTGACGACGATCGGATCACCGACGGTCGCACGGTCGGGGCGCACGGTCACCGTGGCTTGGCTCGCCGCAGCACTCGGCGCGGCAATCGACGCGCTGCCCGAGTCCTGCGCCTGCGCCGGTGGCGCGGTCGCGACGCCGGCCCACAGGGTCAGCGCGGCGCATGCGCGACGCACGCTGCGCCGAGGCTCCGCAGCGCGCCGCGCGCCCACGTCGACCCACACGTTCACTTGCGCCCTCCGCGTCGAGCAAGGCGCCGCCGGAAGAAGGCCAGCAGTTCGCGCGCATAGCCGCGATCGGTGCGCACCGCGATTTCATCCACGCGGGCGCGACGAAAGGCCGCGCTCCGCGCCGCGCGTTCCTCGCACACGCGCTCGGCGTACGCGGCACGCAGCTGCGGATCGCTCGTGTCGGCCTCCACCTCCACGCCGGACTCGGGATCGACGAACCGCACGACGCCGGCATCGGGGAGCAGCCGCTCGGCCGGATCCTCCATCGGCACGGCAATCGTGTCATGTCGTCGCGCCAGCCGCGACAACGGGCCTTCCCAGTCGGGGGCATCGAAGTCGGACAGCACGAACACGATCGCGCGATGCGAGGTCAGGCGCGTGAGCGCGTTGAGCGCGGCGGCCAGATCGGTACCGCGTCCCGCGGGCTCCACCGACAGCACGTCGCGCACGAGGCGCAGCGCATGTCGCCGTCCCTTCGCCGGCGGCACGAGGTGCTCGACCCGGTCGGTGAAGAGGAGCCCACCGACACGATCGTTGCTGCGAATCGCGCAGAGCGAGACGACCGCCGCGAACTCGGCGGCCAGTTCGTTCTTGAAACGACCGACCGTGGCGAACCGCGTCGACGCCGACGCATCGACGGCCACCATGACCGTGCGTTCGCGCTCCTCGATGTATCGGCGCACGAAGGGACGCCCCATGCGCGCCGTCACGTTCCAGTCGATCGTGCGGACCTCGTCGCCGGGCTGGTACTCGCGGACCTCGGCGAACTCCATCCCCGACCCCGTGAACACCGAGCGATACTCGCCCGCAAATGAGGCATTCACCAGCCCGCGTGCGGTCAGTTCGAGCCGCCGCACCTGCCGCAGCACCTCGGCCGGCGGCGCGCGACGCGCGCCGGCCGCGGTCATCGTCACGGCGCGGGAACGGCGGCGAGGAGGCGGGCGACGACGTCGTCGCTCGTGACCGCCTCGGCCTCCGCCTCGAACGTGAGGAGGACGCGATGTCGCAGCACGTCGGGGGCAATCGCTTTCACGTCATCGGGCGACACGAAGGTCCTCCCACGCAGGAAGGCCAGCGCGCGCGCCGCCTGCGCGAGTGCGATGGTCGCACGCGGGCTCGCGCCGTACTCGATGAGTGGTGCGAGCGCGGCCACGCCCGCCGCCTTCGGATCGCGCGTGGCGTGCACGAGGTCGACGATGTAGTCGGCCACGCGCTCGTCGAGATAGAGATCGCGCACCTGGTTGCGCGCGGCCATGATCATCTGCGGCGTGGCGACGGCCTCGACCTGGATGCTCTCGCCCCCGGCCATGCGACGCATGATCTCGCGCTCCTCGTCACGCGTCGGATAGCGCACGCGGAGCTTCATCATGAACCGGTCGACCTGCGCTTCCGGCAGCGGGTACGTCCCTTCCTGCTCGATCGGGTTCTGCGTGGCCAGCACGAGGAAGGGCTCGTCGAGCGCGAAGGTGGTGCCGCCGATCGTGACCTGCTTCTCCTGCATCGCCTCGAGCAGCGCCGACTGGACCTTGGCCGGCGCGCGATTGATCTCGTCGGCGAGCAGGATGTTGGCGAAGATCGGCCCGGCTTTCACCTCGAAGCGCCCGGTCGCCTGATCGTACACCTGCGTGCCGACGATGTCGGCCGGCAACAGGTCGGGGGTGAACTGGATGCGGCGAAAGGTCGCGTCGACCGTCTCGGCGAGCGTGCGCACGGCGAGCGTCTTGGCGAGCCCGGGCACCCCCTCGAGCAGGACGTGCCCACCAGTGAGGAGGCTCACGAGGAGCCGCTCGACCATCGCGTCCTGCCCCACGACGCGGCGCGCCACCTGCGCGACCACTTGCTGGGCGAGCGTGCCGTCGCGCGCGGCGAGAGGAGGCATCGTCATGCGCGCATCCGTTACTCGAGAGTGAGAGCGTCGATCATCGTCCGTTCGCGCGAGGTCAGCGAGCGCGTGGTCCCCGACTTGAGTTCGCCCAAGCTCACGGGGCCGTAGTGCGTGCGCACCAGGCGCCGCACTTCGAGTCCGGTCGCCTGGCACATGCGGCGCACTTCGTGATGGCGTCCTTCGCGCAGCGTGAGCTCGATCTCCCAGGTGCGGAGCTGCTCGGCGGGGCGCACCTGCACCCCGGTGGCGAGCGCCATGCCGTCCTCGAGCTTCACGCCGCGTCGCATCTCGGTGGCTGCCGCGACCGCATTTCCCTTGACCGTCGCGAGGTACGTCCGCTCGATCTCCCGGCTCGGATGGGTGAGCCGATGCGCCGCATCCCCATCCGTCGTGAGCAGGAGGACGCCCTCCGTCAGGAAATCGAGCCGGCCGACGTAGGTCAGCCCGGGCGTGTCGCGGCCAGCGATCAGGTCGAACACCGTCTGTCGTCCCTCGGGATCCTTGCGGCTGGTGATGACGCCCGTTGGCTTGTTGAGCACGAGCCAGGTGGCGGCCGTCGGCGCCGCGACCGGCTTGCCATCGACGGTGATGTGATCCACGCTCGGGTCACACGAGACGCCGATGATCGCCACCTTGCCGTTGATGCGCACCCGTCCCGCGGCCACGAGCGCTTCGGCCGAACGGCGCGAGGCAACGCCGGCACGGGCAAGGGCGCGCTGGATGCGCATCGGTTCGCTGGCCATCAGCGGGCAGCGTCCCCAGCGGCGCCGAGGCCAAGCTCCGGCTCTGCGTCCGCGTCGCCGGCATCGGCCAGGTCCACGTCCGGCTCCTCGATACGCACGAGGGGGCGCAACGCCACCGCGAGTTCATCCGCGCGCGGCAGCTCGCCCAGGTGACGAAGCGCGAAGTGCTCGAGGAAGAGCGGCGTGGTGCCGTAGAGCAGCGGGCGCCCCAGTCCTTCGGCGCGGCCGACGATGTCGATCAGGCCACGCTCGACCAGGGCCTTGAGCACCGAACCGACCGCGACGCCGCGAATCTCCTCGATCTCGGAGCGGCCAATCGGCTGACGGTAGGCAATGATCGCGAGCGTCTCGAGCGAGGCGCCGGAGAGGCGCTGCGGTCGGAGCGCGAGTTGTGCCCGCTCGATGGCCTCGGTGTACTCGGGGCGGGTCAGCAATTGCCAGCCCTCGCCCAACTCGACGAGTTCGACGCCATGGCCATCGTTGTCCAGCGTGTCACGCAATTCGTCGAGGGCGACACGCACCGAGGCCGGCGAGGCCTCGGCATCGAGGGTCGCGAGCTCGTCGGTCGGAATGGGGCGCGCGCTCGCGAAGAGCGCGGCTTCAAGCAGCTTCGCCAGCGGCGTCACGGGAAATCTCCACGTCGGCGAACGGTTTCGGTTGGGCCAGCTTGAGTTCGCCAAGCTTGGCGAGTTCGAGCAGGGCGAGCAATACGGAGAGCACTTGCCAGGGTTCGGCCTGCGGCACGATGACATCGCGCCAACGCAGGCGCTCGCGGAGCAGCAGCACCGCGCGCACCGTGGCAATCGCACCGGGCACATCGAGCGAGCGCGCCACGACTTCATGCAGCGTGGGCTGCCGCGTCACACGGAGCACGCGGTCCACGGCGGTCATCAACTCGACGAGCGAGAGCGCGAGGGGCGGTGCCGGCGGGGGCGCCGATTCCGGCAGGAAGGCGCGGGCGAAGCGACCGCGGCGCGACTCGGCCATCGTATCGAGGTGATCGACGACTTCGCGCACCTGCTGGTACTCGAGCAGGCGGCGCACCAACTCGGCGCGCGGATCCTCCCAGAGGTCGACGTTCTCGTTGCGAGGCAGGAGCATCTGCGCCTTGATGCGCAGGAGCCGGGCCGCCATTTCGAGGTAGTCGGCCGCTTCGTCCAGCGGCAAGTGCCTGATGCGCGCCAGGAACTGCTGCGCGATGCGCGCGACGGGAATGTCGTAGATGTCGACCTTCTCGTCGCGGATCAGCGAGAGGAGGAGGTCGAGCGGGCCGTGGTAGGCCTCGAGCTCGACGTCGAAGGACGACGGCCCGCGTTCCGGGGCCAGCACGGCGGCGCTCACGTGGTGAACGGGGTCGCGAGCACGAAGGGCATCACCGTGATGATGGCGGCGCGTTCGAGCATCGTGGCCGGCGCGGTCCATGCGTTGAAGAACGCTTCACCCGGCGGCGTCCGCAGCAGCACGATCAGGACGATGAAGCCGATGAAGCCCACGCGCATGTACTGGAGCGCCCACGCCGGAGGCAGGAGGTACTTGGCCACGTGCGACCCATCGAGCGGCGGGACCGGGATCAGGTTGAAGGCGGCCAGAAAGAGGTTGATGCCGACCCCCTTGAGGAACATCACCTGCATGATCGACAGGCTGTGACTGAGCGACGGCGCGGCCTTGCCGAGCAGTCCGACCAGCACCACGAGCAGCACCAGGAAACCCGCCACGACCACGTTCATCGAGACGCCGGCCAGCGACACGAGGATGTCCGACTTGGCGCCGCGCTTGTAGTTGTCCGGATTGACCGGCACCGGCTTGGCCCCGCCGAAGATGAAGGCGCCGCCTGAGCTGAAATAGAGCATGGTCGGCAGCAGGACGGTCATCCACGGATCGATGTGCTTGATCGGGTTCCAGGTGATGCGTCCGAGCGCCTCGGCCGTGCGATCGCCCTCGCGCCGTGCGACCCACGCGTGTCCCAACTCATGCGCTGTGAACGAAAACAGCAGCATGGGGGCAAGGAGCAGGAAGCCTTCGAGTTCTTCCACGGCGAGTCGGTCGGGGGGGCTGGGGCCGACTGGAGCGCACGCAGGCGTCGTCACGAGTCGGAGCAGGGTAGAAACGTAGCCCGTGCGAGGAGGCAAAGCCAAGTGTCGCATTGACATCCGCCCTCAAGGCGGATAGCCTTAGAGGCTCGCGCAAGGAGGCCTCACGATGAGGCGCCCGAGCGGGGTGCCTCACGGGTGGACGTCACCCACACGCCCAGCGCGACAGACCTCTCAGGAGTACGACCGAGTGCCGAATCTCAAGTCGTCCAAGAAGGACATGCGGAAGTCGCGCGCCGCTCAGGTGCGCAATCGGGCCCAGCGTTCCACGCTGCGCTCTGCCCTCAAGAAGGCCGAAGCCGAGGGCGCAACGCCCGAGCAGAAGAAGGTCGCCGTGGTGCTGCTGGATCGTGCGGCCCGCAAGGGACTGGTGCACGCCAACAACGCCGCGCGCCGCAAGAGCCGCATGGCCAAGGCCAAGTAGCTCGCGCAACTCCCGCAGATACGAGGGCCGCGCTCACTGGTGAGTGCGGCCCTCGTCACGTGCACCGTTTCCGCCGGTCACGCCGCGCCGCACGGTGCGCCCCGGCCGCGCGCCGGTCGCCCGCGTCCCATCGTACACCGACACGCCGTTCACCCAGACGCCGCGAATCCCCGTCGAGGCGGCCATCGGCGCGGTCGGCGTCGCGCGGTCCTGCACGGTCGCGGCATCGAAGAGCACGAGGTCCGCTCCCTGCCCCGCCGCGATCCGGCCGCGCCCGGTGATCCCCACATGCGCGGCCGACAGGGCGGTCATCTTGTGGATGAGCGTCTCGAGTGCTGGCGCGCCAGACGAGCGCGCCATCGCCAGCACCTTGGGAAAGCTGCCCCAGCCGCGCGGATGCCGACCCTGCAGCGTGCCGTCCGAGCAGATGTTCGCCTGCGGCCACGCGATGAGCCGCTGCACGTCGGGTTCGGCCATGCTCGTCGCGATGATCCCCTCGTCGAGCTCGCCATCCTTGGTCAGCGCGACCAGATCCATCAGCGTCTGGGGCGCATCCGTGCCTCGCAGCCTCGCGATCTGCGCCAACGTCTTCCCTTCGTATGCCGGCTCCGGCGCGAAGCGCGAGATGAGCAGCCCCTCAGGCGACGTCACTTCGTTCAACGCGAACTCGGCAGACGCCCGCGTCTGGTAGTCACGATTCGGAAAGAGGACCGTGATCGTCGACTGCCAGAAGGTGTACGGATAGATGTCGGCGGTGAGGTCGACACCGGAGGCACGCGCGGCATTCAGCAGCGCCATCAGCGTGTCCGTCTTTCCCCAGAGCGACCGCTGGGCCAGCTTGAGATGCGAGATCTGCACGGGCAGCTTCGCCTCGCGCCCGATCGTGATGATCTCGTCGATCGCCTGCCAGAAGCCGCGATCTTCGCTGCGGATGTGGCTGATGTACCGCCCGCCGGCCTTCGCCGTCTCGCGTGCCAACCGCACGACCTCGGCCGTGCTGCTGCTGATCGCGGCATCGTACTCGAGGCCCGTGGAGAGCCCCAGTGCACCCGCCGCCAGATCGTCTCGCAACAGCACGACCATGCGGGCCACTTCGTCGTCGCTCGCCATCCGCTTGTAGTCGGTGCCCATGACGCGACGGCGCAACGTCGCATGGCCGCTGTAACTCGCCACGTTGATCGCGACGGGGGCGCGATCGAGCGAATCGAACCAGCTGCGCAGCGCGTCGTGCGAACCACCGTCCTGTCCCACGACGATGGTGGTGACGCCCTGTGAGACCACCGCCAGCGCGTCGCGCGCCTGGTCCAGCCCCCAGTCATGGTGCGAATGCGTGTCGATGAAGCCGGGCGCGAGGGCCAGTCCGCGGGCATCCACCACGGAGTCCAGCGGTGTGCGCGCGAGCTGCCCGACGGCCACGATGCGCCCACCGGCCATGCGCACGGCGACCTTCCGCGGTGGCGCTCCGGTGCCATCGTAGACCGAGGCGCCGGTGATGAGGACCGATCGCACCGCCCCCTGCGCCTGCAGCGCCCCCTGCCACCCCCCGCCATCGCCAGGCGCGAGCGCCAGCGCGGCGCTCGCGAGGAGCACCGTCGCGGCTCCACGCCGGGGGCGTGCACTCACAACGTCGACAATTCGGCGCCGCACTTCTCGCAGTACCACTCGGTGGGCGTGTTGAGCGTTCCGCACTCCACGCACTTGAGCGACTTCACCTGATCGGCCTGCGCGCGTCGGAGGATGGAGGCCGAGTCGCGCGACGTCACGCGCGGCGCGGTGGCGCGCGGATCTCCAGCCGGGGTCGCGAAGGTGTGCGAGCCGCGTGGCACGTTCACGTCGGCCTCGGTGAGCCCCGCGTGTTCGGCCGGCATCGTCAGCTCGGCGGCCGGCGGCAGGGGCGCCGGTATCGTGGTACGACGCGATTCCGGAGCGGGTTCGAGCTTGAGCTTGGCTGACGTCCGCGCGGGCGCCTCCGCCACCGGTGCGACCGCCACCTCCACCGGACGCGAGGGACGCGACGGCGCGGGGGCAGCCGACTCGGATGCGTTCACGGCGGCCTGGGCGCCGCTCCGTCGAGCGGCGTCGGTCGCGAGCGAACTCAGAAACGCGAGTTCGTCGCCGGACGGCGTCTTGATCTGCGCGCCGCTTGGGCTGCTGGTCACGATGGACGCGGGGGCAGCGGGAGCGGCCGGTGCAGACGCGGTGGATGGCACCACCGTGGGCTTCGCGGGCGCGGCCGACACAACCGGTGCCACGGGTGCGTCGGTGGCAGCCGACGCCATGTCCGTCGACGTTGGTGTCGGACGGCGCACCGACGTCAGCAAGTCGAGCGCGGCCTGATGCTCACGCGCGTACTGCACGCGCCGGGCTTCGATGGCGGTGAGTTCGACGTCGCTCTCGCCCGCGACCGTCGTCCATTGCGCCTCGGTGTACTCGCCGACGGCATGCCGCAGTTCGGCCTCGGCGCGCGCCTCCTGCTTGGTGCGCTGATCGTTTTCGACCACGGACAGCGCCTCGGCCAGCCGCGCGACCTCCTGCGCCAGATCGCGATCCCGCTCGCGCAGCTGGGTCGTGAGGGTGCCGAGTCGCGCGGTATAGTCGCGCTGCACCTTCTCGAAGACGGCGGGCGGCGTGGCCTCGCGACGGCCTTCGAGCGCGCGCAGCCACGACTCCACGCGATCGCGTTCGGCGAGCAGTCCTGCGAGATCGACGGCGGGAACGGGAGCGGTCACTGAAGCCTCCGAGACGGTCGCCGACCCGGGCCCGGGACGGCGTGTGCGCAATCTACGATTGCGAGCCGTCTGGCGCGTGTGCGTTGCATCACGCGAAGGCGCGCGTGAGCGCTCAGGCGTCTCCGGCGAGCTTCAGGCCCCGGTCACCGCGCGAGTTGCCACGCCACGCGCCCGTCGACGAGCGTCGTGTGCACGCGCCCGGTCAACTGGTGCCCCGCCCACGGCGAATTGCGGCCCTTGGTCCGGAACTTTGCCGCGTCGACGGTCCAGACCTCCGTCGGATCGAAGACGATCACGTCGGCGACGCTCCCGGCGCGCAGCGTACCGCCGGGAAGATGGAAGACCTTCGCGGGCATGACCGACATCCGGTTGACCAGATCGGCGATGCCAATCACGCCGCTGGCCACCAGCGCCGTGTTCACGACGGCCAAGGCGGTCTCGAGCCCCACGATGCCGTTGGGGGCATCCGGGAACTCGCGCTCCTTCTCGTCATAGTGATGCGGCGCATGGTCCGTCGCCACACAATCGATCGTGCCGTCCTTGACGGCCGCACGCAACGCCTCGACATCGGCCCACGTGCGCAACGGCGGGTTCATCTTCGCGTTCGTGTTGTAGCCCTCCACCGCGTCTTCGGTGAGATGGAGGTGATGCGGGCAGACTTCGGCCGTCACGTTGATGCCGCGATCCTTGCCCCAGCGAATGAGTTCCACCGATCCCTTGGTGCTCATGTGGCAGAGATGCACGTGGCCGCCGGTCCGGCGCGCGAGCAGGATGTCGCGAATGACCATGATCTCCTCGGCCTCGTCGGGAATTCCCTTGAGGCCGAGGCGCGCGGAGACGACCCCTTCGTTCATGGCGCCGCCGTGGGCGAGCGTCGGTTCCTCGCAGTGATCCGCCACGGGAATGCCGAAGGAGCGGGCGTACTCGAGCGTCGTGCGCATCAGTTGGGCCGACACGACCGGTTTGCCGTCATCGCTGACCGCGACGGCGCCCGCGCTGACCATCTCGCCCATCTCGGCCATGGCCTGCCCCATCTGGCCAACCGAGATCGCGCCGATCGGGTAGACGCGCGCCGCATCGGCCCGCTGCGCCTGCCGGATGATGAACCCCACCGCCGCCTGGTTGTCGGTGACGGGATTCGTGTTGGGCATGGCGCACACGGCGGTGAAACCGCCCGCGACCGCGGCCTTCGCGCCGCTCTCGATCGTCTCGACGTCCTCGCGCCCGGGCTCACGCAGGTGGCAGTGCACGTCGATGAAGCCCGGACTCACGACCTTGCCGGTGCAGTCGATGACCTTCGCGCCATCGGGGCCGGCGATCTGCCCGCCCGACTTCACGATCTTGCCGTCCTGCACGAGCACGTCGCCCGTGGCGTCGAGGTTCTGCGACGGATCGACGATCCGCCCGCCCTTGAGGAGCACCGGCTGCGTGCTCATCGCCCGTCCCCGCCGGTCTTGGCATTGTCGGCGAGTTCGTGTCGCCCACCGGCGAGCAGGTAGAGGACGGCCATGCGCACCGCGACCCCGTTGGTCACCTGGTCGAGGATCACGGAGTGCGGGCCATCAGCCACGTTGGAGTCGATCTCGACGCCGCGGTTCATGGGACCGGGATGAAGGATGGTGATGTCCTTGGGGGCGCGATCGAGTCGATCGAGCGTGACGCCGAAGACACGGTTGTATTCGCGGAGCGACGGGATGTAGCCGGCCGACATCCGTTCGAGCTGGAGACGCAGCACGTTGAGGGCGTCCGCCCACTCGATGGCCTGCTCGATGCGATCGAACACGGTGACGCCCAGTTGGCTCACGTCGTTCGGCAACAGCGAGCGCGGGCCGCAGATGGCCACGTCGGCGCCCATCGTGCGGAGGCCGAAGATGTTGGAACGGGCCACGCGCGAGTGGAGCACGTCGCCGCAGAGGCAGACCTTGAGCCCCTCGAGTCGCTTGAACTTGTCGCGCAGTGTCAGCAGGTCGAGCAGGCCCTGGGTGGGGTGTTCGTGCGTGCCGTCGCCTGCGTTGATCACGTTCGACTTGATGCGCTCGGCGAGGAAGCGTGCCGCGCCACTCGACGGATGGCGGATGACCACCATGTCGATCCGCATCGCCTCGAGATTGCGTGCGGTGTCCACGAGCGTTTCGCCCTTGGAGACACTGGACCCGGAGGCGGCCACATTGACGGTGTCGGCGGAGAGCCGCTTCTCGGCGAACTCGAAGCTGACGCGCGTTCGCGTGGACGCTTCGAAGAAGAGATTGACGATGGTCTGCCCGCGCAGCGTCGGGACCTTCTTGATCGCCCGCTCGCTGACTTCCTTGAACGGCTCCGCGGTGTCCAGCACGAGCTGGAGCTGCGCCCGGGTGAGGCCCTCGAGACCGACGAGGTCCTTGCCGAGCGCCGAGCTCATGCGGCGTCCCGTCGCACGATCGTGACCGCATCGCGCTGGTCCAGTTCGCTCACGTGCACGTCGACGCGGTCGGACGCCGCGATATCGACCCGCTTGCCGACGATGTCCGCATGGATCGGCAGTTCGCGACCCCCGCGATCGATGAGCACGGCGAGCGCGATGCGCGAGGGGCGTCCGAAGTCGGCGAGTTCATCGAGGGCCGCACGGACCGTCCGCCCCGTGTACAGCACATCGTCGACGATCACGATGCGCTTGCCCTCGAGGTCGAGCGGCAGCTCGGTCTTGCCGACGACGGGGCGCGGACCGACGGTCTGCAGGTCGTCGCGGTAGAGCGTGATGTCGAGGGCGCCGCGCGGCACGATCAAGCCGTCGCGCGACTTGATCAGCTCCACGATCCGGTCGGCCAACTGGACGCCACGCCGCTGGATCCCGACGACGACCAGATCGTCGGAGCCGGCGGCCAGCTCGAGGATCTCGTCTGCCATGCGCCGGAGCGTGCGCTCCATGGCCTTGGCGTCGAGGACGGTGGTGGTGGTCGGTGGCATGTCGGGAGCGAAATATGGCTGGCGGCGAGGGGAACGGCTACAAGCAGGTCCTTCGCTGCGCTCAGGACGACGGGTACAAGCAGGTCCTTCGCTGCGCTCAGGACGACGATAGCTTCCGGGCATGCCGCACCTTTCTGCCAACGGGACGCAGCTCTACTTCGAAGATTCCGGCGGCACCGGCGCGCCCGTGGTCTTCAGCCATGGGCTCCTGTGGAGCTGCCGGATGTTCGACGCCCAGCGCGACGCCCTGACAGCCGCAGGCTTTCGGGTGATTGCGTACGACCATCGCGGTCAGGGCCAGAGCGCCGACGATGCCGCGCGCTCGATTTCGATCGAGACCTGCTTCGAGGACGCCGCCGCACTGATCACCCAGCTCGGGGTCGGTCCCTGCCACTTCGCGGGACTGTCCATGGGCGGCTTCGTCGGCATGCGGCTGGCGGTGCGGCGACCCGATCTCCTGCGCAGCCTGATCCTGCTCGAGACGTCGGCCGACCCTGAGCCCGAGGCGAACATCCCCCGCTATCGGCGGCTCAACTGGACCTGGCGCTGGCTGGGGCCGGCGCTGGTGGCGCGCCCCGTGATGCAGGTGATGTTCGGTGCGGCCTTCCTCACGGAGCCTGGTCGGGCCAGCGATCGTGCCCGCATGGAGCAGGCCCTGCGCGGCAATCGGCGGACGATCTGGCGCGCCGTGAACGGCGTCATCGAGCGCCTCGGCGTCCATGGCGAACTGCCCAAGATTCGCTGCGCGACCACGGTGATCGTGGGTGAGGACGACCGGGCGACAGTCCCCGCGAAAGCCGAGCGCATCCAGGCCGCGGTTCCCGGCTCGGTGCTCGTGCGGATCCCGCGCGCGGGGCATACCTCGAGCGTGGAGGAGCCCGCAGCGGTCAACGCCGCGATCCTCGCGCACCTCGGGCGGGTCTCGTAGGAGGCGAACGGAGAACGGCCGAGCACGGCAACTACAGAGGCACAGCGTTCGCGCTGAGCTTGGCGGAGCAGGCTGTGGATGTCGAGATCCAATGCCTCGCGGTTGCCCTCTGCGCGATCGCTGTGCCTCTTGTGGTAGGTCTTCTTCCGTGGCCTCCGCACCCTCCGGAGGCCACGGCATGACGAATCCGATCTAGTACCGGTAGTGATCGGGCTTGTACGGCCCGTCCAACGGGACGCCGATGTAGTCCGCCTGATCCTTGCTGAGCGGCGTGAGCTTCACACCGAGCTTGGCGAGGTGCAGACGCGCCACCTTCTCATCGAGATGCTTGGGGAGCGTGTAGACCTTCTTCTCGTACTTGCTGGCGTGCAGGTGCAACTCGATCTGCGCCATCACCTGGTTGGTGAACGACGCCGACATCACGAAGCTCGGATGGCCCGTGGCGCAGCCCAGGTTGAGCAGGCGACCTTCGGCCAGGATGAGGATCGAGCGACCGTTGGCGAGCTGCCACTCATCATACTGCGGCTTGATCTCGGTGCGCTTGGCGCCCTCGGCCTTCTTGAGGCCGGCCATGTCGATCTCGTTGTCGAAGTGGCCGATGTTGCCGATGATCGCCTTGTCCTTCATGCGGCCCATCAGTTCGACCGTCATGATGTTCTTGTTGCCCGTGGCGGTGATGACGATGTCGGCGGTCTCGATCATGTCGTCGAGCGTCGTGACCTGGTAGCCCTCGAGCGCCGCCTGCAGCGCGCAGATCGGATCGATCTCGGTGATCACGACGCGCGCGCCCTGCCCCTTGAGCGCCTGGGCGCAGCCCTTCCCCACGTCGCCGTAGCCGCAGATGACGACGAGCTTGCCCGCGAGCATGACGTCGGTCGCACGGTTCAGGCCGTCAATGATCGAGTGACGGCAGCCGTAGAGGTTGTCGAACTTCGACTTGGTGACGGCATCGTTCACGTTGATCGCCGGGAAGGCGAGCGTGCCGGCCTTCTGCATCTCGTACAGACGGTGCACGCCGGTCGTGGTCTCCTCACTCACGCCACGGATCTCGGCCAGCACCTTGGTCCAGCGGCCGGGGTTCTTCTCGGCCTCGGCGCGCAGCAGGTCGAGGATCACGCCCCACTCTTCGGGCTCGTTGTCGGCATCGAAGCCCGGGATCGCCCCGGCCTTCTCGTACTCGGCACCACGGTGCACGAGCAGGGTGGCATCGCCGCCATCATCCAGCAGCAGGTTCGGGCCCGTGCCATCGGGCCACCAGAGCGCCTGCTCGGTGCACCACCAGTACTCCTCGAGCGTTTCACCCTTCCACGCGAACACGGGAATGCCGGCCGGCTTCTGCACGGTACCCTTCGGACCCACGGCCACGGCCGCCGCGGCGTGATCCTGCGTCGAGAAGATGTTGCACGAGACCCAGCGCACGTCGGCACCGAGTTCGACGAGCGTCTCGATGAGCACGGCGGTCTGCACCGTCATGTGGAGCGAGCCCATGACCTTCGCGCCCTTGAGCGGGTGCTTGCCCTTGTACTCGGTGCGCAGCGCCATGAGGCCCGGCATCTCGTGCTCGGCGAGCCGGATTTCGTTGCGGCCCCACTCGGCCAG
>JANMLN010000052.1:0-23669 GCA_031372565.1 Gemmatimonadota bacterium | reverse complement strand
GTGGGCCCGTTTGGGGTTCGGCTGCACCAACCCCACCACGACATCCCGCACATTCGTCCCTGAGTGTCCGGTGCGCACCAGCGCCCCCACGGCATCAAACGCCGGAAACGCGTCATGCTGCGCAAGATCCCGCTCCGGGTCGCGTCCCGCGCGCTTCATCGCCGCCCATGTGGACCCATCCACGATCGCCCCCGCCGCATCCGTCGGCCCATCGCGACCATCGGTGCCCGCGGCCAGCAGGTACACACCGTGCGCATTGGCCCCGGCTCCATGCAGCGTGCGCGCGGCGGCGAGCGCGAGCTCCTGACACCGTCCGCCCATGCCGTGCGCTCCGTCTTCGAGCACCACGGTGGTCTCGCCGCCCCAGAGCATGCAGGCATACGACGCCGGATCGTTCGCGCGCCGCAACCCGCTGTCCGCGAACGTCATCAGCTCGCGGGCGAGCGTGTCGCCTGTGCGCGCCGCGCTGTCGAGAATGGAATCGCGCGAGATGAACACCGGGCGAATCCCCAGTTCGGTCGCGCGCGCCGCCGCGGCCCGCAGCGCCTGTGCATTGCCCAGGATCACCTTCTGCGTCACGTTCGCAAACATCGGGTCGCCGGGCTTGGGCGTCTCGCGGCGGCTCCCCGCGATCATCGCGCTCAAGGCGGTGCGCACATTGTGCGGCAGTCGTGCGTCCAGCTCGTAGTCCTCGAGCAGCGTCTGCAAGTCCGCTGCATACAGCGGATCAGGGCTGCACGGCCCGGAGGCCACGAAGGTCGGGTCGTCGCCGTGCACATCGGAGATGATCAGGCAGCGCACGCGCGCCGGAGCCAGTGCTCGCGCGAGTCGGCCCGCGGCCCAGCGCGAGAAGCGCTTCCGTACGCCGTTCATCACCATGATGTCGGCGCCCGAGTTGAGCAGCATCACGTTGAGCGCGAACAGGTCGTCGCTCGTGACGCCATCGATGGGGGCACCGGCGAGTGACGTACCGCCGCCCGACAGCAGCACCAGCACCTCGTCGTCGGGCTTCACTCGCGTCACGATCGTGCCGATCCGCTCAGCCGCCTTGAGCGACTGCATGCCCGGGAGCGGATGCTCACCCGTGGCCGTCTCGATCTCGGCGTGCGGCGACAGCTCCGCGTGCGCGCCAACGACCACGCCCCCCGCGATCGTGATCCCCTGGTCCGCCAGTGTGGCAACGGCGGCCGTCGCCATGGTGTTGGCCGCCTTGCCGATGGCCAGCAGCCAGAGGCGTCGGTCCGGCGAAAACGGTTGCGCTGCGATCGCCTCACGCACGGCGACACCCGGGTCCGCGCCTCGGACTGCGGCGCGGTAGATCTCCATCAACAACTCGGCGGCGCTCGGCGTCATGGCGTCGGGCGGGGCATATGGAAAGCCCGGCGAACGGGGCGCTCGCCGGGCATGCGTCCGAAGTCGGGCCTTACTTGCCTCGCGGCGCGAGCTTGTCCACGGCCTCACCCAGCGCCGTGTACGCCTCCTGCGCTGTCACCCGGAACGGGCGCTGCTCGAAGGCGATCTTGCCGTCCGGTCCAACGATGATCGTGTGCCGGTTGGCGTACTTGCCGTCCGCGTTCCATGCGCCGTACTGGCTGATCACCTTCCCCTCGGGGTCGGAGGCGAGCCGGAACGGGGCGTTCTTTTCCGCAGCCCACGCAGACAGCGTGCTGTCCGGGTCGGCGGAGATTCCCACAACAACGACCTTCTCGCCGTTGTGAAAGAGCGTGGCGTACTGATCACGGTACGCCTCCACTTGGATGGTTCAGCCCTTGGTCCGTGCCTTCGGGAAGAAGAAGAGGACGACGGTCTGGCCCTTGTACTCGGCCAGATGGAACGGGCGCACCTTGCCGCCGTCCTTCGTCACGGATGGCAGGGTGAAGTCGGGGGCCACTTGCCCGAGCATGGACACCGGCGGCGGGGGCGCCGCGGCCGGCTGCTGCGCGCGCGCGGGGAGTGCGGCGAGCATGAGAGCGGCCGCCAAGGCGGCGCCTGTAGTGATGCGAGCGTGAGTCACGACTGCTCCGGATGGGGGGACGTCGAGTACCGGTTCGAACATCCCCTAAGGTAGCGCCCGAGCCTGAGCGCGCGAGACATCGGGCGCCGGTTGCCGCGCTACTTGCCGCCGGCCGAGCTCTTGGCGACGGCATCCCCGAGGGCCGTGTACGCCTCTTCGGCCGCCTGGCGGAACGGGCGGGCGTCATAGGCGATGCGGCCATCGGGGCCGACGACGAACAGGAGGCGATTCTCCATCTTCGGCCCGGGCATGTACGCACCGTAGAGCTGACCCACCTTGCCGTCCATGTCGGAGCCGAGCGCGAAGGGCAGCTTCTTCTCGGTGGCCCAGTTGGCCAGCGTCGTGTCGGCGTCGGTGGAGATGCCGAGCACGATGACCTTCATGCCGTCCTTGAAGAGGGTGGCGTAACGGTCGCGATACGCTTCCATCTGCATGGTGCAGCCGCTGGTGCGCGCCTTGGGGAAAAAGGCGATGACGACCGTGCTCCCCTTGGCGTCGCTGAGCTTGAACGGGGCGGACTTCACGCCGTCCTTGCCCGCCACGGTGACGGTGAAGTCGGGGGCGAGGTCGCCGACCTTGGGGCCGGTTGGTTGCTGTGCGTCCACGGGAGCGGCGACAAGCACGGTCGCGACGAGCAGGCGAATCGAAAGATGCATGGGAGTCGGGATTCGGAGGTCAGGGAGACGCCTTGTAACACCAGAGAGGCGCTCTCGGTGCCAGCGAGTTTCAGTCGTCCGCGTCGGATCGTGATTCGCTGTTCTCACGTTGCCGTCACCTTTGCGTGATAGCCGCCGGGCCGCCCTTCCGTACCTTCGTTGGCGGTGCCATGTTCGCGGCGCAACCAGTACGCCGACGGCGACGATGCCAGGCGTGCACGGGTGGAGTGACGGCGACGAGGTCTCGCTCCACGATCCAGGATGGTGCCGGGCAGGGCGACCGCCGATGGTTGCGCACTGTACCGCACGGTCCGTGAGCACTCTGCACGAACCACCTACCGTGACAACTCGCCGTTTGGGCACCGCGGATACGGTCGCCCCCACCGCCGCGGCCACAGCCGTCGGGGCCCGTCGTTCCACATCGTCGCTGCGTCTTGTGCGGGCGACTCCCGGCGAGCTCGACGAGCCGTTCGATCCGGTTGTGTCGCTCGCGTCCCTCCTGCCCACGTTGCCCGTGCTGATCGAGCGCTACGGCCTGAGCGCACGCGAGGGGCGTGTTGCCCTTCAGGTTGCCGAGGGGGCGCGCAATCGAGAGATCGCCGCAGGCATGGGGTTGAGCGTGCACACCGTGCGGCGGCACGTGGAGGGCGTCATGAAGAAGCTGCGGGTGCACACGCGGAGTGCGGTGTTGCCGCGGTTGCTGTTGGCACGTGCTTCGGTGGCAACGCGAGATTGCCACAGCGCGCCGCCCGACGGCGCGACCGGAGGTTGAAACGCTGGCAGAACGTTCCTGAAACGCCTTGCACCCGCTCCAGCGCTGGAAGTTGAAGCGTCGGTCGTCCACACCGTCGAAGAACGTCAGCCGGCCTCGCACTTCAGCCGTGCCTGAGGGCTACAGCGTGCGTCGGCATCGCGCGGATGACGCGTAAAGGGGAACGCTCCTGAAACGATAGCGGAACGTTCAATGTCCGCATACGGGAACGGTGTTGCGCGATGATGGGGTCGCACAATGGCCACCTCACCGAAACCCCACCCGTTGCGCCCGACGTCGGCACTGCCGGCACCGGCCGCCGTCACCGTCGCACTGCTCGCACTGGAAGCGTCGGGCGGAGAGGCGCTGCTGGTGGTGGACCGCAGCGTGGTGCATGTGACGCCCGCGCTCCGGCGTCGCCTGAGCCGGCGGCGCTTGGCTGAGCTTGCCGTGCAGGCCGAGCGCTGCTTGCACGCGGCCGGCTACGAGCTGTCGCTCGCCACCGCACTGATGGATATGGACGGCGAGACGCTGCACGTGATCCCGGCTGGCGGTGAGCCAGGCACGGGCGCGCTGTTGGTTGTCATCGCGCCGCCTACGCGGCGGCACCGGAGCCGGGCCGACATGCGGCGACTGACGCCGCGTCAGTTGACGGTGGGGCGCCTGATGGCCGGCGGTGCCACGACCCGGGAGGTTGCGGAAGAGCTGGGGGTGACAGTCGCCACCGTGCGGCGGCACTTGGAGGCCGTGCATGCGCGGCTGGGAATTCGTCGGCGCGCCGAACTGGTGCAGCGCTTCGCGCGCGAGGGACAGAACGACGAGGGGGCGGCGTGACGGTATGGGGCGAATGCCCTAGGGCGGATGGCCGACGCCGGGGCGACGGTGCGGTGCGAGGTTGGCCTTCCGTTTACGCGAATGCGACCTCGATCAAGGAGCATTCTCTCTTCGCTTCCCTCGATTGCCGCTGGCATGCCGACCGCCAACCTCCCGACGCGACGCACATCCATGGCGCCAGCGGCCCGGTTGGGGACCCTTCACGTGCGGGGATCCCAGCTGGTCGTGCGAGCAAGCCGCTGCGCTCAGGGAACTTCAGCAGGAAAGGCCGACCGGGCTTACCCCCGATGCCTCAGCTGGAGCGCTCCAACGGTCTGCGCGGACACCTACAGGCGAGGGTGGAACTCATGACCGACCGAGACACACCGAGCAACGATGAGGGTCCGAATGCCGCCGTAGTACAGCAAACATGTTCGGTGTGCGGACACTCGTTCCCTCGCGAGGCGAGCTTCTGTCCAACCCATGGCGCGACCCTGCGATCTCCTCGGCAGAACGGGATGCTCGGAATGGTGCTGGCCGATCGGTACCGACTCGACCGGCGGCTCGGCGCCGGTGGAATGGGTGAGGTATTCGCGGCGTTCGACATCAAGTTCGAACGCGACTGTGCGGTGAAGTTCGTGCATGCGAGTCTCGTGAGCGACGAAAATGCCATGCGACGTTTCATGCGCGAGGGCAAGAACCTCGCACGCGTGCGCCACCCGAATGTCGCGGACGTAATCGACAGCGGCGACTCGACGGACGGACGTGCGTACCTCGTCATGGAGCTTGTCGAGGGTGTCCCACTCACGGATCTGGTGGTCGAAAGAACACTCACAGCTCGGCAAGTCGGGGATGTCATCTCCGGAGCCGCAGCTGGCCTCCAGGCGGCACACGACGCCGACATTGTTCACCGCGACGTCAAGCCCGACAACATCGTGGTGCGCCCACACGACGACGGATGGCGGGTGAAGGTGATCGACTTCGGAATCGCGAAGGCAACCGGACGGGATAGCCAACTGGTCACCTCCACGGGGCAGATCATCGGTACGCCGGACTTCATGGCGCCGGAACAGATAGAGGGGCTGACGGTCGGGGTGGCCGCGGACCAGTACGCGCTCGCGCTGGTCGCCTTCCTCGCACTCACGGGCAAGCTGCCATTCCCGGCGAGTGCCACGCTCGCGGACACGCTTGTCCGCCGAACGACCGGCGCTCCGATGTCGCTCCGCGAAGTGAACCCCCTGGTGGACTGGCCCGAGGGGCTCGAGGCTGCGCTCGCTCGAGCGCTCGCACGGCGCGCAGAGGATCGTTTCGCGTCGATTGCTGCCTTCGCACGAGAGTTCTGCGATGCCGTCTCCATCGCGGCGGCGCGGCAGGATGCGCCGACAGTAGTCGTCGCTGCGCACCAGAGCGCTGGAGTAGAGATCGCGACAACCCCGAGCGGGCAGGACCTTCTGCAGCTCGATGGCGCAGGGCCGACGCACGTACGCCGACTTCTCTTCGTCGGCGTCGTTGGGCTCGTGCTCATGTCGGGCGCCGCGTTCACATGGAACCTTGCCCGAGGCGTACCATCCACGCCGACGCAACCAGTTGGCGCCAGCAGCGCGTTTCCTGCCGCGTCGATACCGGAGCCGCCACAGAGCGCTTCTCCCCAACAGGCGGCAGGCACGGCTCGCAATCCAGGGTTGGCACAGGGGAATGGCGGCCCCGCTCCCGAGAGAGCGGAGGGCGATCAGCCTCCCACGACGACTCGGGCACGCGGCGAGCCAGCGAAGAACGCGGTCGTCACGATGGCTGAGCCCTTCAACGCGCCCCCTGCGCTGCGCACCATTGATCGGCAGACCCGTGACTCGTCGAACACGGTGGCCCTGCGGGCCGCGCTTCGCAGCATCAGCGCGGCACTGCCACGCGTCGCGACGAGCGCTGACTCCGCGCAGTTGCTGCTCTTCTCGGTCCGCGCTCACGCGTTTCTGGGCGACCACGAGTCGGCGTGTCGCGCCCTTTCCCATGCGCAGCGCATTGGAGCCGGAACTGCGCAGGCCAAGATCGCGACGACGATCAGCGCCCAGTTCGACTGTCCCTGAGCACATCCCCCCCACCCCTTGAGGAAAACCATGCGCATCGCGATCGCTGGCCTCGTCATACTGGCTACGCTCGGAAGCACCGCGACACTGACTGCACAGGACTCCACGCGATCCAAGGGACTGCCCCGTAACGGCGATCTCGCAGAGATCCCGGAGTGGTACGCGAAGATTCCCAAGGAGGAGAATCACTTGCTTGTCACGGCGACCGCCCTGTCGCCGGATATGGACGTTGCAGTGGAGATCGCCGAACTCAGCGCGCGCCGACGATTAGCGGAAGGTCTGCAGGCCCGCGTCAAGACCTTCTCGTCGGCCACGATCAAGCAGGCCGGCCTGTCTGCCCGGAACAACCTAGGACAGACGCTCGAGCGCATGATGACCGCCGAGGTAGACCAGTTCGTGCGCAACGCGCGCGTCCGGGAGCAGGAGGTCAAGCGTGAGGAGGGGCAGTTTCGGGCGTGGATCCTCATGGAGATGCCGATCGGTCCCATCGCGGAGGACATGATCCGGAAGATCAAGGCGAACAATGCGCTGTATACGAAGGTCAAGGACGCAAAGGCGTGGGCGGAGCTGATCAGCACGGGACTCAAGGGCGGCTCCATTGCGAACGATGACCAGTCGGGCAATCCTTGATGACGACGCCTGCGGCTCGAATGGTGTTCGCTGTGGCGATGACCGCGCGGGCAGTGGGGCAGCTCAGCGCACAGGAGGCTCCGGTGCGAGGGGGACTCGGGCGCGCGCGCTTCGTGGGTCCGTGTGCCGAGTCTGCCGCGAAGTGCGTGGTCGAGACCGAGGCATCCATCGCCCTCGTGGGAGACAGGTCGCCAGATCAGGCACGTGTTGACGCCCTGCGCGATGCACGCCTCGAGGCCGTGCGCATGGTGGTCGGCACCAGGCTGACCGCCGGCGCCGATCTGCGGGTGTCGGCAGATTCAGAACACTTCGATTCGCGCTACATGCGCAGCATCAGGGAGTTCACGAGCGGCCGCGTGACCGATTTCGAGGTGCTCGCGGACGAGGTGTTGTCATCGAGTGATGGCGCTCCCGGCGCCACCCGTCGTCGGGTGCGCATCCGAGCAACGGTCACTCGTGAACGTGGGACGGCGGACCTCTCGTTCCGGGTGTCGGCAAGCCTCAACCGACAGGTGTTCGAGGGACGGACCGACGCCGTGCGCGGCGACAGTATCGAGGTGCGCGTGACGCCGTCCGCACGCTCGCACCTCTACGTCATACAGATCACTGGGGACTCCGCGGAGTTCGTGGTCCCGAACCAGATGCAGTCCGCTCCGGAAGTCGAAGGCGGGACGACCTTCACGTTCCCTAGCGCGGCGCAACAGCGACAGTGGCGGCTCAACTGGCCCGCCAGGAGCGCGAGTGGTCGCGCGCGCGAAATGCAGTGGATCGTGGCTCTTGCGACAAAGCGGCCCGTCGCGCCTCCGGAACGATGGCAGCGCGCAAAGACGCCGCGCGAACTGGACGGGCTCCGCATGGGGCGAATGGAATTCGAGCGTTGGCTGGTGGAGATTCCCCTGAACGAGCGCGCGCTCCTCGACTTGCCGTTCGAGGTGGTGCTGCACGAGTCCTCGCGATGAGGCGCACGCTGCGCGCTGTCGCCTGTCTTGCGGCGGCCACGACTTCCCTTGGGGCTCAGGCAGACTCGTCGTTCGAGCGCTTTCGCCGCGACGGCCGGCGCAACTTCGATCAATTCGTTGCGAGCCAAGACAGCGCGTTCATTCGGCTGCTGCAGCGCGAGTGGTCGGCGTTTCGCGTGCTCCGTGCGTCGAGTGGCTATCGCGGTCCGAAGCCGAGGGCACTCCCGCACGCCCCGGAGGCTGACTCGCTCTCGTCGGCCGCTGGTGGGTCGGCCGGCGTGCCCGTGTCACTGCGCCAACGTCCCTCGCAGGCCCCCGATATCGTCATGACGCCGCTGCCCGAACCATCCGGCGTACGCATGACCTCGCCGGAGGCCCCGCTCACGCCGACGCCGACCATTACGCTGGTCGGCCCGCGAGCGGCGCCTGCGCTTCCCGTGAGCGCACGGCAAGTGCTGGAGCCCGACTATTACGGCGCCGACGCCCGTGTGCGCACCGTGCCTGGTCGGCTGCCACGTGTTGCTGCTCCGCTTACGCAGGCCGGCATCGCGGCCTTCTACGAGCAGTTGACGAAGGCCGACCTTCGCCCGCTTCTCGAGGATCTCGACGCGCAGATGCGAGAGCTCGCCCTCGACGATTTCGGGTTCGCACGTCTTGCATACCGGCTGGCGCGCAAGCTCTCGCCCGATGAGGCCAACACCCGCCTTGTCACATGGTACCTCCTTCGGCGCGGTGGCCTGGATGCGCGTGTGGCGCTCTCGGGCGAAGGGGCGTCAGGTTCCGTGGTGCTCCTGCTGCCGTCGAACGTGCGCGTGTATCGCGTCGCCAGCTATGACATTGACGGTCGCGCTTTTGGCGTCTTCAACTTGGACGATGGACCGCCGCTGGAAGCACCGGGCATGATTCGCACGTACCGCGAAGCATCCGATGCGTCGCCGCGCATTGCGAATCTCGCCATCCGCCAGACTCCGCAGTTGGGAGACTCCGCGCGCACGCGCACTCTGCGCTGGACGCACGGGGATGCGCGACACGAGATCACGATTCGGGCCAATGTCGCACGCGTCCGGTACCTCGAGTGGTTCCCGCAGGTGGACTGGTTCGTGTGGTTCGGCCTCGGGATGTCGGATGAGGCTCGTGCAACATTGCTTCCGCCATTGCGCCAGTTGATTGCTGGGCGCTCCGAGCGCGACGCGGCGAACATCCTCATCCGCTTCGTGCAGAGCGCGTTCGCATATGCGACGGATATGGAGCAGTTCGGACGTGAAGACAAGCCCTTCGCCGTTGACGAGACGCTGTTCTATCCGTTCTCGGACTGCGAGGACCGTGCAGTCCTCTTCGCCACGCTCGTGCGGGAGCTCATGCATCGCGAGGTGGTCGGCGTCCTGTACTCCACGCATATGGCCACGGCGGTCCGGTTCACGGACGACACGAGCGGCGATGCCCTGATCGTGAGCGGCGTGCGCTGGATCGTGAGTGACCCGACGTACGTCGGAGCCGATGTCGGTGAGACGATGCCGCAATTCCAGCGTGAGACACCCGAAATCATCCCCATCCCCCGGTAGGCGTGGAGCTTCGCATGAACTACTCACTCCCACAGCGGCCTTTGACCAGCGCGCACCTCCGGCCTTCCGGGCTTCTCGTGGCCTTGTTGCTGACGGGTTCTCCAGTCCGGTCGCAGGAGGTGACGTTGTCGCCGGTAGGCGCTGTCATGGGCGCATTCCGGGCCGGCACGCGGCCGATAGACATCGTGCAGGGCGCACCGCCCGACTGCGACACGTTCGACTTTGAAGCACTCTCTGACAGCCTTCGGGCTCAGGTGAAGCGGGCGCCGACACGACGGTCCGCAGCCGAGGACGTGTTGCATCTGTATCGGCGTAGCTGCGCCTGGGTGCGCATTGCGGCGACGCCCATGGGCGTACAGCTGAGGCTCGCAGCTCGTGACTACGGTACCCTCCGCGACTCGCTGCGGTACTTCGCGGTGGGCGCCGAGGGCGGAGCCATTGACCTCCGCAGCGGCGCTGACTCTGTGCGACGCCGTGTCAGTATCTCTCGAGGTCAGGCAGTGAAGGTGACGGCCGAGCTCCGGCGCGACACCCTTCCGCTGCCGCGCATTCGCAGCGCTGCGGACATCGCGGAGTCGCAGGGCATTCTCTCCCGATACCGGCAGGTGACCGCACCTCCCCTCGCGCCGATCGAGCCCGTGCGCGGGAGCGCATGGACAGGCGCGGTCATCTGGGGGCTACTCGGCGCGGGCGCAGGATACGCCACGGCAGCGTTCTTGCCGTCGGTGGGCTGCGTGGACTCGCGGACTTTCTCTCAAGATGCCTACGTCCGCGGACAGCTCGTGCCAGCGGGCTCCAGCGTGGATCTCGGAAAGGGCACCGGCTGCACCGCCACGCTGGCGGCCGGTGCCGGGCTTGGCGTCGGGCTTCTTCAGGCGTGGTTGTCCGCACGGGCTCACACTGGTCGCCTGGAGGCCTACAATGCGGACAAGTCCACGTACGACGGCCGCTTGGCACAGTGGAAGCTGGATGATCTTCGTCAGTGGGCGGCGGAGCAAGCGGAGGTCAAGCAAGGCTTGGCAGGCGATCGCGACGAGCTTGAACGCGCCGCCGCCCGCAACCGCCAGATTGTGGAGCGCAATCGCCAGTTGCCCACTCTGTCCGTGTCCGCACCCGAAGACTTGGTGAGAGAAGAGCTCACGGGTGACCGCGCGACGACACTGGCCGTGGCGACGCTCGACCCGCTGTCGGCGGTGGATCGCGATATCCCCGTCGCCGTGGCACCCAACCGGAACGCGATCGCACTGGTGATCGGCAACCGGGACTACCGGCGCGTGCCCAAGGTCGAGTACGCGGAGCGTGACGCGTATTTCATGCGGCAGTACTTTGCGCGCGCCTTTGGTATCGATTCGTCGAGCATTCTCTATTACGCCGATCTCGATGGCCGTGGCATGGAACGGCTGCTTGGACGGGCAGGCGGAAACCCGCAGGAAAGCCAGCTGGGCCGCCTGTTGGCTACACGAATGGGCGGTGCCGCTGCCACCGACGTGTACATCTTCTACTCCGGGCACGGGGCGCCAGGCTCCCGGGCAGGTGCGGGAGGGACGCAGGGCGACCTGCAGGCGTATCTCCTCCCGGTGGACGTGGATCCGGCCTACCTCGCGACGGAGGGCTACCCCGTCGAGCAGCTGTATGCCACCCTCGCCGCCGTGAAGCCACGCAGCGTGTTCATCGCGCTCGATGCCTGTTTCTCGGGCCAGACCGACGGGGGCAGCGTGTTTGGCGCGACCTCGGCCATCCTCGAAGTCAACAATCCTATCGCGCAGATCCGCAATGCCGTGGTGATCACTGCGGCCGGCGGCAAGGAGTTCGCGAGCTGGAATCGCGACGAACAGCATGGCGCGTTCTCGTACTTCCTCATGAACGCGCTCCGCGGTGCGGCCGACGCGAACGGAAGCGGAGAAATCCGGCTCTCCAACCTGCGCAGCTATCTCGCCGAGCGCTTGCCCGCCTACGTCGTGAAGGCCAGCGGACGGCTGCAGACTCCCGACGTGCAGACGACGCGTACCGACGATCCGATTGTCGTCCGACTTTCAAAGGAGAAGAAGTAGCCATGCGGCTCAAGCCGAGGAGCACAAAGGCAACGTTGTTGACATCGCGCATCGGCTGGTCAAGCGCGCGGCGCGGGTTTCTGCGTCTCGCTGGCGTCGCGGCCCTCGTCACGCTTGGTTCCTGTCAAGCAGACATCACGGGACTGGTGGCGTTCCGGCGCATCGGACAGGTGACGGCTGTGCAAGGGGACGCGCAGGTGGTCGCGGCGGGCACAACTGCGGCGGACATCAAGATCCGCATCGTGGATACGGCCACGGTCCCTTGGGCGAACCTGCTGCTGACCGTGAAGGCCCGGAGCGGCACAGCGGCCCAACTTCCGGCGCAGACGGTCACAACCGACGCGAACGGTGTCGCGACCATCACCGGATGGCGCGTGGACACGCTCGTGGGACGCGACACGTTGACCGTGACGGCATTTGACGCAAGCCGGGTGTTCGTGGCCACCACGGCTACCATTGCGCCACAGGTCCCGGCGGCGGTCGTCGTGACAGCCGGGAGCGGGCAAAGCGCAGCGGTGGCCGCCGCGGTTGCGACCGCCCCAACAGTCAGGGTGACTGATCGCTACGGAAACGTGGTGCCCGGCGTCGCGGTGAGATTCACGACAACCGGAACGGGCGCACTCCGTGGATTGGTACAGGCAATTCCTTCTGGAGCGTTCGACACGGTGGCGACTGTGACAACAGGTTCGACCGGCGTCGCGATCCTGACAGCGTGGCGACTGGGGCAGGGGATCGGTGGGCAGGGATTGGCGGTGGCAGTGCCCGCGTTCGCGGGCCTTTCGGCGACCATGTCGGCGACGGCGACGGCGGGGCCGGTCGCGACCCTCACCAAGGCAGCCGGGGATGCCCAGACAGCCGTCGCCGGTTCGGTGTTGCCCGTTGCCCCTCAAGTGATGGCAATGGACGCGTTCGGAAATCCCGTTGCCAACGCGACCATCAACTTCAGCGTCACAACGGGCGGCGGCGTGTTGACCGGTGCGACGGCGACGACGACCGCCAGCGGAGCCGCGGCGTTGGGTGCATGGCGCCTCGGCAACGCGGCTGGCGCAAATGTGCTGCAGGCGCAAGCTGCCAGCGGAACCACGGTGACCTTTACCGCGAGCGGCATCGCGGGCCCCCCCCGCGCGATCGTGATCAGCCAGGGCGACCAGCAGAATGCGCTCGTAAGTAGCGCGGTCCCGCTGGCGCCGACGGTGGTCGTATCGGACTCGCTGGGGAATCCCGTCGCAGGGGTGAGTGTCACGTTCGCGATCACGTCCGGCGGCGGGCAACTGACCGCCCCGACGACGACTACGCTCGCGAACGGTCGCGCGGCGGTAGGCGCCTGGAAGCTCGGGAATGTCATGGGAGCGAATTCCTTGACGGCGACCGCCAGCGGCGTGCCCGTTGCTCCGATCACGTTTTCAGCCACTGCACAGGTCAAGGGAACAATCGTCCTCGCCAATGTGAGCAAGCTCGGACGAACAGACAGTTCCGTGCCAACATCGCCGAGTGTCCTCGTGAAGGACTCCGCTGGAAATGTCGTGGTGGGTGCGCCGGTGGTCTTCGCCGTCAGCGCCGGTGGTGGCGTCGCGACGGGCGCAACGCAGCCCACGGATGGAGGTGGGATCGCGCAATTGTCGAGTTGGACGCTTGGTGGAACAGTGAGCACGAATTCTGTCGTCGCGTCATCTGCCTTCGTTGCTGCCAGTCCGCTGACGATCAACGTCGGAGTTGCCAAGCAACTAGGATCGTCGGGATATGGCGCCTGCGTGCTCAGTACGACTGGCGAAGCATTCTGCTGGGGTTACGGGCCCAATGGGTTTGTCGGCGACGGCTCGCTCGTGCAGAACCGCCCTTTCCCTGGACAAGTCGGAGGTGGGCTGCAGTTTCCGGGGCAGGCGGGCGGTGGCGGTTTGGTGTTCACCAAGATCGCGGTCGGGTTTAACCATGCCTGCGCGCTTGCGTCCGACAGCACCGCATACTGTTGGGGTAGCAATGCGAATGGACAGGTAGGCACGGGCTCCTTCACGGCGTCGGAGCCGCTGCCCAAGGCGGTCGTGGGTGGCATTCGCTTCGCGGACATCTTCTCGGGTAACAACAGTTCGTTCACCTGCGGTGCGACGGGATCAGGGGCTTTGTACTGCTGGGGGTTGAACGCGTCCGGTCAACTTGGCGATGGTTCGCAGCTAACCCGATCCGTTCCGGTGCTGAGCAATCCTGGGCGCACGTTCACTGCCGTCGCTACGGGAGGAAATCATGCGTGCGGCATCAGCACCGCCGGCGCTGCGCTTTGCTGGGGAGCTGGTGATCGTGGTCAGTTCGGCGATTCCACGCTCACGGCTCTCAGAACGCAGGCCAACAAGCCCGTGTATGGTGGAATCATCTTCACCGCGCTCACCGCTGGAGCGACCCATTCCTGCGGTCTCTCCTCGGCGAAGGAGATATGGTGCTGGGGCTCGAACGACTACTCGCAGATCGGAACGTCCAGCTTTCCCCAAGGCGCAAGCGCGGGTCTGCCGTTCAAGGCGAATACCGTCGCGTTGTTCAGTGCGCTCGGCGCGGGAACATACACGACGTGCGGAATCACCACGACCGGATCAACGCTGTGTTGGGGGAACAACGTGGAGGCCGAGCTCGGCGTTGGCAATGTGAGCGTCGTCGCCGGTGGCTATGGCCTGCCGAACCCAGTCGGCCAGTCGGCCGGTGGACCGAACGCTGCGATTGCTGGAGGGCTGTATCACGGATGCTCTCTCGGTATCAATGGCAACGTCTGGTGCTGGGGAGCGGCCGGATACGGCGCGTTCGGCAATGGCGCGACCGGAAATGGACTTCAACTGAGCCCGTCGCCGGCATCCCTTCCGTAGGCACGGTTCCTACTCAACCCTGGGGTGCACGCAAAGACACCTCGACCCCCCTACAGGGCGCCACCGTTGCCTCCCTGAGGTCACGACGCCGAAGGGGGATGTGCCAGAAATCGCTGGCTTGACGACTGGGGACTTGGGAGGTCTGCTAGGGATGGTGTTGGAGCGGTCTCGAGCGTTCTCACGTCTTCGGGCCGGAACTGATGGACCAGAGATCAAGTGGAGGGAGAGAAGGGTGTCACTAGACGTCGTTCTGACGTGCGCGGAAGGCGTTTGGAACGGCCCCATCATGGTGTCGAGCGTTCTCTGCGTCAGCGGTCACGGCGCGGAAATCGCCGCAATGCGCGGCTCCGAGGTCGCTGGCTGCGCGAGTGCACTTTTCGCCGGCAACGTTGGCACGAGTCAACGCGCGCGCGACATATCGATTGGCGAGTGGGCCGCAATCGTGGAGGCGCTCGGAGACCTCCCGCTTTCGGGAAGGTTGGAGATTGATTGCAGGTTCGACACCTCTGACTGCTCCGGGGTCTTCGCTGGAACAATCAGGCGCGACGAGCAAGTAGCCACGTTCGTAAGCTCACTTTCCGCCAGCGGATTACAGGGCAAGCACGCCGGCGCAATAGTCCACCTGCACGGCCTAATATCGAGCCTAGTCGGTATCTCGAGCGATGAGGCCGCAAGCATCCGGATTACAGCATAGCGGAAGTATGGCACTTCAGAGGTTGCTGCCGGAGCAATGGGTACCGATTTCGCAGCCGATGAAGAGATTGAGGGCGCGCAGGAATGTGAAGCGGCACCCATCACTACAGGCGCGCGCGGCCACCGATTCTACCGCTCGCGCATCCGCCCCCCTGCGTCGCTATCGACCGCTTGCCCTTCCCCCCACCTGCACCGAACTTCCCCCGAGATGGCCCCCGCCCCCATCTCGCGCGCACCAATTGTGCCACAGCACCTCCCTCCACAACCTGACGCACGCTTGGCCTGGCACGGTCACCCATGACCGCCGCCCTCCGTTCCCTCCTCGACCAGCTCCTCGCGCCCGCGATCACCCTCGATCGCGAGATCGCAGCGCGACCACGCGCCCGCGTGTATCGCGGCGTGGACCGCGCCACCAATCAGGCCGTCGCCGTCAAGGTCTTTTTCGACGACCCCGTCGCCGACGGTGACGCCCTCCGCTTCACCCGCGAAATCGAGATCGCGAGCCAGCTCCATCACCCCGGCGTGGTGCCCATTCTCCGCTGGGCACGCGAAGGACGTTTCATCTACTTCGTCATGCCGTTCATGGAGGGTGGATCGCTCCGTGACCTGCTCGACCGCGAAGGGCCCCAGTCCCTCGAGCGCACCCGTCAGATCGCCTCCGACGTGTCCGCGGCGCTCCGCCATGCGCACGACCACAACGTGGTCCACCGTGACATCAAGCCCGGTAACATCCTCCTCGATGAATCCGGGCGGGCCTACATAGCGGACCTGGGGATTGCGCGGCTCATCGAGCGCTCCCCCGACGCAGACGGCATCACGAGCACCGGCGTCGCCATGGGGACGCCGGCCTACATGAGTCCCGAGCAGGTGGGCGCTGACCGACGCCTCGACGGCCGGGCGGACCAGTATGCGTTGGCTTGCGTCGTGTTCGAACTGCTCACGGGAGCGCCGCCGTTCATGGGCGCGGCTCCGCAGGATGTGCTAGCTCGGCACCTCCGCGAGGCACCACCGTCCGTGCGCGCCGTGCATCCGGAACTGCCGGTGTCCGTTGACGCGGCCATCAGGCGTGCCCTCGCCAAGTCCCGCGCCGAACGCTTTCCCTCCGTGGATGCCTTCGCTCGCGCCTTGGCAAGCCATGCCCCCGCGCGACCGGCGATCGCCTGGGCGAGCCTTGCACGTGGCGCACGAGCGCAACGACGCTGGTTGGCGGTGGCGGGCGTGATGGCGCTTGGCGCCCTCGGCTTCGTCCGGTACCGCAACACGACCGCCCCGGTCCCATGTCGTCTCGCCTTCGTCACGCAGCCGGCGCCGAGCATCGCGCATGCCGTGCTCAACCCGCCGCCCCGTGTCGCCGTGCACGATTGCGCGGGGCAAACGATCGCCACGGCGAAAACACGCATTTCCATCGCGGCGACCGGAACCGCCGGCCTCGGCGGGACGACGACTGTGACCGCCACCAACGGCGTTGCCGAATTCGGGAACCTGGTCAGCATGGCACGAGGATCAGGCGTCAAGCTGGTCGCGATCGCCGTGGACGACAGCACGCTCGCGCCGGCAGCGAGCGGCATCTTTGCCGTGAGCGGACCTCCCGTCGGCATGCGCCTGCTCGACACGATGCCCACCGTGGTGCCGGGTGTGCCACTCAGTGGCGTGCTGCGCGTGCAATTGATCGACGCCGATGGAAACGAGGTGAGGTCCGCAAGCGCGACAAACCCGGTCACGGTCTCATCGAGCATTGGCATGGGCGCTCGACATGCAACGGGACTGGTGATGGAGCCATTCAGCGAAGCCGTGGCCGAGCCGGGGCAGGCGGGGTACCCGCTCGCCCGTACGGGCACCACCGTCGGACCGACCGTGCGAGCCGTGAGCGGCGTGGCGACCTTCTCGTTGTCCGGATTTCGTCAACGCGTGGCGTCCGGTGACATCTCGCGGCTGCTGTTCTCATCGGACGGGTTGAGCGGCGCGGCCGTAGGGTGGACGCAGGCTCGAGGTCCAGCGACGCAGCTCGTGTGGCACGGCAATGGTCCGTCTCCGGACGGCGTGCTCGGTTCGGGAGTCAGAGCCGGTGCACAACTGCCCGTGATCGAGGTCGCCGTGGCCGACAGCATTGGCAACGAATGGGTCAAGCCCATTGAAGCCAGCGTGCGGCTCCGGCTCAGCAGTCCCTCCGGTGCCACACTCGTCGGCGGCTTGGAGTTGCCCCTCCTCCCGTGCTCGAGCACGTACTGCGCTCGATGGGACGGAAAGGTCCCAGACGCCACGGTGGCCGTACGGGAGTCGGGCTCAGGCGCCGTCTTGGTAGCGGAATCACCCCGGCTCCAGCCGACGCAGTCTCGGCCGTTCGACGTTGGAGCGCCGAGTCCTGCCGTGCGCATCGCGTTCGCGCAGCAGCCATCGGACGTTTCGTCCGGGCAGCCGATCGTGCCAGCGGTGGTGGTGCAGGTTCTCGACGCGCAAGGCAAGGTGGTTGCGGTTGGCAGCCACACCGTCTCGCTCGAGCTCGGAATGCACCGTGCCGACGGATCGATCTGGGGTATACCGACCCGAACGACGAAGGGAGGGGCGGTGTCGTTTGACGCGGTAACGGTCACCGGTGCTGCCGGGAAATACACGCTCGTCGCGAAAGGCGCCGGACTCGCGCAAGCAGTCAGCAGGCCGTTCACGCTGCGGCCCTGACGGTGACCCTCGGGAGCCGATTCAGGCCTCGCCGGAGCGTACCAAGCTGTTGCGCCGCGCTCTTTCAGGGACGATCGCGTCCGTGCCCCCCCGCATCGGCCAGCGAGAGTTCCTGAGTGAATGAGAGGCAGCCGACGTTCGCCTTGAGAGATCCCGACACAGCGCCGCTCAGCCGCTGCGAAGCGCACTCACAACCGCTCGTGTCTCCTGGCTCGGCTCGGCTTCAAGGTCCCGGCGGATCCGCGCCGCAAACTCCTCGTACAGCGCCAGCGCTCCCGCCACGTCTCCCTGCCGCTTCAGCAGCTGCAGCGACTTCCTGAGCAATCGCTCATCGGCTCCTCCTATCCGCACCGCCTGGCGAGCCCACCGCGTCGCCAGCGTTGGCTGCGAGTGCTTCTCGTGGGTATCCGCCAACTGCCACGCCGCCGCGGCGGCCGCCTCGGCGAACGCGCGACGCTCAGTCTCCACGAGACGCTCGAACTCTGGCGCGTCGGCGAAGAACCCTTCGAGTAGTGGGCCCTCGTAAAGCACCAACGCGGCCTCGTGGTCTTCTGCGGACATCGCAAGCCGGAAGTGCGTCACGTCGCACCACACGACCGAGGGTGCCAGTCGCAGCTCCTCGTCGCCACGGGACTGAATGCTCGCCTCGCCAAGCGCCTCGCGCAGCCCATGCACAACCTTACGCAGCGCCGTCCGCGCGCGCGCACTGTCGTTCTCCGGCCAGAAGGCGGCAGCCAGAGTGTCGCGCCGAACGAAGCCGGCGCGCTGCGCGAGTGCCAGGTACGCCAGCACGGCCGTGCGTCGCGGCTGCGCGAGGATGGCGTCAGCACTCGCTGTGCCCGATAGGCGCACCGAGCCCAGCAGGTGTAGGCGGATGGCGGGACCGTCGGCTGACGCCGCCGCGGCTGTCTCGGTCTCCTTTACGGGCGCACCCTCCGACGCTGCGGCCCCGGGACCGGTGGGAGTCATGAGCGCAAACAAACGATTGATTCCTTGGCCCGGCAATAGGGCAAATGCCCTATATGGGGCCTTGTAACGCGATCGAGACTACCACACCCGCCGCACCCCCCACCGCTCAAACACCGGATCCGGACTCACGATCACGAGCCCATCGGTGATCGCCTGCGCCGCCAACAACCGGTCGAACGGATCGCGGTGACCGCCCAACCGCCCTGCCACCTCCGCGTGCCGGGCGCTCACGCCGAGCGTGAGGAACTCCTGCTCGTCGAGATACTGCCGGATGTTCATGGCGAACGACTCGGCAACGGGCAGCCTCCCGATCGCGTGCTTGAGCACGATCTCGTACACGCTCACCGCGCTCACGAAGCACTGCACGCGCTGGTCGTTGATCACGGCCCGGGCACGTACCGACGCACGCAACGTCGGTGCGGCCCAGCGAATGAGGGTCGCCGTGTCGAGGAGGTAGCGAGTGGGTACGTCGAACGCCACGCGCCCCTCCTTGACCCGATCAGATGCCGCCCGTCGTCTCGCCGCCATCGGGACCCTCCGCATCATCGGCCGAGTCCTCGAACAGGTGCCAGTGCTCCGGGTCCACGAACAGCTTCCAGTCCGGCCCCCAGAACTCCGGCCCCATGGGCGCATCGAAGTCGTCAGGCAGCGTGAAGGTGAACCCGCCTTCCTTGCGCCCCGTCTTCTTCTTGGGCGATACCGGCACGAGCCGCACCGCCGGCACGCCGTCCCGCGTGATGACGATCTCCTCTCCCGCGATCGCGTCCGCCACCAGCTTCGACAGCTGGGTCTTGGCCTCGTGCATGCCATACTCCGTCATGGGAACCTCGAAGAGTCTACTTAGCTAGCCAGTGTAGCTAGGTAACCGTATGCACGCAATCCGGGCCTTTCTCACGCATCTGTCATCCCGAGCGCAGCGAAGGACCTGCTTCTCGGCGAGAAAAGCAGGTCCTTCGACTCTGGGCCGCTGTGCGGCCCTCCGCTCAGGACGACGGCTAGCGTGCCAAGTTCCGCAGCACGTACGGCAGGATCCCGCCGTTCTTGTAGTACTGCAGCTCCTCCGGCGTATCGATCCGCACCATCACCTCGAACGACTTGCTCGCGCCGTTCTCCGTGGCGCGCACCGACAGCCGCTGCCGCGGCTTGAGCGACTCGCCGAGCCCGACGAACTCGAGCGTCTCGAACCCCGTCAGCCCCAACGACTGCCGCGTCGCGCCATCCACGAACTCGCACGGCAGCACGCCCATCCCCACCAGGTTCGACCGGTGGATCCGCTCGAAACTCTCGGCGATCACCGCGCGCACGCCCAGCAGCATCGTCCCCTTGGCCGCCCAGTCGCGGCTTGACCCCGTACCGTACTCCTTGCCCGCCACGATCACGAGCGGCGTCTTCGTGCTCGCATAGCTGAGCGACGCGTCGAAGAAGCTCGTCGGCTCCGCCCCCGGCGCGGTGCGTGTCCACCAGCCTTCCAACCCGGGCGTCAGCTCGTTCTTGAGCCGGATGTTGGCGAACGTGCCGCGCATCATCACCTCGTGATTGCCGCGACGCGCGCCGTACGAGTTGAAGTCGGCCTTCGCGACGCCGAGCGACTTGAGCCACACACCAGCGGGGCTCTTCTCCGCGATCGATCCGGCCGGCGAAATGTGATCGGTCGTGATCGAGTCGCCGAACATGCCGAGCACGCGCGCGCCGGTGATGGGCACGACGCCCGGCGGCGTCATCGTCATCCCCTCGAAGTACGGCGGATGCTTCACGTACGTGCTCGCGTCGTTCCACGCGTACCGACTCCCGGTCGGCGCCGCGATGGCCTGCCACGCGGCATCGCCCGCGAACACGTTCGCGTACTGCGTCACGAACATCTCGCGCTTCACGCTCGAGAGGATCGTGTCCTCCACTTCCTTCGAGCTCGGCCACACGTCGCGCAGGAACACCGGACCATCGGTGCCAATGCCCAGCGGCTCCGTGTCGAGATCGATGTCCATCCGCCCCGCGAGCGCATACGCGACCACGAGCGGCGGGCTCGCCAGGTAATTGAACCGCGTCTGCGGGTTCACGCGCCCTTCGAAGTTGCGATTGCCGCTGAGCACGGCCGCCACGGTCAGCTTGCCGTCGTCGATCGCCTTGGAAATCGGCTCGGGGAGCGGCCCCGAGTTGCCGATGCACGTCGTGCAGCCGTAGCCGACGATGTTGAAGCCGAGCGTATCGAGCGCTGGTTGCACGCCGGCCTTCGCGAAGTAGTCAGCCGCCACCTTCGACCCCGGCGCGATGCTCGTCTTGACCCACGGCTTGACCGTGAGCCCCTTGGCCACCGCCTTCTGCGCCACCAGGCCCGCCGCGAGCATCACGCTCGGGTTGCTCGTATTGGTACAGCTCGTGATGGCGGCGATCACGATGGCGCCATCCTTGAGCTCGAAGGTCTGGCCCTTGTACGTGCAGCTCACCGACGCGGGCACCGGCGTCCCTTCGTCCTCCATCACCGCGACGGCGCTGGCGTCGGCCTTCGTGCCGGCCGCGCGCTGCGCCTTGTACGCCTCCGCATACATCGCCTTGGACTGCGACAGCGGCACGCGATCCTGCGGACGCTTCGGGCCCGCGAGGCTCGGCACCACGGTGCTCAGGTCCAGCTCGAGCGTGTCGGTGAAGTCGGGATCCGGCGTGGCATCCGTGCGGAAGAGGCCCTGCGCCTTGGTGTAGGCCTCCACCAGCGCCACCTGCTCCGGCGTGCGGCCGGAGAGCGTCAGGTACTTGAGCGTCTCGGCGTCCACCGGGAAAAAGCCCATCGTCGCGCCGTACTCGGGCGCCATGTTCGCGATGGTGGCACGGTCGGCCAGCGCCAGCGACGACAACCCCACACCATAGAACTCGACGAACTTGCCGACGACCTTCTTCTTCCGGAGCATCTCGGTGCACGTGAGCACCAGGTCGGTCGCTGTCGCGCCCGCAGGCAACCGTCCATGCAGCTTGAAGCCGACCACGTCTGGAATGAGCATGCTCACCGGCTGGCCGAGCATCGCGGCTTCGGCTTCGATGCCGCCCACGCCCCAGCCGAGCACGCCCAAGCCGTTGATCATCGTCGTGTGCGAGTCGGTGCCGACAAGCGAGTCGCAGTAGACGAGCGTCTCGGCGCCATCCGTGGCCGTGAACGCCACCTGTGCCAGATACTCGAGGTTCACCTGATGGCAATTGCCCGTGCCCGGCGGCACCACGCGGAAGTTGTCGAGCGCCGTCTGGCCCCAGCGGAGAAACTCGTAGCGCTCGTTGTTCCGCTCGTACTCGAGCTTGGTGTTGAGCAGCAGCGCCGCGTCCGTGCCGTATTCGTCAACCTGCACCGAGTGGTCGATGACCAGGTCGACCGGCTGCAGCGGGTTGATCTTGGTCGGGTCGCCGCCCAAGCCGGCCAGCGCATCGCGCATGGCCGCCAGGTCCACGACACACGGTACGCCGGTGAAGTCCTGCAGCAGCACGCGCGCGGTACGGAACGCGATCTCCTTCTCGGCCTTCCCCTTCACGTCCCACCGCGCGAGCGCTTCGACGTCGGCCCCCTTCACGAAGGCGCCGTCCTCGTTGCGCAGCAGGTTCTCGAGCAGGATGCGCAAGGAGAACGGGAGCCGCGCCGAGCGCGAGCCACTCAGCGCGTCGGCGGCGGCGAGGCGGAAGTACGTGTAGCGGCGGCCGTCCACTTCGAGTGTGGAGCGGCTCTTGAACGAGTCCGGATGTGCCATGTTGTTGATTCTCTCGGCCGGTGCGCCTGTCGCATGTGCGAGGCGCATGTTGGCAACGGAGCCACTGCAAGGGTCACGCGGACCGCAGGCAGGCTACACAAAAGTATAGCGTCGGGGCGTCGCGCGCATTGCCCGAGCGTGGGGCGGGGGTTACCGTAGCCCGATGAGCGCACTTGACCCGATCACGCTCGCCGAGCATCTCGTGGAAGTCGACTCCACGTCCGGGGCCGAAGGCCCGGTACTCGAGCGCATGGAAGCCGTGCTGCGCGACCGTCAGTGGCGGCTGACGCGCATCCCGGTGTCCGAGGGGCGCTGGAACATCCTCGCCACGAGCGGGGCCCAGCCGCGGGTCACGCTCTCGACGCACCTCGACACGGTACCGCCGTTCATTCCACCTCGCCGCGCCGATGGGCGGCTGTACGGGCGCGGGTCGTGCGACGCCAAGGGGATTGCCGCGGCCATGTGCGTAGCGGCCGAGCGGATGCGCGCGACCGGCGTCAGCGTCGGGCTCCTGTTCGTGGTGGGTGAGGAAACGAACCACGACGGTGCGATTGCGGCCAACGGATTTCAGACGTCGAGCCAGATCCTGATCAATGGTGAACCGACCGAGAGCGCGCTGGCCGTGGGCACCAAAGGGGCGATTCGCGCCTTGGTGCGCGTGACGGGCAAGGCGGCGCACTCCGCCTATCCGGCCTTGGGTCGTTCCGCGACAGCCGAGCTGGTGAAGTTGCTCTCGGAGCTCGATGCGCTGGCGTTGCCCACGGACGAGCTGCTTGGCGACACGACGGTCAACATCGGCTTCCTCTCGGGCGGCGTTGCCGACAATGTGCTCGCGCCGAGTGCGGAGGCACGGCTGATGGCGCGCCTGGTCGGGCCGTCAGACGCGGTGGAAGCGCGGCTCACCGCGTGGGCGCGTGGCCGCGCCGAGATCGAGTTCGGCACGATGGTGCCCGCCGTGCAACTCAGCACGGTGCCCGGGTTCAACACGGGGGTCGTGGCGTTCGCGACCGATATCCCGAACCTGCCGAACTGGGGCAAGCCGTACCTGTTCGGGCCGGGGTCGATTCATGTGGCGCACACCGATGACGAGTTCATCGATGAAGGGGAGTTGGTGCGCGCGGTCGATGCGTACGAGTTGTTGGCGCACGAGGCGCTGGCACGACTCTAGTCGTCGTCCTGAGCGCAGCGAAGGACCTGCTTGTGCTGTTCAGCGACAAAAAGCAGGTCCT
The DNA here is from genome assembly GCA_031372565.1 of Gemmatimonadota bacterium. Classification (GTDB taxonomy): domain Bacteria; phylum Gemmatimonadota; class Gemmatimonadetes; order Gemmatimonadales; family Gemmatimonadaceae; genus JACPPC01. The sequence continues at coordinate 17 of JANMLN010000052.1, read as the reverse complement.
TCGCTGCGCTCAGGACG
>JANMLN010000011.1:0-9736 GCA_031372565.1 Gemmatimonadota bacterium | reverse complement strand
GTGGCGTCGCCGTTTGATCAGGCGCGAGACGAAATGTTCCAGCTCATCATGCGGTGCGAAGTCATCGGCGCCGATCCTGAGCATCAGGGCGAGTGGTTCAACGACACCATGCCGTATCTCGCAGAGCGGTATCCCGAACTCGGCGAGCCCAAGCTCGCGGAGCTTCGCGCCCTCGGCGAGCGGTTCGCAAAGCCGCTCAAGGCCGTCCAGCCAGCCGCCAGCGTTGCCTGACGCCAGCGCCTCCCGATCTCCGGGGGGCGTTTTCGTTTAGCGACCGGGGCCGTTCGTTCGCCGGAGCAGCACGGCGAGACGGAGTCCTCCCCCCACCCCCGCTTCCAGCGCGGGGGTCCAGCTTCCTGCTCCCTGTCGCGGCCCTTCGAGCCCCACGCGCAGCACGAGCAGTGGTGTGCACCGCCGCTCGGCGGCGCAGGACACGGCTCCACCGCCTGTTACGTAGGGCGCCCAGCGCCGCTCGAAGAGCGGATCGAACGGGATGCGCACAAACCCCTCCACGCGTCCCACCGCGCGGGTCGTGTCGCCATCACGCACGGCGCCGCCCGCGACGAGTGCCCCGACGCGCATGTACAGCGTCGTGGGCACCGCGAACCCGACCCCGACTTCGGCGGCGTTGAGCGGTCGCACGTCCAGTCGCAGCTCGGTGCGCCCCCCGAGTCCGTCCGGGCGTTGTGCCGCGAGCTTCGCAGGCGGCACGAGGAGGCTGGCAAGTATCAGCGCGCGCTTCACGGGGCCGCCTGCCGAGCGCGAGCTCGCGCCAGCGCCCAGGTGTAGTCGGCAATGGCCCAGAGCGAGACCACGGCGGTGCCGACGGTCAGACCCGCCACCCATGCGGGCCGGAGGAGCACCGCGATGAGCGTGACGAGCTGCAGGCCGGTGGTGATCTTGCCCGAGACGCGTGCCTTGAACGTGACCTTCTTGAGCGAGGGCGACAGCTTGGCCACGAAGTAGCCGATCACGGTCGCGATATCACGCATGAGCACGAGAAAGCACTCCATGGGCGAGATCATGCCGTCGATGAGCACCGTGAACATCGCCACCGCCATGAAGGCCCGGTCGGCGATTGGGTCGATCAGAGCGCCACTCCGCGACTGTGCTCGCATGGCCCGGGCGATCCAGCCGTCGAGGACGTCGGTCAGCGCAGCCCCGAGCACGATGGCGGCGCGCGTCTGCGGCACTTCGGTGATGGTGAACGCCGCCGCGAGCGCCAGCCGGGAGAGCGACACCAGATTCGGGATGGCGCGCAGCACGGCCCTCAGCATGGCTGCAAGCTAATGGGGCGTCGTGCCTTGCGAGCCTCACCACTTCGTCCTAACCTTCGTTTGGAAGGGTGCTCACCGCTTCGAGGGGGACCATGTCGGCTGTCTCCGATCTGCTCAAGAACGTCGCCATCTTCAAGGACCTCGACGACGGGGAACTGGAGCGCGTGGCAGAAGTGTGCCGTGAGATGAGCTTCGAGGGCGGCGACTACGTCTTCCGCGAAGGGGAAGCCGGCAATCGCCTGTTTCTGATCCTCCAGGGCGAAGTGCGCATCAGCCGCACCATCCCCGGCAGTGGCGAGGAGGCGTTGGCGATTCTCAAGGCCGGAGCGCTGTTCGGCGAAATGTCCGTCTTCGACCGGAGCGAGCGTTCGACTGATGCCATCTCGCACGGTGGCTGCAGGTGCCTGACCATCAGCCGATCGGACTTCGAACTGCTGCTCGACTTCAATCGCGAGATCGCCTACAAGGTGCTCTGGTCCTGCACGCGCCTGCTCTCGCACCGACTGCGCTCGACCAACGACTCGCTCCGCAGCTTCCTCGCGATGAGCATGTTCTAGAGTGACCGCACTCCGCACGGCGTGGCGCCCCGGCGCCGCCGGCGCGGGGGGACGGCGGCTGTCAGGCGCGGCGAGGACACGCACGTGAACATCGCCACCATCGCCCTTGCCGCCTCAGGCGCAGCGCTCATCCTGTGGAATGTGTCGCTCGCCGGCGCCATTGCCCGCACACCGGCGCGGGATCGCCTCTTTCGTCTGGTGACGGCGCTGGCCGGCCTCTTCCTGATTCCGGGGGCGCTGGTGGCCATGGCCTCCGGGTCGGTGCTCACGGCGCGCGTGGCGGACGGCATCTGGTGGTTCTGGCCGCTGGCACTCACCCTCTTTGCGCTGCAGGCCGCGTGGGCGGTGGTCGCGCGGCTTGCGGCCCCACTGGCTGGAGTGCCCATCGCGCTCTGGAACAGTGCCCTGGCTGCCGCCGCGTGGGCCAGCGCCCTCGGCACGCACGGCGCTGGTGCCACCACACCGACCTGGAGTGAACCGGCGCTGCGACTCGCGCTCGCGACGCTGGTCGGACCGGCGGGGCTCTCGTCACCCTTGGCGCTGTGGCTGCCGGCCATCGCGCCCGCCTATCCGCCGCGCTGGGGCATCGGCGCAGCGGCGCGCGGCTTCGTGGCCGCCGGGTGCGCGACCGCGCTCCTGCTCGCGGGCTGGAGCGTGCCGCGCGCCGCAGCGCTGCAGCACTCGTTCGACCGCTTTGGCGATGCGCCGCTCACCGAGCGTCCGCGCGGCGACCTGGTCGTGGGTCTCGCGATGCTCCCGGCGGTCGACCATCCACCGCCGCCCGCCGCGCTCCGAGCCGACCTTGCACTTGCCGACACGATGGAGGCCGATCTGGTGTTCGTGACGATCGCGCCAACGGTGCGGGCCGGGGCGCTCGACTCCGTGGCGCGCGTGCTGGAGGAGCAGCGCCACGACTCCTCGCTCGTGGCCATCACGCCGGTGCTCGGCGAGGACGCGCCGAACGGGCCCGCGCGCGAGCGGATGCTGGTGGCGCTTGAGCGCGCCAGCCGGCGACTGCAGCCGGACTATGTGTTCATGGAGCCCGCCGCTCTCGCGGGGACAGGCACCGACTCGTCGCGTCGACGGTGGTTCGAACAGGTACGCACCGCGACACGGCGCGGTGGATCGCGCGCGCGCGTACTCCCGCTCGTACGCGTCGGCTCCGAGGCGCAGGCCTGGTTCCGCTGGGCCGATTCGGCGGCTGGGGGGATGGCGCTGGTCTTCGACGCGAACTCCGGCGGCGATGCGCTCGAGCGCGAGTTCGCACTGGCGACCGAGTGGCTTGCGGCGCCGCCGAGGGCGTTGGGGGGCACGCGAACGACGTGGGCGATCGGACCGCGCAGCGCGCCAGCCGTGCTCGGCGACGGCGCCCAGGCCCGCGCGGTGTGGGGGGTGCTCGCCTGGGCCTCGCGCACGCAGACCGTGAGCGGTGTCATCGTCGGACCGGCCGCGGACTACGGCGCGATCAGTGGCCTGCGTGATGCGGGCGGACGGCTTCGTGCGGCGGCGGCAACGCTGACGCGCGCCACCCGCGCGCTGCACGCGACGGCGCGCTGAGGGGCGCGACGCGCGCGCGATACCGAGCGCCGAGCTCGGCTAGACCTCGCGCGCGCGTCCCCGCACCACGCCCTGCACCAGCCGCGCGTCATCGAACCAGGTATTCGCCAGCGCGTGAATATCGGTGGGGGTCACGGCGCGGATGCGCGCGTCCCACGCGTCGAGTTCGGCCGGTCCTTCGCCCAGCAGCCAGGCATCGACGGCGTCGGCCAACACGGCCGCACCGCTCTGCTGCCGCATCGCCTGCGTGCCCAGCGCATAGGCGCGCGCCCGCGCGAGTTCGTCGCGCGTGACTGGCTCCTGACGCAGGCGCGCGAACTCGGTCAGCAGCGCCTCGCGCGCCTCGTGCTCGCGTTCGGGCCCGGTCGCGATGTACGACACGAAGGCGCCACCCAGCCGTCGCTCGCGCGGCGCGGCGCTCACGGTGTAGGCCAGCGAACGGCGGTCCCGCAGCTCATCGAAGAAGCGACCGCCCAGTCCGCTGGCGATCACGCCGAGCAATGCCGCGGCAAAGCGCGCAGGGTCGCGTCGCGACGGCGACGGATAGGCGAGCGCGAGCGCCGACTGCGCCTTGTCGCGCGACTCGGCGAGTTCGCGCGATGTTGTTGGCCACGGCGCGTCGGGCGCGTCGGTGGGTGCCGAGTGCGAGAGCTCGTCGAACGCGCCGGCGAGCCGTGCGGCGACGCGCTCGGGCTCGACATCGCCCGCCACCGCGATCACCACGCTGCCGCGCCGGATGCGCGCGTCATGCCACTGGTGCAGCGCGCTGGGGGTGACGGCACCAACGGAGGCCGCCGTACCGAGCACGCTGCGGCCGTACGGATGGCCAGCCCACGCGGCATCGAAGAGGAGGCGCACGGGGCGCGCGTGCATGTCATCGCGCTGTGCCTCGAGCTCGGCCAGGTGCGCGGCACGCTCGGACTCCAGCGCGCTGTGCGCGAAGGCCGGCGCATGCACGACCTCGGCCAGCAAGGCGATGGCATCGTCCAATCGCGGCGCGGGCACGGTGAAGGTCCAGCCGACGCTGTCGGCCGACACCCCCGGCACGATGGAGCCGCCCAACTCCTCGGCGGCACGCGCGACACTGGCCGCGTCGCGCGTGGTGGTGCCGCGCACGAGCGTGCGCGCCATCAACGCGGTGATGCCGGCGTTCTCGTCGCGCTCCTCGAGCGCACCGCCCAGCGTGAAGACACCGAGGTTGACCATCGGCGCACCGGGGCGACGCACCACCAGCACGGGAACGTTGCGCGCACTCGTGAACACGGCCACGTGCCCGGTCGCGCGGGCATCGGCGCGCACCAGGCCGGATGCAGCGGCACGCAACGGCGCGTCCTCGATGGACGGCAGCGCCGCGCGGCGGTCGACTGCGGCAGCGAGCGCCGCACGCGCCGCTTCGGTCGAGGCGGCAATCACCGGCTCAGCCGACGGCCGATACACGACGATGCTCGCCTGGGCCGGATCGAGCGCGCGCTGCACGGCGCGTTGGACATCGGCCGGGGTCACGGCCATGAGCTTCGCATGAAACTGCTCGCCGAGTTGCCAGCCGCCGAGCGCTTCCCATTCGGCGAGGTGCATGGCCTGGCCATCCATGGACTCGAGGCGACGCAACCAGCGCGCATCGTGCAGTCGCTGGGCGCGCAGCACTTCGCGCCCGGTCACGCCGTGCTCGCGCAGCGCCGCGACCTCGGCCCACGATGCCTCGACCGCCGCGCGCAGTTCGGCGCCGGGACCTTCCATCGAGACGACCATGAGGCCGAGGTCGTCGGGGGTGTAGTGGTACGCGCCCACACTGCTCGCCAGCCCGCGATCGCGCACGGCACGGTAGAGGCGCGAGCCGCGTCCGCCAGCGAGGATGGTGGTGGCGACGTCGAGCGCGGGCGCGTCGGCATCGTGCACGCCGCAGGCGCGCCAGCCGATCGCGGCGTGCCCCTGGGCAACATCGCCATCGAGCTCGCGCCAGCGGAAGCCGTTCGCAGCGGTGTCGCGCGGCCCGCAGTCGCGAGGGGCGCGGCTGTCGGGGAGCGTGCCCCAGCGCCGCGCGACCTGCGCGATGATGGCGTCTTCGTCGACGTCACCGACGATGGCGAGCAGCGTGTTCGACGGCGTGTACCAGGTCCGGTAGAACCGCTCGACCATGGCGCGATCGAAGGTGCGCAGTCCCGCCTCGCGCCCGATGCGCCAGCGCCGGATGCGATGCCGATCGTGCAGCAGCTCGTAGAGCGTCTCGGTGGTGACGGCACCGGGATTGTCGGCTTTGCGCTTGGCTTCCTGAATGATGACCTCGAGTTCGCGCGCGAGCTCGCCGGCGTCGATCACCGAGTGCGCGTACGCGTCGAACTGGATGTCGAGACCGGCATCGAGGCCGCTCGACGGCAGCGTGGTGTAGTACGCGGTGTGATCGTAGATCGTGCCCGCGTTGAGCACGCCGCCGGCGGCCTTGGTGGCCTTGGCGATCTCGCCGGGGCCGAGGCGCGGCGTCCCCTTGAAGTACATGTGCTCGAGGACGTGCGCGATGCCGACGACGTCGTCGGTCTCGTCGAAGTAGCCGGCCTTCACCCAGGTGACGATGCCGACGACCGGCGCCGCCGCATCGCGTCGGACGAGCAGGGTGAGGCCGTTGTCGAAGACGGTGCGCCGCACGTCGAGCGGCGTGGCGGCGCCGGTCATCCGGTGGTGAACGTGTGCCAGCCGAGCCACCCGAGTCCGACGGCCAGCGCGCCGATGAGCGCAACGGCCGCGAGGCTCACCCCATCCGTGTCGTGACGCGCCCCCTGCAACACCACATCCACGTCGCCGCATGGCGTGGGCATGGAAGGGCGCACCTGCGGCACGCGATCGCCGCGATCGGCGCCGGTCACTTCACGATGCGGAGGAGCCCCGCGTTGGCACTGCCGCGAATGAAGCTCTCGTAGTCGGTGCTCGAGATCTTCACCCCCGTGAGGGAGTGATGGCGGCGCGCCTCGGTCTGCATGAACTCGTGCAACGAGCGCCCGGTGAACGCGGCGTTGGCATCGCGCAGTTGGCGCACGATCTCCTCCCACGTGCCGGTCACGGCGCGGCCCTCGCGCGTGGCGACCTCGTGGCGGTTATCGACGGCGGCCTGCTTCTCGGCGAGCTCGCCGAGCAGCGCGCCGAAGAGTTCGAGCTGGCCGCGCTGCTCGCGCTCGAGTTCGTCGGCGAAGCGCTGCTCGATGTCCGCGAGCATCTCGCCGATGTCATCGGGCTCGCCCGCGAGTTCGGCCAGGCGGTCTTGCCAGGGCCCGAGTTCGCGATCGGATTCCTTGAGGCGATAGATGGACTGCTTGAGTTCCATCAGGCGCCAGATGCCGAGTTCGTCCCAGTGGTCGTCGGGGACGGTGCGATCGAGGTGGTAGAGCGCCGCCTCGTACTCGCCGCGATCGTACAGGAGATTGGCGAGGTAGATGCGCGCCTCGGCGTGATCGGAGTCGAGCTGGAGCGCACGGCGCAGCGTGGCGATGCTCACCTCGTCTTCGCCCATGCGGTGCTGCGTGTAGCCCACCAGCGCGACCGCTTCGGCGTTGTCGGGGGCCTGCTGCACGGCGATCTCGAAGAACTCGCGCGACTCCTCCGCCAGGCCATCGCGGAAGAGGGCGCGGCCGATCTGGAGCATCAGGTCGAGATCGTCCTGGAAGCCCAGTTCCAGCGTCTTGCGGAAGGTGGCCAGCGCGACCTCCGGCTGGCCGAAGCGGAGCATCGTTTCGCCCAAGCCAGCGAGGGCGTCTTCGTGCTCACCATCGAGGACGAGCGACTCCTCGAAGGCGCGGCGCGCCCAGGCGTACTCTTCGCGGGCGAGGCGGGCGTACCCGACACCGATATGCAGCTCCACGGCGCCCGGATAGATGCCGAGGCCCTCGCGCAGCACCTCGAGGGCGCCATCGTAGTCGCCCTCGTTGTAGAGCTGGTGCGCTCGCTCGTCGTACTCTTCAGGGCTCAGGAAATTCGACGACATCGCTCGATCCTCCCCAAGGGTCCCATGGCGACTGCAGGGAAAGCTATGCAGCAGGGTGCGGCGCGGACAACGGCGGCTGCGGGCGCCGGCGGCACCCGGACGGGCTGGCGCTACAGGGTACGCAAGGCTACGGCAATCTCGGCGGCAAGGGAGGCGTTCTGTTCCAACAGGGAAAGATTCGCCGCGAGCGACCGTCCGCCAGTGGCACGTTGAACGGCGGCGAGGAGAAAGGGGGTGACGGCCGCCCCCGTGATCTCTGCGCTGCGCGCCTCGTGCAGCGCTTCGGCGATCGCGGCATCGACCGATTCGCGGTCGAGTCCTTGGCCGTCGGGCACGGGCTGCACGACGAGCATGGCGCCGGGCCGGCCGAGCGATCGGTGGGCGCGAAAGGCCCGCGCGATGTCGTGCGCCCGGTCGACCCGCTGTGACAGCCGGAGCCCGGTGCGTGCGGCAAAGAAGCCCGGGAGCTCGTCGGTGCGGTAACCCACCACCGCGACGCCGAGCGTGTCGAGCCGTTCGAGCGTCGCCGGCAAGTCGAGAATCGCCTTGGCGCCCGCGCAGACGACGATCGCGCTCGTCCGGGAGAGCTCCACGAGGTCGGCCGACTCGTCGAAAGCCGGCTCGCGATGCACGCCGCCGATACCGCCCGTGGCAAAGACATCAATGCCGATGAGCGGCATGAGGGCGAGGGTGGCGGCTACCGTGGTGGCGCCATCGTGGCCGTGCACCATCGCGAAGGCCAAGTCGCGCGCGGCGACCTTGTGCACGCCATCGCGCTCGAGGAAGCGGGCGCGTTCTGCGTCGTCGAGTCCGAAGGTCGGCACGCCGCGCACCACCGCCGCGACGGCCGGCACTGCCCCGCCCCGCTCAACGGCACCGGTCATGCGCTCGAGGCACTCGGCGTTGGCCGGGATCGGGAGGCCCTGCGCGATGACCGAACTCTCGAGCGCGACGACCGGCCGCCCTGCGGCGAGCGCCGCGGCGATGTGCGGCAGCACGCGCACCGGCGCGCCGCTCACGACGCTCCCACCGGCTTCGGCTTGCGCGGCCATGCGCCCACCACCGCACGACCGATCGCGCCCAACGTAAGCTGCGCTTCGTTATCCACGAGCCAGCGCTGGTCCTGGTTCTCCTTGGTGAAGGCGCAGGCTACCACGCGCGACTGCAGGTAGAAGATGGCGCACTCGGTGCGCGAGGCATCCACGGCCCCCGTCTTGTGGGGCGCGCGCACGTCACTGACGTAGCGCTGCAGCAGCTCGCTGTCCTGGTTGTCGTCGAGCATGGCGAGCATGGCGCTGTCGGCGGCCGCATTCACCGTCTTGCCGTCGGCCATCAACGCAAAGAGGCGCGCCATCTCGTTCGGCGTGGTGACCCCCAGGCCGTACTTCTTCGTGGAGTCGGGCGCCACGCTCGAGGCCCAGGTGCTGACCTTGTGATGCACCTTGGTGTGCATGAGGCCGAGCGCCTCCATCTTGTCCCACACACGCCGGATCAGGATCCGGTCAAGCAACAGGTTGGTGGCCGTGTTGTCGGAGACGGCGATCATGAGCGCGGTGGCATCGCGCACCGTGAGCATGAGCCCCGACTTGAACAGGTGCAGCACGCCGGTGCCTCCGACCTTGTCGATCTTGAGCAGGGTCAGCGGATCGTCGAGCGAGAGCTCGCCCTTGGCCACGAGGTCGAAGACCGTGACCATGACGGGCACCTTGATGAGCGAGGCGGTGGGAAAGGTCTCGTCGCCCCGGCGCGTGAGGCGCTCGCCGGTTTCGAGATTGACGATCGCGTAGCCGACCACGCCGCGGTGACGCTCGGCGATCGAGTCGAGCGTGCGATGCAGCGCGGCGGTGTCGGCGCGTGCGAGCACGGGAGCGGGGGCTGTGGCGGCTTGGCGAGCCGGCCGCTGCGCGCCGAGCATCGCAGGGGCGAGCAGCACCGCGAGGTACGCCACAGCCGAGCGTACACGGCGTGCTAGTGCAGCACGTCGGCCCACCTTCCCCGCGCGACCCGAGGGCCCGCGTGCGCTCATGCCGTGGGCTTCTCGTTGTCGAATGCGTCGGCCGGGCGGCGCTCCACCAATTCGCGGTCGGACGAGGTCGGATCCCACACCGCGAGGATCACGACCTTCTCGCCAAACCAGCAGTCGAAGACCCGTCCTTCCCCCTTGGGAATGTGGATCTCGTGGCCATCCTCGAAGCGCAGGGTGACTTGCGGGTACTTCTCGTTGACGTACTGCTTGCGCAGCTGACGTGCTGGCTTCACGCGGGCCTCCCGGGGGTGTGCGACCGACTCTCCGAACAATTCCGTTCGGACCGCGCGACCGCAAGGCGCGAACTGCCCGTTTGGTCAGGTCACGACGGCGCGCGCACCGGTGTGCC
>JANMLN010000085.1:0-43211 GCA_031372565.1 Gemmatimonadota bacterium | reverse complement strand
CGAGCAAGGTGAACAGCGTCCCCTTCTCGGTGTGATCCGGACAGGCCGGATAGCCCGGTGCCGGGCGAATTCCCTGATACTTCTCCTTGATCAGCGCCTCGTTGTCGAGCGCCTCATCGGGCTGGTAGCCCCACAACTCCTGCCGCACGCGCTCGTGCATCCGCTCGGCGAACGCTTCGGCCAACCGGTCCGCGAGCGCCTTGATCATGATCGACGAGTAGTCGTCCTTGTCGGCCTCGAACTCCGCCACCTTCTCGTCGAGCCCGAGTCCGGTGGTGACCGCGAAGGCGCCGAACCAGTCGGCAACGCCCGTCACGACCGGGGCAACGAAATCGGCGAGCGCCCAGTTCGGGCGACCATCGCCCTTGATCATCTGCTGGCGCAGCGTGTGCACGGTGGCCAGCGGCGTGGTGCGCGACGCGTCGGCAAAGAGCGTGATGTCTTCGCTGCCGTCGGAGTTGGCCGGCCAGAAGCCGACCACCGCGCGGGCGCGCAGCCACTGCTCCGCCACCACTGTCGCGAGCATCGCCTGTGCGTCGGCAAACAGGTTGCGCGCGGCATCGCCAACCACCGGATCGCGCAGGATGTCCGGATAGTGCCCGGCCAGCTCCCATGTCTGGAAGAAGGGCGTCCAGTCGATGCGCGGCACCAGCTCGGCGAGCGGCACGTCGTCGAAGGTGCGCACGCCGGTGAACGTCGGTACGGGGGGCACCGTGGCGCGATAGTCGATCGGCGCGCGGTTCGCGCGCGCAGCAAGGAGCGATTGGCGCGGCGCCTTGGTGGCGCGGTCGGCGCGCGCATCGCGTACCGCCTGGTACTCCGTGGCCAGATCCGCCACGAACTGCTCCTTGAGCGCATCACTCACGAGTGAACCGGCCACGCCCACCGCCCGCGAGGCGTCGGTCACGTGCACCACGGGTCCCGTGTAGTGCGGTGCAATCTTGATGGCCGTGTGCGCCTTGCTCGTCGTCGCCCCGCCAATCAGGAGCGGCATGGTGAACCCGTCACGCTGCATCTCGCCCGCGAGGAACGCCATCTCCTCGAGGCTCGGCGTGATGAGCCCCGAGAGTCCGATCATGTCCACGCGCTCCGTGCGCGCCGTTTCGAGGATCCGCGCGGCGGGCACCATGACGCCCAGGTCGATCACCTCGAAGTTGTTGCACTGCAACACGACGCCCACGATGTTCTTGCCGATGTCGTGCACATCGCCCTTGACCGTGGCCATGAGCACCTTGCCCTTGGCGCGCGTGTCGGCCTTGGCCAGCTTCTCCGCCTCGATGTACGGAATCAGGTGCGCCACCGCGCGCTTCATCACGCGCGCCGACTTCACCACCTGCGGCAGGAACATCTTGCCCGTGGCGAACAGGTCGCCCACCACGTTCATCCCCGACATGAGCGGCCCCTCGATCACCTCGATCGGGCGTTCAGCCAGCTTCCGCGCCTCCTCGGTATCGTCGAGGATGAAGTCGGTGATGCCATGCACGAGCGCGTGCGAGAGTCGCTCGTGCACCGGGCCCTGCCGCCAGCTCAGATCGACCGCCTTCTTCTGCACCTCGCCCTTCACCGACTCGGCCACCTCGATCAGCCGCTCGGTGGCATCGGGGCGCCGGTTGAGCACCACGTCTTCGACGCGCTCGAGCAGCGCCGGCGGGATGTCGGCGTAGAGGGGAATCACCCCCGCGTTCACGATCCCCATGTCCATGCCGGCCTTCACGGCGTGGTACAGGAAGACGGCGTGGATCGCCTCGCGCAGCGGATTGTTGCCGCGGAACGAGAACGACACGTTGCTCACGCCGCCGGAGATCTTCGCGTGCGGCAGCGTGGCCTTGATCCGCGAGATCGACTCGATGAAGGCGGCGCCGTAGCCGTTGTGCTCCTCGATACCCGTCGCGATCGCGAAGATGTTGGGATCGAAGATGATGTCATCGGGGGGGAACCCCACCACGTCCACGAGCAACCGGTACGCGCGCGTGCAGATCGACACCTTCCGCTCGACGGTATCGGCCTGCCCCTGCTCGTCGAACGCCATCACGATCACGGCCGTGCCATAGCGCCGCACCAACCGCGCCTGACGCAGGAACTCCGCTTCGCCCTCCTTGAGCGAGATCGAGTTGACGATGCCCTTGCCTTGCAGGCACTTGAGCCCGGCCTCGATCACCGACCACTTGGACGAGTCCACCACCACCGGCACGCGCGCGATCGCGGGTTCCGCGGCCAGCAGGTTGAGGAAGCGCGTCATCGCGGCCTGCGAGTCGAGCATCCCCTCGTCCATGTTGACATCGAGGAGCTGCGCGCCGTTCTCCACCTGTTGCCTGGCCACCTCGAGCGCGGCGTCGTAGTCTCCCGCGAGGATCAGCTTCGCGAACCTGGCCGAGCCGGTCACGTTGGTCCGTTCGCCGATGTTCACGAAGTTCGAGTCGGGCCCGATCGTCACCGGCTCGAGGCCGGACAGCCGGAGCCGCGGCGCGATGTCGGGGATCGCACGCGTGGGCATGCCGGCCACCGCGCGCGCGATGGCGGCAATGTGCTCCGGCGTGGTGCCACAACACCCACCCACCACGTTGACGAGGCCGGCCTGCGCGAACTCCCGCAGGATGCTCGACGTGTAGTCCGGCGCCTCGTCGTAGCCGCCCATCTCGTTCGGCAGCCCCGCGTTGGGATGCACCGTCACGAAGCAGTCCGCCACGCGCGAGAGCTCCTGCACGTAGGCCCGCAGGTCCTTGGCGCCGAGCGCGCAGTTGAGCCCCACCGTGAGCGGGCGCGCGTGCGCAACCGAGTGCCAGAACGCCTCGGTCGTCTGGCCCGACAGCGTACGCCCGCTGGCGTCGGTGATCGTGCCGGAGATCATGATCGGCACGCGCTCGCCGCGCTCCTCGAACGCGACCTCGACCGCGGCAATCGCCGCCTTCGCATTCAGCGTATCGAAGATCGTCTCGATGAGCAGCACGTCCGCGCCGCCGTCGAGCAGGCCGTGCGTCGCATCGACGTAGGCGATCATCAGTTCGTCGAACGTCACATTGCGCGCGCCGGCGTCGTTCACGTCCGGCGAGATGGACGCGGTGCGCGACGTGGGGCCGAGCACGCCGGCCACCCAGCGTGGACGCAACGGGTCGCGCGACTCGAAGGCATCGGCGACATCGCGTGCCACCGGGGCGGCCGTCTCCTACTGTTCGCGCGCGATCGACTCCATGCCGTAGTCGGCCATCGAGATCGCGTTGGCGTTGAAGCTGTTGGTCTCGATCAGGTCGGCCCCCGCAGCGAGGTAGGCCGCGTGGATGTCCCGGACGACCGCCGGCCGGGTGATGGCGAGCAAGTCGTTGTTGCCGCGAAGATCCTTGTGCCACGACTGGAACCGTTCGCCGCGGTAGGCCGACTCATCGAGCCGGTAGCGCTGGATCATCGTGCCCATCGCGCCGTCGAGCACGAGAATGCGCGTGCGCAGTGCGTCCGTCAGCTTCGCGTTGCGCGCCTCACGCGCGGCCACCCGCTCGGCGGCGGTGCGCGACGGCAAGACGGGTGGCACGAACTCGGCCGGCAGTTCGACGGCGTCCTCGGAGCTGTCGTGCCCGTGCGCGTGACGCATCATGACGTGGCGGCGCCCGCCACCGTGGGCGACTCCACGCGTGGGCGCAGGCCGAGGAGGTGACAGATGGCGAAGGTGAGGTCGGCGCGGTTGAGCGTGTAGAAGTGGAAGTCGCTGACGCCCTCAGCCACGAGTCCGTGCACTTGCTCCGCCGCTACCGTCGCGGCCACCAGCTTCCGCGTTTCCGGATCGTGCTCGAGTCCCTCGAACTTCCAGCCCAGCTCGGCCGGGACGCTCGCGCCGGCCATCTTCGCGAACTTGACCGTCTGGACGAAGTTGGTGACCGGCATCAGGCCCGGCAGGATGGGAATCGCGATGCCGGCGCGCGCCACCCGTTCCTGGAAGCGGAGAAAGATCGTGTTGTCGAAGAAGAACTGCGTGATGGCCCGGGTCGCCCCCGCGTCCACCTTGCGCTTGAGGTTGTCGAGGTCGGCCGCGAACGAGGTCGCTTGCGGATGGCCCTCGGGGAAGCAGGCCACGGAGACCTCGAAATCGTGCCGCTGGCGCAGGCCGCGGATCAGGTCGGTCGCGTAGGCGTACCCGCCGGGGTGCGGTGTGTACGAGGCTTCGCCGGCTGGCGGGTCGCCACGCAGCGCCATCACATGGCGCACGCCCACGTTCCAGTAGTCGTCCGCCACGGCGTCGACTTCGGCGCGCGAGGCCCCCACGCAGGTGAGATGGGCCGCCGGAGCGAGCGATGTCTCGGTGAGGATGCGATGCACCGTGCGATGCGTCCGCTCGCGTGTGCCGCCCCCGGCGCCGTACGTGACGCTGACGAACCACGGCGACAACGGTGCGAGTCGCTGGATCGCGTGCCAGAGCGATTCCTCCATTTCCGCCGTACGCGGCGGAAAGAACTCGAACGAAACGCGGAACGGGCGGACGTCGGCGCGAGGCATCAGATACGGGATAAACGAAAAAGCCCGGGGGCTCATGGGAGCGCCGGGCTCGGCGCTTTAGCGGAATTTTTAACGTGGCCGCAAGTTGCCGGTAAATCGCCACGAGTATCAGTTGTCGGACAAACATAATGATTGGCTGTGAGCCCATCCAGCCCCGCCGTCGTCCTGAGCGCAGCGAAGGACCTGCTTGTTCCGGCACTACCGCACGATGAAGCTCTCCAGCAAGCCGAGAATGAAGTACGCCGCAATCGGCGAGATATCAAACGGCCCGACCGCTGGCAGGATGGAACGGAGCGGCGCGAGCATCGGTTCCGTGATCACGAACGCCCAACGCCAGAGTCTGGCATACGGGTTGCCACCGACCCACGACGCAATCACGCGCCAGAGCAGGGCGAAGCGCACGACCGCGAAGGTCCACCGGATCGCGAGCCCGAACAGCACGCTCCCGCCGGAGCTCGCCGCGAACGCCAGCATCGCCAGCTGGTCGCGCACGAACTCGAGCAGGCTCAGCCCGACAATGCCGCCGATCACCACCGCCGCGAGCGACCACCACGGCGCGTGTGACGGGACGCCGCCCGCCTTCACGATGCGCCGTTCGATCGGCAGCATCAGGGGATCGATCGTGGTGCGGAAGAAGCGTGCGACCGGCGAGAACGGACCGATCCGACGCGTCCGGACCAGCCAATCCACGGTGCACACGAGCCCCAGACCCACCGCCGTCGCGAAGAGCGTCGGCTGCAGGAAGCGCAGCACCGCGTCGAGCGCCAGCACGATCGCTGTCATCAGCCGCCTCGCAGTCCACGAAACATGCGGCCGAGCACCTGCACGCGATCCGTCCAGCTCGGCGCGTGCATCGCCGTGAGAAATGCATCGGCCATGTCGTCGTATGCGGGTCCGTAGCGATACCACCACGGTTGCTTGGGCGACATGATCCGGTCGGTGATGATCGCGCGCGGCTCGACGCACTCCATCAACCCCAGCTCGCCGTGGCTCCGGCCCATCCCGCTCTGCTTCACCCCGCCATGGGGCACATTCGACATGCCGGCGACCAGCACCGCGTCGTTGACCGCCACCGTACCCGCGTGCAGCTGCGCCGCGACCCGCCGGCCGCGCTCGGCGCTCCCGGTCCAGACGCTCGCGGAGAGCCCGAAGTCGCTCTGGTTCGCGCGCGCGATGGCGTCCGCCTCGCTGGATACCGGGAAGAGCGGGACGAGCGGACCGAACGTCTCCTCGCGCATCACGCGCATGTCCGGCGTCACGTTCACGACGGCGGTCGGCGGGAAGAACCCCCCTCGGCCCGCGGGAGCCGCGGCGCGAGCGAGCACCTTGGCGCCGCCTGCCATCGCGTCGGCGAGCTGCGCCTCGAGCACCGTCACGGCCTCGGGACGGATCAGCGGCCCCACTTCCGCTCCCGCGACCGTCGCGGCGCCGACCGTCAGCGCTTGAACCTCCCGGGCAAAATGCGCGGCAAACGCATCGAACGCCTGGTGCTCGACGAAAATCCGCTTGGGCGCCACGCACGTCTGCCCGGCATTGCTGAACCGTCCCCACACGAGGCCGCGCGCCGCGCGCTCGAGGTCGGCGTCGGCGAACACGAGCGCCGCATCGGAGCCACCCAGCTCCAGCCCGCACGGAACGAGCAAGGCGCCGCAGGCCGCAGCCACCTTCCGCCCCGTGGCAACGCTACCCGTGAAGTGCACCCGGTTGACCCCGGCCTGAATCAGCGCGGCGCCGGCCGAGCCGTCGCCCGGAATCACCTGCAGCACCCCGGTCGGCAGCCCGGACTCGACCAGCAGCTCCCCCAGCAGCACGCCGCTCGAGGGCGTGAACTCCGATGGCTTGAGCACGACCGCGTTGCCCGCAACGAGGGCGGGCAGGATCGCGCCGGCCGCCAACTGGAACGGGTAGTTCCACGGCGCGATCACCCCGACCACGCCGTGCGGGTGGTACTCGATCGTCACCTTCTTGAGCATCGTGCCCATCGTGCGTGACGGGGCCACGTGCGGCCGGAGCCGTTTGGGAGCGAGGCCCGCGTAGTACTGGGCGTACTCGAGCGCGACAAACACCTCGGCCATCAACGCCTCGACCACCGGCTTGCCGTTCTCGCGGCTCACCACCGACGCCACCTCGTGCCGCCGCGCGAACAGGACCGCGCGGAACCGCTTCAGCACGGCGGCTCGGTCCGTGATCGAGCGCGCTGCCCACTCCACCTGCGCGGCGCGTGCGCGCTCCACCGCGCGGACGATGTCGGCCGTCGACGGCGCAGGAAACGACTGCCACACCGCACCCGTGGCGGGGTCGCGGGACTCGACGGGCCGCGTGGGGGCCGACGTCGGAACCGCGTCTGAGGGAGCTACAAGGGTGGCCATCCTTCCAATCTAGGGCCTCGCCCTCTGGCCGAGCACACCCGCAGGCCCGACATTGTGTGATGGTCCGCGCCGCGGCGCCCCACCCATGCATTGGAGTATCTGGTCGATGACGACTCGTCGTTCGTTCGTCACGCGCCTCTCAGGCGCCGCCCTCGCCGTCCCCGCGCTCCGCGCCGACGCTTTTCCGCGCCTCTTCGATGCGACCGCCGGGGGTGCGGGCCGTGCCCCGATCTCGCTGGCAGACGACGAAGGGTACTGGACGCTCATCCAGTCGGCGTTCGACGTGGACCGGGCACGCATCAACCTGAACAATGGCGGCGTCAGTCCGGCGCCCACGCACGTGCTCGACGCGATGATCCGCGACCTGCGCTTCTCGAACGGGATTCCGACCATCGACATGTGGCAAACGCTGGAGCCACGGCTCGAGCATGTCCGGCGCGATATCGCGGCCGACTTCGGGTGTGATCCCGAAGAGATGGCGATCGTCCGCAACGCCTCCGAGGCCAACGAGATCATGATCTTCGGCCTCGACCTGCAGAAGGGCGACGAGGTCATCGTCTCGAACCAGAACTACGGCCGCATGCTGAATGCCTGGGACCAGCGCGTGCGGCGCGACGGCATCGTGCTCAAGACGGTCTCGTTCAAGGTGCCGTCGAGCGACGATCATGTCGTCGAGCAGTTCATGAGCGCGGTCACCCCGCGCACCAAGGTCCTCGAGGTCACCCACATCACCAACCTCACCGGTCAGATCCTGCCGGTGAAGAAGCTGGTGGACCGCTGTCGGCCGCTCGGCATCCAGGTGTTCGTCGACGGCGCGCACGCCTACGCCCACTTCCCGTTCACCCGCGACCAGCTGGGCGTTGATTACTACGGGACGAGCCTCCATAAGTGGCTCACCGCCCCCATCGGCACCGGGTTCCTGTACGTGCGTCGCGACAAGATTCCGGCGCTTTGGCCGCTCATGGCCGGCAACAAGGGCCAAGATGCCGATATTCGGAAGTATGAGGAGATCGGCACGCATCCGGCCGGCAATCACAATGCCATCGGCGTGGCGCTCGCCTTTCACCGTGGCATCGGCGCCGAGCGGAAGGTCGCCCGGCTTCGTTGGCTGCGGGACCGGTGGGCCAAGCGGGTGACGGCAGAGAACCCGCGCATCAAGGTGCTGACCCCGCTCGACGGCGAGCGCGCCGGCGCCATTGCCCTGGTGCAGATTGAGGGGATCGAGACGCCGAAACTCCAACAGTGGTTGCAGGCGAAGTACGGCATTGTCACCGTGGCGATCGTGCACGAAGAGTTCCACGGACTGCGTGTGACGCCGAATGTGTACACGACGCGTGATGAAGTGGATCGCTTTGCCGAGCGGCTGCTCGTCGCCGCTCGATCCGGCATCGCCTGACGCGGCACGCATCCTGCTCTGGTAGGGTGGTGCGCCAGGCGCTTCCTCCCGTGACCTCCGTCACGTGGCGGATTGGATCGCTCATCCGCCAACCGGTGTACGCCTATCTCGTGCTGGAATGGTCGCTCGCTCGTCCCTAGTTTGCCGGTGGGACGATGTTGTGCGGCCCGTCATTTGTTTACTCTTTCATGGCCCTCGTGAGCATTTCTCGACCCTTCGGGACGCGTCGTCCCGCCAGCACCCGACAGTTCGTGGTCGCCCTCGGTGCACTCGCGGCATCGTTCCTCGGGTGCACCAAGGTGTCTGCCGTCGATCCATTCCTGCCCGCGGGCGACCGGCTCTCCTTCCAGAGCCAACCGTCCAGCATCGTGGCGGGGGTGCCCTTCGGCTTCAAGGTCCGCATCGTCGACACGTCGGGCGCCAATGCCGTGCTGCGCAACGGCGTCGACATTGCCCTGTCGCTCGACTCGACCGACCCGCGCGACACGCTGCTCGGACAAACGGTCGTGCAGACGGCCTTTGGCGAGGCCACCTTCGGCCCGCTCGTGCTCAAGCGCGCTGCGTCCAGCTTCCGCATCATTGCCACCTCGCGCGGGCTCACCGGCGCGGTCAGCGTCCCCTTCGCGGTCGCGGTCGGCGCGGCAGCCAAGCTCGCCTTCAGCGTCCAGCCCTCCACGGTGATCGCCGGCGAGATCATGGTGCCGCCGCCCCAGGTGCTCGTGCAGGATGCCACGGGAAACACGGTCGCCAACGACTCGGGGCTCGTGCTGCTCCAGGTCCTGACCGGTGTGAACACGCAGCCGGTCAACGCGACGGTCACCGCCCGAAACGGCGTTGCACGCTTTGACTCGCTCCGCATCAAGGCGACCGCCACCAACTTCACGCTGCAGGCCAACTCGCCGGGTCGGACGCTGACGACTGCCGTCACCAATGTCTTTGCCGTCACGCACGGTACGCCGCGCAAGATCGTGTTCTCGCAGGCGCCGGGTACCAACTCGGCGACCGTGCCATTCAATCCGCCGCTCGCCGCCACCGTGACCGATTCGATGGGCAATGTGGCCACCACCTTCTCGCAGGCGGTCACGCTCGAGTTCGACTCGCGGCCGCCGGGTAACACGGCCGTCTTGAGCGGAACGACCACGCTGAACGCCGTCGCGGGCGTCGCCACCTTCAGCGGCATCTCGATCGATCTGACCTGCTTCCCGGGTACCTGTTACAAGTTGCGTGCGGTGAGCGCGACGGAACCAGACACGGCACGCAGCAACAACTTCATCATCGTTCCGTGATCCACCTCGCGCGCGTCCTCACCCTCGTGCTCCTCGGCGTCGCACTGCCCCGTGCCGCGCACGCCCAGTTTGCGCTCGATGCCGAGCTCAGGCGGGCCATCCAGACCTACCAGTCGGGACGTTTCGACGCGGCCGCGTCCGATCTGGCGCGTATTGCCGACCGCCCCACGCTGACCTCGCCCGACCGCGCGGTCGCGCTCTTGTATCGCGGCTTTGCCCTCTTCCGCCTCAAGCGCGACAGTGATGCGTCGAAGGCGCTCGAGTTGGCCGTCGTGACCGATCCCACGCTTCGCCCCGATCCGGTCACGCACAGCGCAGAGCTGCTCGACGCGTGGCGTCGGGCCCGCACCCGGGTCCCGCTGCTGAACGCCTTCGAGCTCGCTCCGCTCGAGTTCGTGCCCGGCCTCGATAGTGCCGCGCGGATCGACTATACGTTCGAGGTTCCGCCGACCGAGCGCCGCTACAGTGCCCAGATGCGATTCCTGCTCCTGCGCACAGGGTCGACGGACACGTTGGTGGCGTGGCGTGGCGAAGAGGGACAGGTGGCGCGCTGGGACGGGAACGTTCGCGGACAGCCGATCTCGGCGGGCATGTGGGAGATGATCCTCGAGGCCCGGGCGCCCGGGAGTGAGGTCGCCGGCTTTGCCCGGCGGCGCGCCGAGGTCGAGGTCCTCTCGGCCAGCAACGACCGCCGACTCGCCATGCCGACGACGCCCCGCTTCCTGCCAGAAACGGTGACCTTCAACCGCGTTGATGAAGTGACCAAGCGCGATCGTATCACACGAGGGATCTGGATGCTCGCCGTTGGGGGCATTCTGGCCGCGTACAGCAATGCCAACTACCAGACCGCAATCGACGAGTCACCCAAGGGCTCCGGACAGCGGCTGATGATTGCGGGCAGCTATCTCGGCGGCGTGGGCTTCCTCGGCTTTGGGTCCTGGTATGCGGTCACGGGGTTCTCCCGAAGCTACGAGTCCCCTGTGGCCTTCCCGAGCACCGAGAATGTGCGCCGGAATCGGGAGCTTCGGCTCCAGTACGCCGCTGATTCGGCGCGCGTCGCAGACCACAACCGCGCGCTGGCCGGTGGACGATTGGTCCGCCTGCGCTTCGTCGGGGAGGGCGTCCGATGACACGGCGCCATTCCTGTCTGGCGGTGGGCGTCCTGGCGGTCGCGCTCGCCGCCTGCGACCCGTTCGGCCCGCTCGGCGTGCTGACCGACGACCAGCGGCTCGAGTCGATCGTCTTCACCCCCGATTCGAGCGACCTCCGAGTCGGCGACTCGGTCAAGGTTGCGTTCAAGTTGGTCGGCAAAGGCGGCGGCAATTTGACGTCGGGGACGGTGACGTTCACCGCTGGCAACCCGATCCTGATTTCCGTGTCGTCGGCGGGCTACGTCAAGGGACTGCGCGTGGGCCGTACCGAGGTGCTCGGGACCATGAGCGGCAAGCGCGGCGTGGCGGTCATCAACGTCGTGCCGTAGGGCGGCGGGTCGGCCTCAGCGCTACCCCATCGCCGACGGCAGCTCCAGCTGAAAGCTGAAGCGCGTGCCGCGGTCCACGAGGGAGTCCACCTTGAGTTCGCCGCCCATGGCCGCGATCAGCTTGTGGCAGGTGGCCAATCCGAGCCCGGCGCTCGAAAAGAAGTAGTCGCTGTTCGGCCCGCGCATGCGGAATGCATCGAACAGCGTGTGCATCACGGCCGGTGGAATGCCGCGGCCGGTGTCGCTGACCGAAAACTCGAGCCGCAACCGGTCGATCTGCTCGCCAGCCAGCCGAACCGATCCCTTCTCGGTGAACTTGAGGGCGTTGGTTGTCAGATTGAGCAGTACGCGCTGGAGCGCCGCGGGAAAGCCGATGCGCCCGTCCAGTTCTGGCACGGTGGCCTCGAGCAGCAATCCCTTTTCCTCGGCCATCGGGCGCACGATGTTGATCGTTTGCTGCATGATATCGGCGACCGAGAACGGCACCGGCTCGGGATCCATCAGGCGCAGTCCGCCGCGAGCGAGTTCCATGACGTCGTTCGCGAGTCCCGACAGGCCGAGCGCGGCTGAGTAGACCAGCCCCAGCTGACGCGCCTGGAGCGTGGTGACCGGACCCGATTGTCCGTTGCGGAGCCGCTCGGCCAGAAAGAGGATCGATCCCAAGGGCGAGCGCATGTCGTGCGCCACCTCAGCCAGCAGCTTGGGCGCCTCGATCCCCGAGAGCTTGGTCAGGAATCGCTGTCCCGCATCAGCTTCCAGCGCTTCCTCCACGCGCTCGAACGCGATCAGCATGCGCGTCAGTTCGCGGGAATCGGCCACCGGATTCGCGTCGACTTCATGCAGAAAGGTGTTCCGGAGTGTCCCCGCGACGCGGTTCGCGTAGACGAAGCTTGGAATCGCGCCCATCGTCGGAGTCGCCCCGTCGAAGGCCAGATGGACGGCTGCTTCGACGGCGGCGAGCGCGTCCGAGAGCACCTCGCGCGACACGCCCACGGGGCGCACATGGGCCTCGTCCGCACACAGCGAGTCGACGGCCCGAGCCAGCGCCGCCCACACGATGCCGCTGCGCAGCGCGGGGCGCGGCGTTGGACGCCGGGCTTCGATCGCCTCGAGGCCCGGCGGCGTCACGATCCGGGCGCCGATCGACTGTGAGGAGCGCGGGGTGTGCGGTCCGCTCGAGCGCTGCAGCGGGTTCATCCTACCCCTCGGTCGTCTCGACGGGTTCGTCTCGCCGGATGCCGTGCTTCTCCATCAGACGGTAGAGCGTGGTCCGGTCGATATCGGCCAGCCGCGCCGCCTTCGACATGTTGAAGCCCGCGCGGGCCGTCAGCCGGCTCAGGTACTCGCGTTCGAAGAGCGCGATCACCTTTTCCTTGGCCGCGTGGTACGCCTCGCTCATCACGTTTGGCGGGAAGGCGCTCTCC
Organism: Gemmatimonadota bacterium; assembly: GCA_031372565.1. GTDB lineage: Bacteria > Gemmatimonadota > Gemmatimonadetes > Gemmatimonadales > Gemmatimonadaceae > JACPPC01. Next base: position 30,774 of record JANMLN010000085.1, on the reverse strand, counting down.
GAGCCCGCGGCGTTGCGGGACAGGCCACCCTCCTCCTCGTGCAGCGGAATGTCGTCGGGACGCACGATGCTGCCGGCCTCGGCCAGCACGGCAAGATGCTCGATGACGTTCTGCAGTTCACGCACATTGCCGCGCCACGGACGGGTGCGCAGGAAGGCAATCGCTTCGTCGGAGAACTTGGGCTGCGCCTCGGTCCCGCCGTGGTGACGGCCCCAATAGTGCGCGAGAAAGTGGTGGGCCAGCAGCGGAATGTCTTCCGTGCGCTGCCGGAGCGACGGCAGCTTGATCGGCACCACGCGCAGGCGGTACAGCAGATCTTCGCGGAGAATGCCGGTCGCGGCCGCGTCCGCCGGCTCCCGGTTCGTGGCCGAGATGAAGCGCACGTTGACGATCGCGTCGACCTGCTCTGATCCGACGCGCCGCACCACGCCATCCTGCAAGACGCGGAGCAGTTTGGCCTGGATCGAGAGCGGCATCTCCGTCAGCTCGTCGAGGAAGAGCGTGCCACCATTGGCGGTCTCGAGGAGGCCGGGCTTGTCGCGGTCGGCCCCGGTGAACGCGCCCTTCCGATGACCGAACATCTCGGACTCGAGCAGCGGCTCAGGCATGGCCGCGCAGTTGATGGCCACCAACGGCCGTGAGGCGCGACGCGAGTGCCGATGAATGAACTGCGCGATCAGTTCCTTGCCGGTGCCGCTCTCGCCGGTGATCATCACCGAGGCATCCGTGGCCGCCACGCGGCGGGCCAGCTCCACGGCCTTCCGGAAGGGAGGGGAGATGCCGAGCAGCACCATCTTGTCCGAGTTGCCGCTGTCCCGCGTTGCCTGCGCATCCATGTCGCGCGTTTCGCGGGCCACCTTGATGGCGTGCGACGCGCGGCCGATGAGCACCTGGAGGTGCGTCGCGGCGAAGGGTTTGGGGAGGTAGTCCCACGCCCCCTCGCGCAGTGCCTCGATCGATGTCGTGATGCTCGGATTCCCGGTCATCATGACGACGATGGTGTCCTTGTGGTGCGTGAGTGTCGCCTTGAGCACCTCCATGCCGGTGATCGGCGTGAGGAAGAGGTCGCACAAGACGATATCCCACTTCTTGGACTGGACGAGGCTGATGGCCTCGTCACCGCGTCCAGTCGACGTGACCTGATAACCCTCGGACTCCATCACGGACACACACCCTTCGCGGAGGGTGCGGTCGTCGTCGACGATCAGGACGCGCAGCTCAGCCTTGAACTCGGCCGGCAAGGCGGACGCGTCGGCAATCGCCCCGGCGTCGGCGGCGGTGAACTCGGCGTGATTTCGGCTTGGCGATGGAGCCATGTAGCGAGGACTCGACAGGGCCCCGGAGGGGGGCGTGGCTCACGTGCAACAGGGGGATGAGCAATATTGGTGATCCACGCCGCATAGTCCAGCGTGCCGCAGGCCCAAGTTAGCCGAACTCCGGCCGAAACCATGGTAGGAGGGTCGGTGAGGGCCCTTCGGGGAGCGGTGGTCCAGCCGGGACGCTGGCCCAGCCCTTGCAATCACAGTACAGACGCTCCAAGCCGCCGCGCGTTGCATCCTCTCCACACATAGCTTTCAGCGCGGTTCAGTGGCGGGGGCATCCCTGCTTCGTCTTTTCCGGTCAGGATGGGAGCCCGTTCGCGGGTCCTCGTTCGGTCCTGACCCTCCGCCGCACTCGACGACACCGAGATTTTTGAATCGATGGCAAACCAACTCGTCCCCAGCTACGCCTCAAGACCGCTCCAGGAGCAGCCGCAGGCGTTCCCGCCTGCCTACTCCCCCGGGCCCCCGACAGGCGGGTCCGTGCAGCCGGTCAATCAGGTGGCGCGGCTTGCGGGCGCGATCAAGCGCCACCGGTGGTGGGTCCTCGCCTTTCTCGTGATCGGTGGCATCGGCGGCTTCGTGACCACGCGGTTCGTGAAGCCGCTCTACGAGGTACAGGCGAACATCTTCCTGCGCGGCGACTCCAAGCGTTTCGGCGGAGGCGGGCCCGGGCAGGCGCAGGAGCTGATCAGCCAGCAGGGCTGGATCGAGCTCCTCAACTCGTTTGAGGTCACCGACCAGGTGGTGCGCCGGGTCGGATTGTTTGTCGAGGCGGAGTCGCCCAAGGACTCGACCATCCTCCGCGGATTCAAGATCAAGGACCGGATGCTCGGCGGTGAGTACACACTGAAGACGGACCGGACGGGCAAGAATTGGGTGCTGACGCGCGCCGCGATCGATCTCGACAAGGGCGCCTTCGGTGACTCGGTCGGATCGAAGGTCGGCTTCATGTGGGTGCCGCGCTCCCCCGGTCCCGACAAGAACATCAAGTTCACGGTGCGCACACCGCGCGAAGCCTCGATCGATCTGCGCAAGCAGTTCGTCGCGCTCATTCCGCCCTTTACCAACTTCATCCGGCTCAAGCTGTCCGGAGAGAATGGCGAGATGGCCGCCACGACGCTCAACCGGTGGCTCGAGGAGTTCACCTCGGTGTCGAACCGCCTGAAGACGCGGAACGTGGTGGACTTCAGCAACGTGCTCGAGCAGCAGGTGCAGACGGCCCAGCAGCGCCTCAAGGACGCCGAGACGGCGCTCGAGACGTTCAAGGTTCGCACGATCACGGAACCGAGCGAGAATGGCGCGATCATGGCGGCTGGGACGCAGGCGAACAACGACCCGGTCTTCAAGGGCTTCTTCGACGAGAAATTCCAGTTCGACATGGTCCGTCGTGACCGTGAGCAGCTCGAACGGCTGATCTCGGATTCCCGCACCGGGGCGACCCCGGGCGTGATCACGGCCGAAGCCCTGATCGCCTTGCCCAGCGTGGTGCAAGGTTCGCCAGCCCTCAAGACGGCCCTCGACGAGCTGACCCAGGGTCAGGCGCGCCTGCGCACGGCCCGCCAGTTCTACAGCGACGACTTCAAGACGGTCAAGGAACTCGCCGAGGCGGTGCGCATCCTGCAGTCACAGACCATTCCGCAGGCCGCGCTCGGCATGCTCGACCAGCTCCGACGCAAGGAGGAGCAGATGGCGCAGCGTCTGGCGGGCGCCGAAGCGGAACTCAAGAAGATTCCGGCGCGCAGCATCGAGGAGATGCGCCTGCGCCGGGACGTGGAAGTGACCAACCAGCTCTACACGGCGCTGCTGACGCGCTTCAACGACGTGCGCATGTCGTCCGAGAACACCGACGCCGACGTGTCCGTCATCGATACCGCGGTCGCGCCCATGGAGCCGACCAAGAGCACCACGTCGGTCCTGATCGCGGGTGGCATCGTCGGTGGCCTGGCGCTTGGCATCCTGATCGCCTTCTTGCTCGACCGGTTCGACCGCCGCTTCCGGTACCCGGAGCAGGCGACCAACGAACTCGGGCTCGACATCATCGGCTTCGTGCCGAGTCTCAAGCTCACGCGACGTGGGGAGCGCGATCCCGTCACCACGGCGCAGGTCGTGGAAGCATTCCGAACGCTGCGACTCTCGCTCCAGCACCTCACGCCGCCGGGTGAGCCCGTGACGCTCACGATCACCTCGCCGATGTCGGGCGACGGAAAGTCGCTGATCTCGTCCAACCTGGCCGTCTCGTTTGCCGAGGCGGGACTGCGGACGCTGCTGATCGACGGCGACGTGCGCCGTGGGGCGCTCCACTCGGCCTTCTCCGTGCCGCAGGTGCCCGGCATGGTGGACGTGCTGGCGGGTCGCGCCACACTGCTGGACGCGATCCGTCCCGAGGTTCAGCCGAACCTGGCGCTCATCCCCTGCGGCACGCGCACGGCGCGCGCGCCGGAGATGCTGAACTCCCCGCTCGAGCAGATGTTCCGCGCGCTCAAGCCCCAGTACGACGTGCTCATCATCGACTCCCCGCCGCTCGGCGCCGGCGCGGACGCGCTCGCGCTTGGCATCTGCTCCGGGCACGTGGCGATCGTGCTGCGCGCGGGTGAGACGGACCGCAAGATGGCGGAGGCCAAGCTGCGCGTGCTCGACAAGCTCCCGATGAGCGTGCTCGGTGCGATCCTGAACGACGTGACGACGGAAGGCGAATATGCCTATTACTCGTACCTGTCGGAGTACTATCAGGAAGACCGGGATGCCGAGCCGGAGGAGCCCGCTCCGCGCGACATGACGGAGGAGATGCGCATGTCGCAGTCGGGTACCGTGCGCCCCGATTTCGGCGACGAGTAGGACACGGCGCTTCCGGAAAGGCGCGAGGGGCGGGGCACCGATCCGGTGCTCCGCCCCTCGATGCGTACGTGGCGCGGTGCGCAGACTACTGCAGGTACTTGACCGGCAGGTCGAGGAGGGCGTTGACCTGCTGGGGGGCGCCTTCGGTCGAGCGCGCGTACTGCAGCGCCTTGGTGGCGCGCAGGAGCATCTCGTCGATATCCACCGTGGAGGTCTCGAGGTTGGGCACGGCGCAATAGCCAGCCCGCATGAGCAGCGGCCGCTCGATGCCACCGAAGCTGACCGGGTGGGCTTCCACTGCGACGCGCAACCGTTCGAGCAGGCGGAGCACCCCCTCGTTCTCGGTGGCCGGCGCGACGATGGCGAATTCGGACTGTCCCACGCGACCGATGGCGTCGGAGAGGCGCGAGCAGCGACGCAGGATGTCCGCCATCTGGTCGACCAAGGCCGCAGCGAACTCGTCGCCCACGACGCTGGCGGGGGCGTGCGCGGTCACGGCGACGGCGGCCATGCCCACCTTGCGGCGGACGGCTTCCGCTCCCATCTCGCGGGCGCGCTTGGCCAATCCACGTGGGCTGTAGAGCCCCGTGGTGGCGTCCACCATGCTGTCCTCGCGGACCCGGTCGATCTCGCGCTTGGCGCGCACATAGTTCTCGAGGCGCAGCAGCAGGAGCTCGGCGTCCAGCGGCTGTCCCCAGACTTCCCACGCGCCCGCACGGTGCGCCGCAATGCGCTCGCTCCGCGCCTCCAGGCGCGTCGTGGCGATCACGATCGGAATGCTGGGTCCCACCTGCGGGTCAGCCCGGAGGGCCTCGCAGATCTGCACCGACGTCATGTCATGCATGGACGACTCGATGATGATGACGTCGGGCTGGATGACCCGGGCCAAGTCGATCGTCTGCTGTCCGCTGAAGGCGCGGAGAACGGCGTAGCCCTCCGGTCCGAGGATGCTCTCGATGGACCGGAGCGACCATTCCTGGTTGTCAGCGACCAGGACGACTGGCGGGCGGAGGGAGCGGCTATCGGACATTGCGTGACGCGCCGGTTGACTGGGTTGCGCGGGTTGCCGAACGCGGCCTGAACTGGGATCCGCGTGTGGCCCTACGTGACACAATGCTTACGCAAGATGCATGCACCTGTTCGTTTTTGGCCCAAGCTGTTGAAATACTTGACGTTCCGACGAATGTTGCGATCCGTCATTATGACCGTAACAGGCGCGCACGCAACAGTGCAACGCATCACCTATCCACTGACGGGTCAACAGCTTGTGCGATACATCACAAATCGAATCATGCCGAGAATGCTGCACTCTTGAACCGATCAGCATGGTACGCTCATCGTTCTTGCGCGTCCATCTTCGGCCGCGAGTGATGCGAACGCGCAGGAATTCTGTAGCACCGACACCACAACTCGACACTAGCGGATTGTGTTTAGTGTTGAGACAGTACGACATAAAGTGTTATACAGTATACATTTACGTTGCTAATCCGAAGCACTGGAAGTTGAGCACGCGAGGTGCATGGAGAAGTCCGCAGTCAGGCGAGACTTCGATCTCCCGACTCGGCAGCCGCAACGACGACCCCCTCGGACGATCATGGACACTCACCGCTCAGCCTCAAGCAGCGCGACCGCCTTCGGCAGCACCGCGGCCGTCGCAATCGGTGACACTCGCGCCTCGGCCGGCATGCGCGCCGCGCCGCCAGCGCCGCTGAACATGACGCCGAGCGCGATTGCCGAGTTCGAGCCGCGGCCGCGAAACGAGTCGCTCGATCGGGCCGTCAACGTGGTCATCGCAGGCGCGGCGCTGGTACTGGTCGCTCCCCTCATGCTCCTGACGGCGCTGGCGGTGAAGCTCACCTCGCCCGGACCGGCGCTGTACACGCAGACCCGCGTGGGCCGCGATCGCCGCCGGGCCAAGGACCGCGCCCTGGACAACCGCCGCCGCAGCAATTGCGGGGGCTCGCTCTTCACGATTTACAAGTTCCGCTCGATGCGCACCGACGCCGAGGTCGGCGGTCAGGCCGTATGGGCCGTGCAGAACGACCCGCGCGTCACCCCGATTGGCGCCTTCCTCCGCAAGTCGCGTCTCGACGAACTCCCGCAGCTGCTCAACGTGGTCAAGGGCGACATGAACATCGTCGGCCCGCGTCCCGAGCGCCCCCAGATCTTTGTCGAACTCTCGGAGAACATTGCGGAGTATCGCCTCCGCGCCTTGGCGAAGCCCGGGATCACGGGGTGGGCGCAGATCAATCACACGTACGACACCTGCATCGACGGCGTTCGCATCAAGGTCCGCTACGACCTCGAGTACCTCCGCAGCTCGACGATCTTCACCGACATCGCGATCATGGCCAAGACGATTCCGGTCATGCTGCTGCGCCGGGGCGGCTGGTAGGCGTCGCTCCTGACGGTCGTGCGCACGGCGCGCCGGTGCCGCCGGTGACGTGCCCCCCACCCCCGTCGTGTTGTGATAGAATACGGCTGCGGAATCATCGGCTTGGGGCCGATGCTTCGCTCAGCATGCGTTGCGACTCGACTCCCACCACGTGACTGCTCCTCCCTCCGGCTGGCGTTCTCGCGCCTCGCAGGCCCGCGCCCGCGCTGGCTGGGCCGGGGCTACCCAGCCTCCCCAAGCCGCTGTTGCTCCCACCGGACAGTTGGCGGGACCGGCGGCTGCGGTGCAAATGTGGGAGTCCCCGCCAAGGAATCCATTTGCCGGCATGCAGTGGACGCTCGGCGTGGTTGGCCTGATCGCGTATAGCTACACGATCCACCGCGGTGCCACGCCGATCGGCGAGGTCGCCGTCGGGGCCGCTGTCGCCGGCATGCTGTTCATGGGCGGGAAGTTTCGCGCGCCGACGGAATGGGTGCTGCATGCCGTCTTCATGGGCATTGCGATCTTCGGAATTTTCAGCGGGCGGTATCCGGACACGACCGCTGGCGCGGTCCAGGAGGGGTTCAAGCTCTCGGTCATCTTCCTTGTTGCCTGCAACGTGCTGCGCACCCCGGCGCACCTCCGGCTCTTCATCTTCGCCTGGCTGTTCCTCTTCGCCTTCTTTCCGATGCGCGGAGCGTTCGTGAACTACATGAACAACAACACGGTGCAGGGGCGCGTTGCCTGGAACTTCGCGTTCGCGAATCCGAATGACCTCGCGGGCATGTGTCTCATGCCGATGGCCATGTGCGCCGGTGTGCTGGCCACTGAGCGGAAAGGACTGATCTGGCTCGGGGCTGCCGTGCAGATGTTTGGTCTGGTCGTGGTGGTGTTGCTCACGCAGTCGCGGGGCGCCGCCGTGGCGTTGGGCGTCCTGCTGCTGCTCATGTTGATCATCCAACGTCCGAGGCCGCGCACGCTCGCCGTGTATGCCGTCCTGATGGCCGTGATCGCTTCGGTCGCCCCATCGCGAACGTGGGATCGACTCGCGACGCTGCTGAAGATCGGGTCCTCGGCCGACATGGCCGGCGTCGACGAAGAGGGCTCGGCCGAGCAGCGCTATGCCATCTGGAAAGTCGCGCGCGCGATCATTTCCGACTTCCCGATCACGGGCATCGGGTATGGCGCGTACGGACTGGTACACCGCGAGTATGCGCGCTCCCCCGACCTGCCATCCATCGCCAAGGGCGCACGCGACACGCACAGCACGTATCTCAACGCGCTGGCAGAGAACGGCGTGATCGGGTTGACCTTTCTCGTGTGCGCCTGGCTGCTCGCGTTCCGTCGTACCTTGCGGGCCGTGAAGAAGATCCGGGCGTGGTCGCCGCCCATTGCGATGCAGCTTCAGTTCCTCGGACTTGGTTTCGCGGCCTTCCTCGTGGCCGGGATCTGGGGCACGTACCAGAAGTTCGCGTTCACCTGGATCTACGTCGCCATCCTCTTCCTGTTTGAAGCGATCTACGTGCCGCTTGCCGAGGCCGCCGTGGCGGGAGCCGGTGGGGCGATGGCACCGGCGCCGATCGGAGTGCCGCGCCGGTCGGGACGGGTCGGGCGCTAGCCTGACGCTGGTCCCGTTCTCGCCGCGGCGAGGAGCGCGCGATCAGGGAGGCGAGATGGCCGGCCGCAGCGCCACCAGCCGACGATAGACGGCCTCCAGCTTCGGCAGCACGGTTGCGGCGCGAAACTCGGCGTTCGCGTGCCGGGCACCCGCGGCTCCCATGCGGGCGCGCAACGCGGGGTCGGCGACCAGTCGAGCGAGGCGCTCCGTGAGTGCCGCGACGTCGCCCGCGGGAACGATGAACCCGGTGGTGCCATCGACGACCGCGTCCCGGACGCCGCCGACGTCGGTCGCAACGACGGGTCGACCCGCGGCCATCGCTTCGACGAGCGTGTTGGGAAAACCCTCGGAGTGCGACGTCAGGACCGACACGTCGAACGCGGCGTGATAGCGCGACGCTTGCGGGATCAGTCCGGCGAAGTGCACCCGGTCGCGCAACCCAAGTGCCGCCGCGCGTGCTTCCAATGCGGGCCGTTCCGGCCCGTCGCCAATGAGCACCAGATGTGGCGCCCGGAGCGAGGCTGGCCACGCCGCGACGGCGTCCAGCAGCAGCCCGTGGTTCTTGACCGGTGAGAGGTTGGCGATGATGCCGATGACCATCGCCTCGGCCGGCACGCGGAGCTCGGCGCGGAGCGCTGCGGGGTCGGCGGTCGGGGCGAAGACCGCGTCGTCCGCGAAGTTCGGGATCACGACGATCTTGTCGCGGGCGACCCCCTCGTCATCGGCCAGCGAGCGGCCGACGCTGGCCGAATTGCCGAGCACCAGGTCAGCGCGGCCGAAGGCCCAGCGATTGGCCCAGTGCAGCGCCCGACTGTACTGGCGGATCCCCCAGCGACGGCTGACGAGGAGCCGCCAGGGGCCGGAACGCTGGTAGGCGAGGGCGCCGAAGAGATTGCTGTAGACGTCATGGGTGTGCAGGACGTCGACCGCGTGATCCGTGAGCCAGGCGCGATACTCGCGCACGGCGCGCCAGAGTGAGGGTGACTTGAACGACGGCTGCAGGCGCTGCACCACGGGCACACCGGCCGCCTGCAGCCGGGCCAGCAGCGCACCGGGGCGCGCGTAGACCACGGTGACGGGACAGCGCTCGCGATCGAGCTGCAGGGCAACCCGGAGGAGGTTCGTTTCGGTACCGCCGACGGCCAGACTGTCGATCGCGAACATGACGCGGATCGGTCGCACGTCGGACAGGGTCACGCGCGGCCGATGGCGGGTGGGCGATCGACGAGCGAGGGCCAGGTGCGGCGTGCGAGGCGGCCGCTGGCCAGATGTCCGAGCCACAGGTCGAGCACGATCGCGTTCCAGAGGAGCGGGCTGTGATCGCGGCGCTGACGCCGGTGCTCGCTGATCACGCGACGCAGCGCGGAGGGATCGATGAAGCGGCCTGCCGGAGAGTCCGGGCGCGCGATGGCGTCGAGCCGGTGGGCCAGCGGACCGCGGAACCACCGGGCGAGTGGCACCGCAAAGCCGCGCTTGGGGCGCGTGAACACCACGGGCGGCAGCAGGGGTTCGATCGCGCGGCGGAAGATGTACTTGCCGCGGTCGTCACGCACCTTCATCGAGGAGGGCAATGACGCGGCGAATTCGATGAGCGGGTGGTCGAGCAGCGGGACGCGCGCCTCGAGCGACACCGCCATGGAGGTACGATCGACCTTGGTGAGGATGTCGCCCGGCAGGTAGGTGTCGAGGTCCACGAATGTCATCTGCGTCAAGAAGTCACGCGCAGAGGACAAATTGAAGGTCGGGTCGAGGAGCTGTTCAAACGCGCCCGTTGTCGCGGCGACCGCTTCGCGCGCGATGCCGCCCTCTTCTCGACGTGTCGGCAGCGCCACGGTGCTGGTGTACCGGCCGCGGCGGGACCGGCCAAGGTCGAGCAGGCGGCCCCGGCCGAACGCCCCGAACGGCAGGGCCAGTGCTGCGGCCCGCGCGGCGCTCCGGACGGGGGCGGGCAACACGCCTCGCTTCATGACGTCGAGGTAGCGCGTATAGCCGCCGAAGAGCTCATCGCCGCCGTCTCCGGAGAGACTGACCGTGACGGTGCGCCGCGCCAGCTCCGCGACCAGATAGGTCGGGATGGCCGAAGAGTCGGAGAACGGCTCGTCGAAGGCGGCCACGAGACCGTCGAAGAGGGCATCGGCGTCGGGCTGGACGATGAGCTCCGTGTGGTCGGTGCCGATGATGCCCGCCACGATGGCCGCATCGGGCGCTTCGTTGAACTCCGAGTCGTCGAAGCCGATCGAGAAGGTCTGCACCTTCCGACTCATCGCGCGCGCCATGAGGGCGACCACGGTGGACGAATCGAGGCCGCCGGAGAGGAACGCGCCGAGCGGCACTTCGGACTCCAGATGCGATTCGACCGCGTCGGCCAGGAGGCGCGTCACCTCTCCGATGGCTTCGCTCTCGGTGATGTCGAGGCGCTCAGGCCGCTGCGGATGCCACCACCGGCTGACGCGCACCCCGTCGGCGGCGCTCCAGCTCAGCCGGTGTCCCGGCGGCAGCTTGCGGACCCCCTTGAAGATGCTCAGCGGATCGGGGACGTAGCCGAACGCGAGGTAGCGGCCCACGGCGGTGTCGTCGACGACCGGCCGGAATCGATCGAGCGCCAGCAGCGAGCGCAGTTCGGAGCAGAAGGCGACGCCACCCTCGTGCTCCCAGTACGACAGCGGCTTGATGCCGACGCGGTCGCGCGCGACGAGCAGACGCTGGCGCTTCGAGTCCCACACGGCAAACCCGAACATGCCGCGCAGCCGCTGCACCACGTCGTCGCCCCACTGCTCGTAGCCGTGGACGATCGTCTCCGTGTCCGAGCGCGTGGTGAATCGATGGCCGTGCCCTTCCAGTTCGGCGCGCAGCTGCCGGTGATTGTAGATCTCACCGTTGAACACCACCTGCACCGAGCCGTCTTCGTTTCCGATGGGCTGGTGTCCGCCGCCGACATCGATGATGCTGAGCCGTCGCATGCCGAGGGCGACGCCAGGCGCGATGAACGACCCCCAGTCGTCAGGGCCGCGATGCGCGATCGCGTCGCACATCCCGCGGACCGTGTCGGCGGCGGAGGGGGCATCGAGCCGCCACCCCGCAAAGCCCGCTATGCCGCACATGTAACGCGGACTGGCGGGGCGGGGGTAACGCGTGGGGACGAGGGCGCGGCGGTCATCGCCGCGAAAGCTAACCGCGCGCGGGCTGGGCGACCATTGAGTCCGACCGTCACGCGTCCGCGCGAGTGAGTCGTTCAAGGAGCGTCGCGAGCCGTGCGACCTGCGTCGAGCGCGACAGCGGCAGCAGCTCGGCGATCGGGCGGGGACGGCCGTCGCGCCGCCAGTGGTCGAAGGCGCCCCTGAGCTTCGCGGCAAGCCCCTCGACGTCCTCGGAGGCGGCCGTGAGCACCTCGCTGCCCCGCAGCAGGTCGTGGGTCGTGCTGTCCTCGGGGCCCACCAAGAGGAGCCACGCGGGGAAGCGCGCGTACTCGAACACCTTGGCGGCGATCGTCTCGTTCAACTGCTCGGCAAAGCTGATCAACACGTGTGACCGCGCGAGGAGCGCCATCGCCTCGGCTCGTGGCTGGGGAGGGGTCAGCGTCAGCCACGGCGCGATGCCCGCCTCCAGGGCGATGTCCTGCACGCGGCGATTGCCAAAGGTCTCGACGTTCCCCATGAACTCGACGCGGACCTCGGCGGGCGAGGCCGCCACCGCGTCCACGAACAGGCGGATGGCGCGGAACAGCGTGGCCGGATTGCGATCGACGTAGAGCACTCCCGTGAAGGCGATGCGAAAGACGCCATCGTCGGTCGATGCGGGCAGCGGCGTGTCGTCCGTGCCGTTGAGAATGGTGTGAATGCGCTCGGCCACGTCCGGATACGCGGCGCGCAGCGTGGCGGTCTGTCGGTCCGAGGTGGTGGTCACGAGCGCCGCGGCACGCATGACGGCAGCCTGTCGTGGACGGGTACGCTCGAGAAAGAGCGGGCTTTCTTTCGACCCGTCGACCCAGCTCCAATGCGTCCAGGGGTCGCGCAGGTCGACGACGTGCGGCCGCCCCACGCGTTGAGCGAGCACGTCCAGATGCTGGTGCACGGCATGGGGCGGCCCCGACGACACGATCACCGCATAGCTGGACAGATCCAGCGCCTCGCCAAGCAAGCGGCAGGTCGTGCGTGCCCACCGCTCCTCGTCTTCGTCCTGCGCCAGGAAGCTGAGGGCGCGTACGGCATCACGTACGAGCGACGGCCTGCTCCGAGGTGGAGGGGTCGGCGACGTCGGTGCCCGCTCGGCGCCGACGCTCGGCGCGTCGGACCTGGAGGATTGGCCGAGGGCTCGACGCCACCGCACCGCGGTACCCAGACCCGTCTGCAGCCGCCGCCACGGTCCCGGTTCGAGCGGATCGACGCCGAAGACGCGGGTCCCTGCCGGGAGCGACTCCAGCATGCCTCGCTCCGTTGCCAGCGCGGCGGACGGCGCGCACGAGACAACATCAAACCCGAAGCCGGAGTCTGCCAGCAGCTGCACGGCGCGTGTCCACCTCAGCGCGCCAACGAGGCGCGACGGGGCGAAGGCGTGGCTCACGAGCAGGAGCCGACGCTGGGTCGGCGGCACGGTGCCGGCGGCATCGTGCAGGAGTCGGAAAGATGGTGTCATGGGAGCGACCGTACGATAACGCGACGTACGTGCGATGGCGGGGTCTGGCACTGTCCGCGATCGCTATCCGGTCCGCCCACGCTGGTTCGGCCTGTCCTGGGCCCCTGCGCCGGTGCGGGGAGCCGCTATGCCGATCAGGAGCCGAGGAGCCGAATGCCGAGGTGACGACGCGCGAAGCGCTCGATGAGCGCAGCTCGCCAGACCGTGGACAGGATCGTCGCGGCGCCCACGCCGAACATGCCGTAGCGAGGCCCGAGCGCGAAGGCGACCACGAAATACACGACTGCTGAGATGCCGACGAAGCGCGCGGCGCGCGCTTGATGTCCGGTGAGCGTAAGCAGAAAGCCGCCCAGATTCGCGATGAGGGCCACGAGGAAGGTCACGACGCACAGCAACATGAGGGGCGCGTAGGACCCCTCGGCGTAGCCTGCGCCGAACACGCGCAGGATCAGGCGACCCCCGAACACGAGCGCGATGATGAACGGTGTGGTCATCAACAGGTTGCCGGTTCGCACCTGGGCAACGAGTCGCTGCAACCCGACCAGGTCGCCCGCCTGGTACAGCGCGGCGATCCGGGGACTGACGACCGGCTGCACTGCGGCCACTCCGAGCAGTGGCAGGCTCGCAAGCTGTGTTGCGACGGCATAGAAGCCGGTTTCCTGCGGCGTCGAGAAGAAGCCCAGCAAGACGATGTCGGTTTGGGTCGACAGCACGACCTGCCCGATCGAGACCGCCAAGGCGCCGCGCGCGGTCACGAACCAGGCCGAGCGCTCAGCCGCAGGCACCACGGCGGATTCGCCTTTCGGGATCGTTTGGTGGAGCCATGCCAGGCTCAGCACGAGCGCGGCCACGGTGCCCGCCATGTTCGCCAAGATGGCCGAGTCCGGCGTGAGGCGCCGTGCCACGAGGCCGAACAGCAGCACCAGCGCGAGAAAGAGCACGGACCGGATGATGGCCGTCGGCAACTGTGCACGAATCACCCAGCCCATCGCCTGCAGCACCGCTCCGGAGACCGCCAGCACGGCCATTGGTGGGAGCAGCACCAGCGCAGCCCAGAGGACGCTCGACGTCTGTGCCGGCACGGTGCTGCGCAGGAGGGCGAGCACGGCCGCGGCCACCGCCACGAACGCGAGCGTGACGCCGAGCGTGGCCAGAACGAGCGTCCGTGCGAGGGAGCGCAAATACGGCCCGTCGCCTCGGGCGTTCGCGGGGCCCCCGAACCGCATCGCGACGGTGTCGAAATCGAACTTGCAGACGATCACGGCGACGTTGACCCACCCGAGCGCGAACACGTAGGTGCCGTACCCGACGGCGCCGAGGATGCGGGTGAGCGAGATGGAGACTGCGGTGCCGAGGATCAACGCACCGATCGTGAGGACGACCGCCCACGATGCGCCGCGTGCCAAGGTCCCGGGTCGCCACTTCCTCCAGTCGGTTCCGTCGAGGGGGGACATCAGGTGGCGAGGAGTCGCTGATACAGCATGAGGACGCGATCGAGATTCGACGTGTCGCCACCGCGCTCCGTGGCCGCGGTCCGGGCGCCTGCCCATGCGATCGCGCCGTCGGCGATGGCGGTGCTGGTCCGCTCCTCGATCAAGTGAACCCCCGCGGGCCGCATCCCGTTGTTGGTGGCCACCACGGGGGTGCCGAGCGCGAGCGCCTCGCGCACCGAGACGGAATCGCCATCAAACGCGGTCGGTCGCAGGAGCAGGTCGCAGCGCGCAATCGCGGCGAGCGTCTCCGGATGTGGCACGTCGCCGGCGAGCAGCAGATGGTCGCGCACCGGTGAACCGTCCACCCACGCCCGTGCGGCGTCGGCTTGGCTCCCGCCACCGACGATGATGAGGCCCGCGTCGGGCCGCGCGGCGCGGATCTGCGGCAAGGCGGCGATCTGCAGGTCCACGCTGTATTCGGGCTCAAGCCCGCCGACGGTCAGCAGGACCGGGTCGTGCGCCTCGGCGAACGCCCGGAATCGTGGCGGCCACTCCGTTCGACTGAACTCGGCAACCGCCGGTTCAGCATGCGGTTCGATGACGACCACGCGCTCAGCAGCGCACCCGAACCGGCGAAAGGTGGCCGCGATGTCGGCGTTGACACCGATGACCCTGTCGAGTCGGCGGAGCACGAAGCCGGCGAAGGAGTTCGGCGCGGCCGCGCGTCCGGCAGGGGAGGAGGGGAAGCCTCCCGAGTGACAGGTCAGGACCGTACGCGCTCCGGGGATGGCTGACAGCGCGAGGCAGAGCAGCAGGTCTTTGCGCGAGAGGTCGCCGCCCACGTGGACGTGCAGGACGTCCGCGCGCAGCTGGAGAACGCGGGCGATCAGCTGCGCGGCGGAGCGCGGAAAGAAGAGGCGATCATGGTCCACCTGCCGATGACGCGTGATGTTCACCGCGCTGCACTCGACGCCCGACGCTCCCAGGTGCTCACGGAGTGCCATCAAGTGCACCTGTACACCGCCGAATGGCGGAGGGATCGGGCCAAACAAGACGACGTGCAAAGTGCGCGGCTCAGGGAAGAGGGGGCCCGAAGAAGTCAGCGACAACGCCAAGCCATGCGGCACAGGCCGTCCACCGTCGCGCACCGGATCGCGTTTCGAGTCGACGCGCAGCTCACGAGGAGATAGAATAATCGACGGGTCTGTCCGGCGGATGCTGCGCGACGCCGTCGCCACCTTCGGATCGGTCGTGATGCCGCGCGGTGCGGGGCAGGTGGTCTCGTCGGTCAACGGGGCCCACGGCGGTGGCGGAGCGCGAGTGACCCCGCAACGACGCCGTGAGCGACGCGGTGTTCTGTGGAACGACGCGCGTCGAGGCGCTGCGGCCGATGCCGATATATCTCTTTGTTTGATAACGACTTGCAATTATATCGAGGTCGACGCAATGACAGAGATTTTCGCAACGACTGCGCCCCGTGGTAGCGGAGTGGTGCGACCGCTAGTAACCTCAGAGTGGACGACGATTTAGCCCCATCAGAGAGGGATTCGACTCATGCGAGTGACTTGGCGTGCGCGCCACCCAACGACCAGGATGCGAACAGCCGTCCTGATGATGGTCTCCCTGGTCGCGTGTGGGTCGTCGGAGTCGGGACCGATCAACGTGGTCATACCGGTCGATCCGGTTGCCTCGGTGGGCATCGCGCCGATCACGGTGTCGCTGGTCGTGGGCGCGACCCAGCAGTTCACGGTGACGCCGCGCAACGCTGCCGGTGCGAATCTCTCGGGCCGCACGATCACGTACTCGAGCAGCGTGCCCTCGGTCGCCTCCGTTGACAACAATGGCCTCGCGACCGCGCAGGCCGCCGGATCCACCGTGGTGACCGCATCGAGCGAGGGCAGGAGCATCACCGCGGCCGTCACGGTGACGGCTGCTGGCGGTGGTGGTGGAGGCGGTGGTGGCGGTGGCGGTGGCGGCGGTGGTGGTGGCTTGGTCGCGGATCCGACGCTGCTTCCGGTCGCGTCGGGCCAGTTGCGCAACGCGACGGCGTACAACGCGCTGAACGTTCCGGCCATGGCCGCGGGATCGTCGTATCTGGATCCCGTGACGGGGGTCAAGGTGTGGAAGGTGACAAGTGCCACGGTGCCCACGGCGAACGCCTTTTCGAACCACACGTACTCGGAGGGGCCGTCGCAGATCAGTCGTGAGTACAGCGGGAAGCACACCCTGTTCGTCTTCATGCCGAGCGGCACGATGTACTTCGTCGACTTCACGCGCGCGGGCGGCCTCACCAACTACCGGCAGGCGCCGGCGGGCATGGTGATGGGCACCTTCGCCAAGGACCCTGCTACACCGAGCATCTGCTATCTGGTCAGCTCGACTGGGCAGCTTCGACGCTACGACGTGGCCACCAATGCGTTCGCCGACGTCGCACCTTTTCCCGTCGCGCTTGGCGGCACCAATTGGCTGCAGAACGACATGACGGACAACAAGTTCGTCGTCATCAGCGCCAGTTCATCGAATGATGTGGTCGCATTCGACCGGGCCACCAACACGAAGATCACACGGACGTTCACGGGTCTCGATGAACCGTACATGGAGAAGAACGGTCGTTACGTGTTCGCCAATCAGGCGCTGACGAGCGGCACGATGTGGGACCTGTCCAACAACACGACGAGCGTCTTCGCGGCGCCCGGCAACTCGATCTTCGCGCACGTCGGGATCTTGCGCGGCTACTATGTGGTGTCGGACCCGAACACCGGCGCTGGCAAGACGCCGCTGTGGGCCGCTGATCCTGCCGCCGCACGCGCGCACTTCCAGTTCCACCCGACCCTCGGCGGGTACTATCCGGATACGCACCACAGCGGGCAGTGGGTCATGAGCGATGCCGAGCTTGGTGGCGGCAACCTGACGAAGCAATGGATCCTGCGCGAGACCTTCGACTGGTCGTTCGTTACCACGGGCACCGGCGGCGTGAAGGAGGGCATCGCCATGCTCACACTGGATGGGTTGCAGTTCCGCATCGTGGGGCATCACTACTCGGTGCTGCCCGCCGCGGGTGCCACCGCAAACCACATCTACTATTCGCAGCCCCGGACCACCATCTCGATCGACGGGAAGCTCGTCCTGTTCGACTCGAACATGAACGGTCAGTCCCGGACCGATGTGTTCCTCGTCGAAATGCCGATTCGGTAGACGAGCCGGGCGGTCTCAGGCACGGCGGGCGGCGCGGGTCAGCGTACGGCCCGCCGTGCTTCCTCAAGCGACGCGACGAAAGCGTTCGTGACCGATGCCCACCCGAACCGTCCGGCCGTCGCGGCGGCGCTGTCACCGATGCGTGTGCGCTCAGCGGGGGCGTCAAGCAGCCGCACGATCGCTTCGGCCATCGTCGCAGGCGCGTCGGCCAGCACGATGTCCTGCCCGTGCGTGACGTCGAGCCCTTCCGCGCCGATTGACGTGGACACCACCGGCCGGCGCGCCGCCATCGCTTCGTAGATCTTGAGGCGAGTGCCGCCCCCGATGCGCAGGGGGACGATCACCACGGCGGCGGCGTGCAGGTGCTCGACGACGCTCGGCACGGTACCGGTGATCTCGATCTGCGCAGACGCCAGATCGCGGATACGCTCGGGAGGCTTGCGGCCGACGACGCGCAGTACCGCATCGGGGCGCGCCGCAACCACGCGCGGCCACCCCTCGCGGCAGAACCACTCGATGCCGTCGCTGTTCGCCTCCCAATCCATCGAGCCGACGAAGACGACGAGGGGCTTGGCGTCTCCGGCCGCGCCGGCACCCGCACCAAACTGCCCGAGGTCGACACCCGTCGGCGTCACGCTGATCCGATCGGGCGAGACCCACTCCGCCATCTGCTGCTTGTCCACATCGGACACGGCGATGACATGGTGGAACCGTCGCACCGCCGCCGCTTCGTACACGGCCATGCGCCTCGCTTCCTCGCGATACACGTACGTGAGCGGGAAGCGCGTCTCGTGCTCGGCTTGCCGAGCCCAGAGTGCGGACTCGACGTTGTGCTGGAACAGCACGGTCGGACGCGCCAGCGTCGCCGGGAAGTTGCCGGCCGGCGCGAGGAAGTCGCAGATCACGACGTCGATCGACGGGTCGGTGTACGCGTCGGCCACACGCGCGGTCACGACCGGATGCGTGAACTTCCCGACGGCGAACGGAATGCCGGAAGCGAAGGTGCTCGCGTACTTGAGCCCTTGGCCAACCGCGGACTCGGGCCAGGCATCGGCCACCGGGATCGCGTGCGGGAACTCCGCACGCAGCGCGACTTCGTACGCGGCATCCTGCGGCCCGCCGTAATACGAGATGAAATGGACCTCGTGTTGGCGCGCCAACTGCCGCAGGATGTTGATCGTGCGGATCTTGCCGCCGGTATCGACGGGCAGAATCTTCCCGGCCTTGACCCACAGCAGCTT
The DNA here is from genome assembly GCA_031372565.1 of Gemmatimonadota bacterium. Lineage (GTDB taxonomy): Bacteria > Gemmatimonadota > Gemmatimonadetes > Gemmatimonadales > Gemmatimonadaceae > JACPPC01. The sequence continues at coordinate 12,124 of JANMLN010000085.1, read as the reverse complement.
CATGCGCGGGCCCTGACCGCGTCGTGCGCGCTCACCAGCAGATGCCCTGATACGCCGCGTCGCTGGTCCGAGGCCCGAAGGCGCGCACGAGGTCGACCACGATCTGTCCATCGGCGAGCTGCTTCTGGATGCCGCGGTACTCGGGCGACCCGTTGCCGATGACCACCACTTCGGCGTCGGCCAGGACGTCGCTCACGGTCGGCCGCATCAGCGTCCAGATGTGCGGGATCTCCTTCTCGATGTACTCCTTGTTGGCACCGATCAACCGGGCGCTCGAGACGTGGTCGTCATGGATCGCCAGCGGCACGCCCTTGCCGATCAGCATCTCGATGAGCGCCACCATCGGTGATTCGCGCAGATCGTCGGTGCCCGCCTTGAAGCTCAAGCCCAGCACGCCGACCTTGCGGCGCCCCGTGGCCATGATCATGTCGAAGGCGCGCCGGATCTGCGCCTGGTTGCTCTCGAGCGTGCCGGTCAGGATTGGCGTGCTGATGTCGTGTTCGCGCGCCGCATGCGTGATGGCGCGGATGTCTTTCGGGAGGCACGAGCCGCCGAAGGCGAACCCCGGCTTCAGGTACGCCGCCGACACGTTGAGCTTGGTGTCTTCGCAGAAGAGGCGCATGACCTCGTGGCTGTCGACGCCGAGCGCCTTGCAGATGTTGCCGATCTCGTTGGCGAAGCCGACCTTGAGCCCGTGGTACGAGTTGCAGGCGTACTTCACCATCTCGGCGACCCGCACCGCGGTCACGTGGCTCGCGGACTCGATCCCCTGGTAGAGCGCCATCACGTCTGCCGCCGCCTGCGGATCGCTGCTGCCGACCAGCGTGAACGGCGGGTCGTAGAAGTCGCGGATCGACGTGCCCTCGCGCAGGAACTCGGGGTTCATGCACACGCCCAGCTCGGCGCCGACCTTCTTGCCCGAGGTGCGCTCGAGCGCCGGGATCACCACCGTGTCGGTGGTGCCGGGGAGCACGGTGCTGCGGACCACGACGACATGGCGCGTCGTCTTGTCCTTGATCGCCGCGCCGATTTCCTCGCACACGCGTTCGATGTACCGGAGGTCGATGCCGCCGTTGGCCCGGCTCGGCGTGCCCACGGCAATGAGCGAGATGTCGGTGGCCAGCACCGCTTCGCGCGCGCTCGTGGTGGCGCGCAGGCGCCCGCTCGCGCGCATCTCCGCGACGAGCTCGCCGATCCCCGACTCGACGATCGTCGCCTTGCCGGCATTGATCAAGCCGACCTTGGACTCGCTCACGTCGCAGCCGACGACCGTGTGCCCCTCCTTGGCGAAGCAGGCGGCGCTCACGCAGCCGACGTAGCCAAGCCCGAACACGCTGACCGACACGCTCATGATTCTGTTCCCGTCAAAGGATGAAGGTGGGGCATGATCTGCCTACGGTACACGGACATGCGACGGGTCTTCGCCGTCGAGAAAGATGCGCTGCCAGATCTCGAAGTTCACCAGCGACCAGAGGCGCTCGTCGTGGTTGGCGCCACGGGCGTGGTCCGCCGCGAGCGCGGCCACTGCCGTGGGGTCGAACAGGTTGCGGGCGCGGGCGCGGTCGCCGAGCACGAACTCCTGCACGACCGCGGCGTGCGGACCACGCATCCAGGCGCCGAAGGGGACCGGGAAGCCCATCTTCTTGCGCGAGAGGATCTCGGGCGGCAGCAGATCGCGCACCGCTTCGCGCAGGATGTGCTTGGTCGTGATGCCGCGCAGCTTGAGGTGCACGGGCAGCGCCGCCATGAATTCGGCCATCGGATGGTCCAGAAACGGCACGCGGCTTTCGATCGAGGCCGACATGCTCATCTGGTCCTGCTTCATGAGCAGCTCGTGCAGGTACGTGCGGACGTCCGCGTACAACAACCGGTCGACGATGTCCCGGGCATCGGTCTCGCGCAGCGCCGCGTGCGCGGCGGCGTACGGGTCGACTCCCGACACCCGATCGCGGACACCGGGTGCCAGCAGTGCGCGCTGTCGCACCCGACCGAATACGGCAAAGTTGTCGAAGTAGAGCGTGTCGAGATCGGCGTGCTGCATGAGGAAGGTGCGCCCGAGCTTCGCGCCGAGGCGCGAGCCTCCCGTCGCACCCGCGATGGCGGCGCGCAGGGCGTTTCGCACCGGCGCCGGCACGAGGGCTTCGTACCGCTCCCCCCACGCCAGCTGGAGCGCGGTCACTCGGTAGCGATTGTAGCCGGCGAGCATCTCGTCCGACCCCTCGCCGGTGAGCACGACCTTGACCCGCTCCGAGGCCAGCTTCGACACGAAGTGCAGGGCCACACTCGACGGGTGTGCCATGGGCTCATCCTCGTGCCACACCAGGCGCGGGATCGCGTCGAGGAAGCTGCGCGGTGTCACCACGATCTCGTGGTGGTCCGTCTTGTACTGCGCCGAGACCATGCGCGCATAGTACAGCTCGTTGGCTTCGCGTTCGGCGAAGGCGACCGAGAAGGTCTTGATCGGGTCGCTGACCATCGGGCTCATCACCGCGGTGATGGCCGCCGAGTCGATGCCGCCTGACAGGAACATGCCCAGCGGTACGTCGGACATGAGCCGGATGCGGACCGCCTCACGGAACCGCTCGCGGAACTCATCGATGATGTCCGCGTCGCTGCGGGTGTCGGGGCCCTTGGCGTAGTGCAGGTCCCAGTACCGCGCGATCGACACCGTGCCGTCCACCCAGGTCATCGTGTGCCCGGGAGGCAGCCGATGGATGCCGGCGAACATCGTCTCCGTTCCGGAGGGGGCATGGTTGGCCAGGTAGTCCGGCAGCATGCCCTCGTTGAGCGCGGGCCGCACCAACCCCGAGGCAAGCACCGCCTTGATCTCCGAGCCGAAGACGAGCGTGCCGTCCCCGGCCAGATGATAGTAGACGGGCTTCACGCCGAACCGGTCGCGCGCCAGAAAGAGCGAATGCGTCCGGTCATCCCAGATCGCGATGGCGAACATGCCGCGCAGCCGCTTCACGGCCTCGCGCCCCTCGCGTTCGTACAGGTGCAGCACGGTTTCCGTGTCACAGCGCGTGTCGTAGCGCACGCCGTGCGCCTCGAGCTCCTGCTTGAGCACGGGGTGATTGAACACCTCGCCGTTGTACACGATGTGGAGGTGGCCCTCGCCCCCGTGCATCGGCTGCGCGCCGTGTTCCACGTCGATGATGCTGAGGCGTCGATGGCCCAGTCCCACGCCGGGCCCCACGTGCAGCCCCGCGCCGTCAGGACCGCGATGCACCAGGGTGTCGCGCATGCGCTCGATGAGCGCCGGCGCGATCTCTCGTCCGCTTCCGCGCGGAGTCACCATGCCGCAGATGCCGCACATCAGGTCGTGACCGTCATGAAGGGGTCGTCATCATTCGAGGAGCCAAAGCCGCGCGGGCCTCGGCGGTCCAGCCGGAGTTCGCGAGGCTCTCGCCCGTCCCGACGGCCAGACGCTCGACGGGCTGTGTCGAGGCGAACCAGGTGATCCCGCCACGCACGAGGCGCGTGGCGTCCAGCAACAATGCCGCGATCCACTGCCCCGTGGCAGTGTCGCGGCGGATCCAGGCCAGGGCGGCACTGATCTCGATCTCTCCGACGATGGCCGTGCCGCGATCGGGGAGGACGAGCAGGTCGGTCCAGCCGTCGCACGACCGTACTTCGAATGCCTCGGCGCCCGACTGCGTCAGTATCGGCAGCGCGACGTCGCCCCCCGCGATCACCGTCGCGATCGCCTGTCGTCCCGAGGCCCGGCTCTCGAGCGTGAGCGTCGTGCTGGCCGCGCGCTGGCCGTAGGCTCGCGACTGCCACCCGGCCCGCGGCTGCCAGACAGCCTCGGTGCCGGCGTGCTGAAGGCGAGCCACCACGGCCTCTCCGTCACGAATCGCGTCCCCCGCGACCGTCAGCCCAGCGGCCAGCGGAAGATGCACGCTCAAGGTGTGCGCGCCGGATGCGGCGAGCTCGTCGAGGATCATCCAGTAGTCGGTGCCGGCGCGCAGGACGGCTCGGCGGTGCGCAGGCGCCCCGGGCAGCGACGCGAAACCGTCGTGCGAGCCCAGGAGGCCGTCGGCGGCGGCGCTCGTGCCCCAGCGCGCCGAGACCCGGCTTGGGCAGGATGCCCATCGGAAGGGCCCGGCCGATGTCGCAGCACCCACGCCATCGACCGTGACCGTGCCGTGCGATTCCGCCGCGCGGAACTCGCGACGGGACTCGGCGGACACCGTATAGGAGTACGTACCCGGATCGCGGACGACCGGCCGACCGTGGAGGGCGAGGTCGACGCTCAGCAGGTCGGCGTGGGAGTGTCCACCGTTGAGGAAGCCATGCGGGCCGCAATCGATCACCGCCATGGACGCGGTGTCGCTCCAGCCGTCACGCATGACGAACAGCCCGCCCTCGGGAAAGCCGAAGGAATGGCGCGCGGGGACCGCGGGACGCCGCGTCTCGAGCGCGTTGCGCCCTCGGGCGCCAAGCAGCCACGCGGGCTCGTCGCGCGCGGGCCCCGCGCCCCAAGCCAGATCGTCGCGTCCGAGGAGCGCAGCGGCATTCGCGAGGGTCGATCGGAGATCGGTGGCCGGGCGATGATCGAGAAAGAGCAGGCGACCGCCGTCGTCGTCGGCAATGAGTGGGTAGCTCCCATCGGGGCGAAGGACGGCCAGCAGGACGGTCGCGAGCCGGTCTAGCGCCGCGCGCGCGGCCGCGCAGGAGCGCCCGGCGTGCTCCCCGATCACGATCGCATGGACGAGAAAGTCGGCCGTGTAGCGCGCGTACCAGGTGGACTGCTCCACGTACGTGCCATCGCCCCGCACATGGCGCGGCATCCACTCGTCGAGAATCCGCTCGCCGCAGTCGCGAAGGCGCGTGGCGTCACGGAGTGCCGGGACGCCGCAGCCGATCGCGAACAGGGCCAGCGCTTCGCCCGTCAGATGCGTGTTGGGACTGAACCAGGTCGACAGGTTGCGCTCGATGTGCCGGCCACCTTGTGCGAGCACGGCGAGCGCGCGGACGTGTCGGCGTGGCGTCAGCGCGCGACTGTCATGGAGCAGTTGCAGCGTCCAGATCCACGAGAGCGAGCGAAACGCGACTTCCAGGCTGCTGGCCCAGTTGATGCCGTCCTTGGCCGGATTGGCCGCGATCCAGTCGTCCATGTGGCCGAGCGCGAGTTCCGCCCATCGCTCGTCGCGCGTGCGCTGCCACGTCTGTGCCAGCGTCACCAGCCATTGGTGGCGGTTGATCTCCCAGATGACCTTGTGATCACCTGCAACGGCGTGATCGAGGAACTGAATACGACTCCAATGGCCGCCGGGCGCGTGCCGTCCCGACACGGGATCGAGGTGCCAGTCGATCGGCGAACCCCACGCGAGGTCCTCGTATCCCAGCAGGTCGAAGCGTCCGGACGCGAAACGCTCGGCGGCGGCCAAGCCGCGCACGCACGCGCGTGGGTCCAGCGCGTCGACTGCGGCGACGGTCCCGGCGAGATCCGCCAGACCGGGCACGAGCCGATGCATCGAGGGCGCGATGAGGGCACTGTGCGCGGCATCGGCCGAGGCGAACGGGCGGCCCGCAGCGTCGCACAACTCCGAGAGCGCGGCGGCGTCCGAGGGGACGCCGCGGTCACCCGAGAGACCGGCACGCTCCAACGCAACGCGCGCTGCGTGGGCTGCGCGTTCGCGCAGCTCGCGAGCGGAGCGGCCGCGCAGCTTGTGGAACACGGTCAACGGCGCCCCCCCCTCGAGTGCGGGAGGCCTCGGGAGAGGCGGGAAGTCGAAGGACGCGCGTGCATGACGGCTCTTGCGGGCGCAAGTCGCGTGCCCCTGCTGTCCCTGCTCGGGCGCCCACGCACGCCGCTATCTCCGGGCATGTGGCTGCCACACGTCCCAGCGGCCGCGGAGCGCGTTGAACAGCGCGACCACGGGCGCACTCAGGAGGCTCGAGAGCTGGAGACCCGCACTGCGCAGTCGGCGCGAGATGGGGTCGGGCGACAAGGCCGCCGCCGCGATGGCGGTCCCGATCGCGATGCCCACCGGCATCACGAGCACTTGCGGGAGCGCGATCGCGAACCCGATCGCGCTTGCCACGAGTGCGAAGGGGGTCAACAGGCGTGCCAGTTTGTGCAGAACGAACTGGAGCCAGACCGGATTTCGTCCCGGCACCAGAATGGCCGGGAGCCACGCACAGAGCTGATAGTTGCCGGTCAGGGTGCGCACCTTGCGACGAAACTCCTGATCCGATTCGACGCGACGCGTTTCGGTCGCGACCGCGGCGCGATCGAACGCCACGCGATGGCCCAGCAAGACGAGCCGCATCGGCACGTACACATCATCGAGGATCAACCCGGCCGGCAGCGGCTCCCACAATGCGCGGCGGATGGCGTAGATGGAGCCGGAGACGCCGATGGTCGAGTGCACTCGCGACTCATTGGCGCGCAGGGCACGCTCGTACCGCCAGTAGAGCCGAGAGACCAGCCCGGCGCGATCGCGGGGAATCTCCAGCTGTCCGCCAACCGCACCCACACGCGCATCGCCCAGCCGCTGCACCAGGCGGGTGATCGCGTCGGTGGCAAACAGCTGATGTGCGTCGCCCATGATGAGCACGTCACCGGTCGCGAGGCGGACGCCGGCGTTGAGGTTGGCGCACTTGCCGCCCGGCGCGTCACCAACGACGACACGCACCCTCGAGGCGAGGTCGGGCGGCGGCGCCCAGCGCTCGGGAGTCGACGGGTCGAGGGCGACCACCACATCGAGTGGCCCGGCGTAATCGCTCGCGAACCAGTTGCGGACGCGCGCCTCGATCACGGCCGGCGTCTCCCGCGCCGCCAGCAGCGCCGTGACCGAGGGCCACGCGCTCGGCGGCGTGGGCGCGACAGCGGGCGCGAGTCTCGCCAGAAGCGACACCACAAGCGGATAAAGCCCCCACGTCACCAGCAACACGCCGGCGCCCGTCAGGCCGAGCGCGAACGACATGGGATCAGCGCCGGGTGGAAATGATCAGGATCGTGTTGACCAACTGAAACCCGATCATGAAGTACTGGAGGAGCGTCTGGGCGTTGACCTCGCGCTTGACGCCAATCATGACCTGGTCACCGCCGCGCAACCCCAACTGATCGATGGAGATCCCTTCCTGCAGCGCCACGTCGACGGCCTGTCGGCTCCAGATGTCCCCACCGCTCCGGCTCACGGTCACGTTGTGCTGGTCGGCCAGCGCCGTGAGCGTGGCGCGATTGAGGACCTCGGACAGCGTGGCTTCGGACGGGAATTCATAGAAGCCGGGCCGACCGACCTCGCCGAAGGTGCCGAGGCGGACGACGGACGTCGCCTGGACGGTCGCCCCGCGCACCAGCTTGGTGACTTCGCGTCGCATGTGCGTGGCCAACTCGGAGCGGAGCACGCCCCGAATGGGAATCTCGCCCAGTTTGTCGACGATGAGGACACCGCCCGCCCGCACCTGCACCGTGTCCACGGGCGGAAAGGCCGGGTCGCCCTGAATGCGGAGCACGATCCGGTCACCGGGTTGGAAATCCCCGATGCGGAGCCGTTCGCGCAGGCTCCCCGCGTCCGCCAGCTTCTCCTTGCGCAGCTTTTCCGGGGAGCCGGGTGCGGCAGCGATCTGCTCGGCCTCGATCGCCATCCCCTCGAGCTCATCGCGCGTGGCGGTGGCGCGGCGCGCCTCCTCCCGAACTGACCGTTGGCCCTGCACTTGAGCTCCGAGGGCACCGACGGGGGCCCAGAGCATGAGCCCGGCTGCGGCGGTGGCGCTGAGACGAACGAATCGATGCATGCCGAAGAGGGAGGAGGCCGCGGACGATCTTCATCGGAAGTGTAACCACCGGTGGCGGGAACGTCGATGGCGGGCCCGACGGACGGGGCCCCGGTGAAGGCCGTGTCCCTTCCCGTGGGACGGGTTGTAGATTTGGCCGAGAAGGGACAACCATCCGAGTGGAGACTCCGTGATGAGCCAGACGGGAGCGCCTGTGGCTTCGGCCGAGGGATCGGCGAACAGCCTCGAGATTCGCGACAATCGCACCGGCAAGCAGTTCACGCTGCCGATCACCGAGGGCACGATTCGCGCGAACGACTTGCTGCAGATGAAGGGCACGCCGGACGACACGGGGCTGCGGGCGTACGACCCCGCGTTCCTGAACACGGCTTCGTGTCGGAGTGCCATCACGTACATCGACGGCGACAACGGGATTCTCCGCTATCGCGGCTACCCGATCGAGCAACTCGCGGAAAAGAGCACGTTCCTCGAGGTGGCCTGGCTGCTCCGGCATGGCGAGCTCCCGTCCCAGCCCGAGTACAACGAGTTCGTGCATCACATCACGTACCACACGTACGTGCACGAGAACATCAAGCGGTTTCTCGAGGGGTTCCGCTACGATGCGCACCCGATGTCGATGCTCTGCTCGTCGGTGGCCGCGCTCTCGGCCTTCTATCCGCAAGCGCACGACATTCACGACCCCGAGCAGCGCAACATCTCGACGATCCGCCTGATCGCGAAGCTGCCCACGCTCGCCGCGTTCGCCTACCGGCACGTGAAGGGGTTGCCGATCATCTACCCGGACAACGACCTGACCTACGTCGAGAACTTCCTCTCGATGGTGGCGCGGATGTCGGAGCCGAAGTACGAGGCCAACCCGGTCTTCACCCGGGCGCTCGAGATCCTGTTCATCCTGCACGCCGATCACGAGCAGAACTGCTCGACCAATGCCGTGCGCGCGGTCGGCTCGAGCCACGTCGATCCGTTCTCGGCGGTGGCCGCCGGGATTGCGGCACTGTTCGGCCCGCTCCACGGCGGCGCGAACGAGGCGGTGCTGCACATGATCAAGGAGATCCAGCACCCCAAGAACATTCCCGCGTTCATCGAGCAGGTGAAGTCGGGGAAGGGCGAAACCAAGCTCATGGGCTTCGGGCACCGGGTGTACAAGAGCTACGACCCGCGCGCGAAGATCGTGAAGAAGCTGGCCGACGAGGTGTTCGCGCAGGTCGGCATGGACAAGGACCTCGAGATCGCGCTCGAACTCGAGCGCATTGCACTCTCCGACGAGTACTTCATCAAGCGCAAGCTGTACCCCAACGTGGACTTCTACACGGGGCTCATCTACCGCTCGATGTCCTTCCCGACCGACTTCTTCACCGTGTTGTTCGCGGTGGCGCGCACGGCGGGCTGGCTCGCACAGTGGGAGGAGATGCTGCTCGACAAGGAGCAGAAGATCGCGCGGCCGCGGCAGATCTACACGGGCTACGGGGAGCGGCCGTACGTGCCGCTGATCACCGAGCGGTTCCCCGCCGTGACGACCAAGGATCCGCTGCGGAAGTAGGGGGTTCTGCCGGTGGCGACGCGCCCGCCGCGCGGTGCCACCCGGGGGGCCGTCGCCGTCGCCGGTGTCGTGGCGTGGACGGCCCTCCTGCTTGCCCTGACATTGCGCCCGGCCGGCGCGACCGTGGCCGCGCGCTGGGTGCTCGCTGGTCCGGAAGCGGTGGTGGCCGACGGGATCGCGAACATCGCCGTCTTCATGCCCTTCGGTGCATTCCTCGCCGCCGCCGGTCTCACACGGCGTCGGGCCGTGGGCGCAGCGCTGGTGCTTTCGGCACTCATCGAGGTATCGCAGGGTCTCGGGATTCCCGGGCGCTATGCCTCGCTCACCGACGTTGTGACCAACGGACTGGGCGCGCTGCTGGGCGTCGTGCTCTACGCCGATGCGCGACGACTGACCCGGCCCACGCGGCGCGAGGCGCGCGCACTGGTCATGGTCGGCACGGCGGTGGTGGCCGGCGTGTTGCTGGGAACGAGATGGCTGCAGGCCCCCGGAAGCCCAAGCGCCGCATTCGAGGGCCAGCACGCGCAGGACTGGCGACCCGCACGCGACAGCATGCACACCGTGGTGCGAGCCACCTTCAACGATCGCACGTTCATGTGGGCTCTGCTGGACGATGCGGCATTCTTCAATGCGGCACTCGCTGCGCGACGCATGCGCCTCGAACTCCTCGCCGACCCGGGAGCACTGCCAGCCGGACGCCGGCGTCTGGCGGCCGTGATCGAACATACGCGGCCGCTGCGCATGCTGGTGCGGCTCGAGTCCGAGGCCGGCGACTTGCGTTTCAGTAGCCGCGTGCGCGCAGAGGCGTGGGGCTTGCACGCGCCGTTCGTTCGGCTCCCGGATGCTCTCGCGCCGGTGCGTCCGACTGGTGCGCCTCGACAACTGGTGCGCCTGGGTGGCGCGCGAGCGCTCGATGAACTCACCGTGTGGGCCGCGGACGCGCGGGGCGAGCGCACCGCGCGGCACGTGTTGACCGTGCTCGACGGCTGGCAGTTCGTCGTTCCGCCGCCGGTCTCGATACGGCTGGGCGGCACGATGTGGCGTCTGCTCGTGGCCGGGGTACTCTTCGGACCGTTGCTGTGGTGGCTGGGGTGGGCGGTGCGGCCCGCTCCCGAGCGTGCGGATAGCCGCACCGCCTGACCGTCGGTTCATGGCCTGCGGCGCGACCGAGCGCGCGAGGGGGTGGCCCCCCCCACGCGCTCGGCGTCGTCAGTCGCCCGCGACCGGCATCGGACCGTCCGCCATTGCGGGCGCCGGGCGCCGAGCGCCGCGAGCCTGCCAGGCGGCGCGCCAGTCATCGAAGTACGTGTAGATGACCGGGGTCACGTACAGCGTGATGAGTTGCGAGAAGGCGAGGCCACCGACCACGGCGAGACCCAGCGGCTGGCGCGCCTCGCCACCGGCCCCGTAGCCCACGGCAATCGGCAGCGTGCCCATGAGCGCGGCCATGGTGGTCATCATGATCGGACGGAACCGCACGAGGCACGCTTCGAGAATGGCGTCGCGCGGGGTGGCGCCATGCACGCGCTCCGCCTCGAGCGCGAAGTCGATCATCATGATCGCGTTCTTCTTGACCAGCCCGATCAGCATCACGATGCCGACGAACGCGTAGAGGTTGAGGTCGACGCGGAAGATCAGGAGCGTGATCAGCGCGCCGAAGGCCGCGAACGGCAGTCCGGAGAGGATCGTGATCGGGTGGATGAAGCTCTCGTAGAGGATACCGAGCACCATGTAGATCACGAAGATCGCGAGGATGAACAAGAGCACGAGACCGCGCTGCGTGTCCTGGAATGCCTGGGTGTCACCGGCGAACATCGACGCCACCGTTGCCGGCACCACTTGCCGTGACACCTGCTCGATCTTGTCGGTGGCGGTGCCGAGCGAGACGCCCGCCTGCACGTTGAAGGAGAGCGTGACCGACGGCAACTGCCCCGTGTGGTTGACCGTGAGCGGCCCGATCCCCTTGGTGAAGCTCGCGACCGAGCCGAGCGGGATCAGCTTGCCGTCGGAGGCGCGCACGTAGAGCATCGAGAGGGCATCGGCGTCGAGCTGGTACTCCGGCAGGAGCTCCATCACGACCCAGTACTGGTTGGTGCTGGTGAAGATCGTGGAGACCTGCCGTGATCCGTAGGCGTTGTACAGCGCACTCTCGATCTGCTGCGCGCTCACGCCCAGCGAGGCTGCGCGGTCCCGGTCGATCTGCACGCTGACCTGCGGGTTGCCGACCATGAGGTCGCTCGTGACGTCCTTGAGCTCCTTCATCTCGCGCATCTTGCCCAGCAGCTTGCGGGCCGACTCGTAGAGCGTGGGGATGTCCACCGCGAGCAGCGTGTACTGGTACTGTGCCTTCGACTGCCGGCCGCCGATCGCGAACGGCGGCGGATTGCGGAAGAAGACGGTCATGCCCGGCACACCGCTGACCTGCTGCCGGAGCTGTGCGATCACGCGTTCCACGTCGGGGCGTCCCGCCGCCGGCGAGAGCTGCAGCATCAAGCGTCCCTGATTCGCGGTGTTGCCGCCGCGCCCGCCATCGCCCACGGACGAGATCATGCGGGCCACGTACGGGCTCTTGCCCACGATCGCCGCCACCTGCTTCTGCTTCTCGAGCATGGCCGTGAAGCTGGTGCCCTCCTGCGCCTCGGTCGTGGCGTAGATGAAGCCCAGATCCTGCGTGGGGATGAACCCCTTGGGGATGTAGCCGAACAGCCAGACCGTCGCGCCGAGGGTCACGGCCGAGAAGACGAGCGTGCTGCGCCGGTGCGCCATGACCCAGTACAGCGTGCGCCGGTAGAAGCCGAGGACCGCGTCCCACAGGCGCTCGGTCGCGTTGTAGAC
>JANMLN010000005.1:0-35434 GCA_031372565.1 Gemmatimonadota bacterium | reverse complement strand
GAAATCTTCCCAGAGCGCCCTGTGCCGCTTCAGGTCGATAACGACCGCCGTCTCACGCCCGCGCGCATCGCGGAGAATCTTGACGCCAGGAACGGTCTTCATAAGACGAAATGTAGTTCGAAGTGCGTCGTGTGTCTAACGTGTATTCAACAGTGCCCCCCGACCTAGCTCGCTTCGTCGCTGCTCGGCCGCCCACCTAGTCCCCAGTCTGCCCCTTGCGCCCGCACCTCGCAAGTGCCCCGCGGACACCGACGTTCCCATCAACCCCCCCGCCACATAGTCCCCGAAATGCACCCGCGCAGCGCTACCTAATCCCGACCCAAGTCACGCGGATCATCCACCGGCTCCATCCCAGCGAGCAGCCGCTCCCGCGCACCACCTCCCATCGGCGCTCGGTACTGCGCGTGACCGACCCGCGCCGCCCCCAAGTCCAGCGGGCTCCGGACCCCCAACCCACCGCGGTTCAGGACGTGCGTGTAGATCATCGTCGTGCTCACATCCTGATGCCCTAACAGTTCCTGCACGGTTCTGATGTCGTACCCCGCCTCCAGCAGGTGCGTCGCGAACGAGTGACGGAACGTGTGGCAGGTCACCCGCTTCGTCATCCCACTCGCTGCCGCCGCTGCTGTCACGGCGCGCTGGAGTACGGTCTCGTGCAGGTGATGCCGCCGCCGGCGACCGTCGTCGCTCGCGGTCTGCTGCCTGGTCGCCGGAAAGATCCACTGCCACGCCAGCGACCGCGCCGCTCGGCTCCCCAGCTTCCGCTCCAGTGCATGGGGCAGTGACACGTACCCGCCGCCGGCGCGCACATCCAGCGCGTGCTGCGCTGCCACGAACCGGAGGTGCGCGCGCAATGCCTCGTCCACGAACTCGGGCAGCATCGTCACCCGGTCCTTCTGCCCCTTGCCGCCCCGCACGAGCACCTCGCCCCGCGCGAAGTCCAGCTCCTTCACGCGCAGCTGACAGCACTCCTGGAGCCGTAGTCCGCTGCCGTACAGCAAGGCCGCCATCAGCTTCGGCATACCGCGCATCACCCGCAGCACGTCGCCCACCTCGTCGCGCGTGAGCACGTTCGGAACCCGGTGCGGTCGCTTCGCCAGCAGATGGTGCCCACGCATCGCGAGCGGCTGCCCCAACACCTCACGATACAAGAACAGCAGCGCGGCCAGCGCCTGATTCTGCGTGCTCGCGCTCACCCGCTCGTGCGTGGCCAGGTACGACACGAACTGCTCCACCTGCAGCGCATCCATCTCCCGTGGATGCCGACCGGCATGATGCCGCACGTAGCGTCGCAGCCAATACCGGTACGCCTCGCCGGTCCTCGGCGAGTAATGCTTGCGCTGGATCACTTCATCCAGAGCACCGAGCACGGTGCGCGGGGCGGTAGTCATCCTGCAGCCTACCGGTGCCGCCTTCAAACAGCCGTACCGCGCTATTGCACGCTGGGTCCTTCTCGCGCGGCCGCGCTCGTCACGCGCGTCGAGCGGATCGCGTACACCAGGTTGCCGCGCGAGTAGTCGCCGAACGAGAAGTAGCGCGACACGTCCTCGCGACCGAACACGGCGTTGCGGATGGCCGCGTCGCCCCACCCGGCATCGATCAGCCGGTCGCACTCATCGATCAACTGCGCCAGCCAGTCGGCCTTGGCCGAGAGCGCAGCGGTCGGCTCCTCGACCAACCCACGGTGCGCGCAGAACATCATCCGCGGCCTGAGCGCGGCGCATGCGCGCAAACTCCGCACGAGCGCGCGTGGGTCCTCGTTCGCATGCGCCACACGCACCTTGATGCCGAGAAAGAGGTCGCCGGCAAAGAGGATCTCGTCATCCGCGTCCCAGAACACATGATGATCACTCGAATGACCGGGAGTCGCGATCGGCACGATCGGTGATGGATCGAACGGCACGACCTCACGCGTGAGCGAACGCATCGCCCGGAACGTGAAGTGCCGGTAGAAGCCGATCGGCCCAACCGCGCGCAGCGCCGCATGCGTGTCGGCCGCAAGCCACACGGGGAGCCCCAGCTTGAGCACGGAGTTCACGTTGCCGGCGTGGTCCTCATGCTGGTGCGTCACCGCCACGCCACCCGCGCGCGTCGCCTTGACCCAGTCGCGGAACTCCTGTCGCACGTCGGGGAATGCGGTATCGATCACCACCCCCTTGTGCAGGTACGCGCTCACCGAGATCCCGATGAGTCGTGTTCGGCTCGTCGTGAACTCGGCGCGGACCACGGGGCCGTGCGTTTCGAGATGGATCATCGCGTCGAAAGGTAGACGCCCGTACCCACCGGGCGGGGTTCCGGCGCGGCATCGACCGCCATATAATGAATGCATCCGAGGCGCCCGGCCCCCACGTGGCCGGGCGTCTCCTTTTCCCCCGCCCTGACAGCGACGGATCGCCATGCTCGAGGAACTCAAGGCAAAGCTCGGAGAGGAGGTCGAAAAGCTCCAGCATGAGCTCAACGTCACCCTCCCGAACGAGATCCGCCGCGCGGTCGAGATGGGCGACCTCCGCGAGAACTCGGAGTACAAGGCCGCACTCGAGCGCCAAGCGTTGGTCGGCGCGCGGCTCGGCCAACTCCGTCAGCGCCTCTCGAAGCTCGCGCAGATCGACCTCGCACAGATCCCTTCCGACAAGGTCGGCATGGGATCGAAAGTCACGGTCAAGGATCAGGCGTCGGGAGACATCGAGACCTATCACCTCGTGTTCGGTGACGCGCTCGAGTTCAACGACCTGCACGTGACGATGGCCTCGCCGATCGGGCGTGCGCTCCTCAACAAGATGGTCGGCGAGGTTGCACTGCTGAAGCTGCCGACCAGAGTGCGCAAGCTCGAGGTGGTCGAACTGGTCACGATTCACTCGGTCAGCGCGCCCGACGAGATCAAGTAGAGGGTTCGCGCGAGGGGAGAAGCGGGTCCTTCGCTGCGCTCTGCGACGACGGGAGAAGCGGGTCCTTCGCTGCGCTCAGCGACGACCTTACAAGCAGGTCCTTCGCTTCGCTCAGGACGACATCAGAGCGCGAACAGTCGCACGGCCTCCTGCTCCCACTCGACGACCGCTGCGTCCACGTCCGCAGCGCTCCACCCGAGCTCCGGCGCTACCAACTCGGCCGCCCCCCGCGCGACCGATCGCGCGTTGTCGCGCGTCTGGAACGCCAGCGCGGTACGCCGCACAAACAGGTCGGCCAGCGTCATCGCCATCTCGTCGCGCGCGGCCCACACCAGCTCCGCCCACACGACCGGCAATCCCGGCACCACGCGCTCGCGCAGCGCAGGCCGGTCAGCGCCGAGCGCCCAGACCGACTCCCACGAGCTGCCGTAGCTGTGCACCAACTGCTCGGCGACATCAGCGGCGTGCACGATACCCGACACGTGCGCCACCAGCGCCGGCACATCGGCCACGTCGCCGCCGGGGAGCGGACGTTGGTCCGAGTCCCCCTTGGGCACGCGCCGGTCGAGCGCGCGGACCGCGACGTCCACGACCTCCTCGCTCATTGATCGATAGGTCGTGAGCTTGCCGCCGCTGACGCTCACCACACCGCTCGCGCTCGTGGTGATCGCATGCTCTCGGCTCGCGCTCGCCGGATCGCTCGTGTTGCCGGCCGCAATCAACGGACGGATCCCCGCCCACGCCGAGATCACGTCGTCGCGCGTGAGATGCGCCTCCGGAAAGGCCAGGTTGGCGGACGCGAGCAGATAGTCCACGTCGCCCTGATCGGCACGAATCTCGTCAGGGCTCGCCGTTGTCGGCGTGTCGGTCGTGCCGATGATCGCGTGCGGACCTGCGGGCAGCACGAACATGACGCGACCGTCCACGCCGCTCACGAGTGTCACGGCGTCGCGATTGCCAATGCGCGCGCGCTCGACCTCGATGTGCACCCCCTTGGTCCCCTTCACGCCCGGCACGTGCGCGGGCTCGTCCAACCGGCGTACGTCGTCGTGCCACGGGCCGGCCGCGTTGATCACCACGGCCGCACGCACAGTGAACGACGTGCCGCTCAGCGTGTCGCGCACCGTCACACCACAAGCGCGCCCCGCATCGCGCACCAATCCGGTGACCTCCGCGTGGTTGGCCACGGCGCCGCCGTGCCGCGCCGCGTCCAGCACGTTCTCCCACGTGAGGCGCGTGTCGTTGGTGGCGGCGTCGAAGTAGCGCGCCCCCCCGGTGAGCCCGTCACGTTCCACCTGGGGTTCATGCGCCAGCACGCCGACGGCGTCGAGTCGCTCGTGATTGCCGACATTCCGAAAGGCGGCCAGCAGATCGTACAAGAAGAGCCCGGCGCCGAGCTTCCAGCGCGGGATGCGCGCTCCCTCATACACCGGCCAGGTGAAGGACAGCGGCCGCACCAGATGCGGGGCAATGCGCAGCAGCGTGCGCCGTTCGGCGCTCGCCTCGAACACCAGGTGCAGGTATCCGTGCTCGAGATAGCGCACCCCCCCGTGCACCAGCCGGCTCGAACGGCTCGAGGTGCCGGCCGCGAAGTCGTCGCGCTCCAGCAACGCCACCGAGAGGCCCCGCAGGGCGGCGTCGCGTGCGATCCCGGCGCCATTGATCCCGCCGCCGATGATCGCCAGATCGAAGCGCTCGTGCGCCAGGCGGGCGAGATGGTCGGCGCGGCGAGGTCCAGGCATGCCGAAAAATAGGCCGACGCACGCCGTGCGACCTGCCCGTGCGCACAAGGAACTGCCAGATCCCCTTGGACGGCGGTCGGCGACACCCCTACGTTTCTCGGGATGCCCCCTCTTGGCTCCCCGGGGCGGCGCGTGGCCGTGGTGGCCGGCGTCCGCACCCCGTTCGTCCGGTCCGGCTCCGTCTTCAAGCACCTGAGCGCCATCGAGCTCGGGAAGCTGGCCGTGAGTGAGCTGGTGCATCGCACCAACCTCGATCCCGCCTCGGTCCAGTCGCTCATCTACGGCACCGTCGTGCCCAACGTGATCGCGCCGAACATCGCCCGCGAAGTCTCGCTGATCCCGCTCTTCCCGCGCACGGTCGACGCGTACTCCGTCTCGCGCGCCTGCGCCTCGGCCAACCAGGCGATCACGAACGCCGCCGACCAGATCGTGCTCGGCCATTACGACACGATCATCGCGGGTGGCGCCGAGTCGCTGTCGACGGTCCCGATCCTCCACTCGCGCGGCTTCAGCGATGCGCTCGTGGCGGCCAGTCGCGCGAAGTCGCTCGCGGCGCGCGTGCAGGCGATTGCCAGGATCCGCCCGCGCGACCTGATCCCGATTACCCCCGCGATTGCCGAACCGACGACCGGCGAGAGCATGGGGCAGAGCGCCGAGAAGATGGCGAAGTTGAACGGGATCACGCGCGATGCGCAGGACGCGTTCGCGTTGCGCTCGCACCGCAATGCCGCCGCAGGCACCAAGGACGGCCGACTCACGGCGGAGATCGCGCCCGTGTACGTGGGGCCGCGCTATGACACGGTGGTCACGAGCGACAACGGCATTCGCGAGGACTCCTCGCTGGAACAGCTCGCGGGACTCAAGCCGGTGTTCGACCGGCGCTACGGCTCGGTCACGGCGGGCAATGCGAGCCCGCTCACCGATGGCGGCAGCGCCGTGCTGCTCATGCGCGAGGACGTCGCGAAGGCGCGCGGTTACAACCCCATCGGCTACATCCGCTCCTACGCGTACGCCGCACTCGATCCAGCCGAGCAGTTGCTGCAGGCGCCGGTCCTCGCAGCGCCGGTGGCGTTGCAGCGCGCGGGGCTCACGCTCAAGGACATGGATCTGGTCGAGATGCACGAAGCGTTCGCGGCGCAGGTGCTGAGCAACATCGCCGGGCTGGCGAGCGCCGAGTGGTCTCGTCGTGCCGGCTTCGACCAACCCACGGGTCAGGTGGACATGGAGCGGTTGAACGTGATGGGCGGCTCGCTGTCGATCGGCCATCCATTCGGCGCCACGGGTGCGCGCATCCTGACGACGCTCTGCAACGAGCTCGGGCGACGCAATGCGCAGTTCGGCCTGATGACCGTGTGCGCCGCCGGCGCGCTCGGCCATGCGATGGTCGTGGAGCGCGCATAGCCGATGACGACACCGAGCTTGATCACCGAGGTGATGGACGGCATCGCCGTCGTCACGATGGACGTTCCCGGCGCGGCGCAGAACACGCTCGGCGCCGCCCTGCGCAACGAGCTGGTGCCGCTCATCGAGCGGCTGCAGAAGGACACGAGCATTCACGCCGTGGTCCTGCTTTCGGCCAAGTCGGACAGCTGGATTGCCGGCGCCGACATCGACGAGATCCGCACGTCGTCCACGGGCGCCGAGTTTGCGGCACTGCTCAAGGGCGGCCACGGGCTGCTCAAGCAGCTCGAAGGGGGGCGGTTGCCGATCGTGGCGGCGATCAACGGCGCGTGCATGGGTGGCGGTCTCGAGGTCGCGCTCGCCTGCCGCTATCGCATCGGGAGCGAGAGCCGGAAGACGGTCCTGGCGCTCCCAGAGGTGCAGTTGGGACTGCTGCCCGGGCTCGGCGGCACGCAGCGACTCCCGCGCCTCATCGGATTGCAGGCCGCGCTCGAGATGATGCTGACCGGCAAGAACATCCGGTCGCGCAAGGCGCTGCAGCTGGGGCTCATCAACGAACTGGTGCACCCGAGCGTGCTGCGCGCGGTGGCGGTGCGCCGAGCGCGGGAGTTGTACGAAGGGCGCGCGATGCCGGTGACGACGCGCAAGGGGAAGGGAATGGGCGCGGTCCTTCTCGAGGACAATCCGGTTGGCCGCTCGGTGATCTTCCGCAAGGCGCGCGAAGGGGTGTTGGCCAAGACGCGTGGCAACTATCCCGCCCCGCTCGCGATCCTCGACGCCGTGCAGGAGGGGTACTCGAACGGCATCGATGCCGGGTACGCCAAGGAAGTCGAGCTGTTCGCGCACCTGGCCGAGACGCCGGTGTCGAAGGAGCTGATCAACATCTTCTTCGCCGTCACGGCGCTCAAGAAGGACTCCGGGGTGAGCGGCGACGCGCCGGCGCCCAGGCCGATCACGAAGCTTGGCGTGCTCGGCTCGGGGTTCATGGGTGCCGGCATCACGGCCGTGAGCGTGATGCAGCGGATCCCCGTGCGGATCAAGGACGCGCAGCACGAGCGCGTGCTCAAGGGGATCAGTGCGGTGCGCGACGTCCTCCGCGAGAAGCTCGTGCGCAAGCAGGTCACGCGGCAGGAGTACGATGACCAGCTGTCGCTCGTGTCCGGCACGATCACGTATGACGGGTTCGGCAATGCGCCGCTGGTGATCGAGGCGGTGTTCGAGGAGCTGGGGGTCAAGCATCAGGTGGTGCGCGAGCTCGAGCCGGTGCTGGGACCAGACGCGATCATCGCGTCGAACACGAGCACGATTCCCATCACCGACATCGCCACGGCCGCCACGCGGCCACAGAACGTGATCGGGCTGCACTTCTTCTCGCCCGTGCACAAGATGCCGCTGCTCGAGATCATCGTCACCAAGCAGACCTCGGCGCAGGCGATCACGACGTGCGTCGCGTACGGCAAGCGCATCGGCAAGACGTGCATCATCGTGAACGATGCGCCGGGCTTTTACGTCAATCGCATCCTCGCGCCGTACATCAACGAAGCGGGTCGCCTGCTGGACGAGGGGGCCGCGATCGATGCGATCGACGAGGCGCTGCTCGCCTTCGGCTTCCCGGTCGGGCCGATCACGCTGCTCGACGAAGTCGGTCTCGACATCGCCGCCAAGAGCGGTCGCATCATGCTCGACGCGTTCGGCGCTCGGGCAGCGCCGTCGGCATCGCTGCAGCGCGTGCAGGAAGCCGGCCGCCTGGGTCGCAAGGGGAAGTCCGGGTTCTACGCGTACGACGAGGCGGGCAAGAAGGGTGGCGTGGACGAGACGGTGTACGCGCTCCTGCCCACGGGGAGCACGCGCAGCCAGATCAGCGCCGAGGAGATCCAGCAGCGCTGCGTGCTGGCGATGGTGAATGAAGCGGCGCGCTGCCTCGAGGAGCGCATCGTGCGCAGTCCGCGCGACGGCGACATCGGCGCGGTCTTCGGCATCGGCTTCCCGCCGTTCCGCGGCGGCCCGTTCCGGTACATGGACGCGATCGGCGCCGACGAGATCGTGCGGCGGTTGGAGGAGTACCACGACCGGTTTCGTCCGCGGTTCGAGCCCTGTGCGCTGCTGCTCGACATGGCGCGCAACGGCACGCGCTTTCACGGCTGATTCGGGCGATGTCGATGCGGGCTCGACCGTCGCGGACGGTATGCCGTTCGTGGGCAACAGTCGCACGCGGCGCCGCCATGGGTGTCGCGCTGGGTGTCGCGCTGGGTGTCGCGCTCGGTGTTGCGCTGGCGATGCCGGCGGGGGCGCAGGCGAGCGATACGACGGCCGCGCGTGCGCCGGTCGACACGGGTACGCGCGCGTCGAACGCACCGAAGGACACCGGTCGACTCGTGAGCAGTACCGGCCTCCTCGTGTCGCCCATCGTCATCTACTCGCCGGAAACGGGCTACGGGGGAGGCGCCGGTCTGGTCTGGGTGCGCTCCAGTGACATTTCCGGACAGCGCCCGACCACGTACCAGACCTCGGTGCTCGCCACCGAGACGTCGCAGTTCAGCTTCGTGGCCAACGCCGACATCTGGACCGAGGGGAATCGCAACCGCTTCACGAGCGAACTCACCGTGCAGCGCGCGCCGAACAAGTTCTTCGGCATCGGACCGGACGCGAACCTGAATCCGCCGGAGAAGTTCGTGCCGAGCACGGTGCGCCTGATTCTCACGGGGCTGCATCGCGTCGCGCCACGGCTGTTCGTCGGCGTGCGCTACTTCGCCGAAGCCACGAAGCTCTCCGACATCAAGGCAGGCCCGATCCAGCAGGGACTCGTGTCCGGAGCGCCGACGGGTTGGTACCTCTCGACGCTCAGTGCGCTGCTCACCTACGACTCGCGCGATCGCTACTACTACCCGCTGCACGGCGCCTTCGCCACGCTCCAGCTCACGCGCGCCGATCCTCTGCTCGGCAGCGAGTTCAGGTACAATCGCGCGGTCCTCGACGCACGGTTGTACCAGGCGTTCGCCGGCGAGCACGTCATCGCGCTGCAGTGGTTCGCCGATGGCGCAACGGGCGGCACGCCCCCGTTCGAGCGCATGCCCCGCCTGGGTGGCAAGGACCTGGTGCGCGGCTTCTTTCAGGGGCGCTTCCGCGACCAGTTTGCCACCGCCTTCACGGCGGAATATCGATCGGCGCCGTGGTTCGACCAGAAGAAGGACCTGTGGTGGCGTCTCGGCGGCGTCGTCTTCGCGTCGACGGGCACGGTCGCACCGCGCATGCAGGACTTCCGGATGCAGAACTTTCAGCTGGCCGGTGGAGTCGGTTTGCGGATCGCGCTCACCAAGCCGGATCGACTGCACCTGCGCATTGATCGCGGATGGGGGCCCGGCTCGACCGCCACCTACTTCACCGTGGGTGAAGCGTTTTGAGCCTTCGTCTGATGCATCGCACGTGCCGCGCGGCCGCGGTTGCGGGGCTGCTCGGTGCCGTCTCGTCTGCGGCTGCCGCGCAGACGACACCCGACACGGCGAAGACGGTCGCGCCGGATACGATGGCGCGGACCATGCGCGACACGATCGTGCGCGTGGCGCGCGACACCGCCGCGCCCACGTCCATCGGACCCCTCGTGCTGCCGGGCCTCTTCTACACCCCCGAGACCGGCATTGGCGGCGGCATCGGCGCCCTCTGGGTGAAGGGCCACCGTGATCAGATCACGCGCCCGTCCAACTATGCGGTGGATCTGCTCGCGACGCGCAACGGGCAGTTCACGCTCGCCGGCAACGCGGATATCTGGACGCCACGAAACGAATGGCACGTCACCATCGACGGCACCTTGTCGAGATTCCCGTACCGCTTCTACGGCATCGGCGCATTCTCGATCGATTCGGGCGAGACATACACACCCACCACGCGTGCGCTGTCGATCACGGCGCAACGGTTGATCGCGTCGGGGATCTACGGCGGCCTGCACGTGGCGTACGACGACGTGCTCATGGCCGACGTGGCGCCCGGCTCGTTCCTGAGCGGCACCGATGGCCAGAACGGATGGAAGCTGGTGACGGTCGGCGTATTGGCCAACGCGGACACGCGAGACCGACTCTACTGGCCGTCGCGCGGGACCTTCGCGTCGCTCACAGCATCGGCGGCCCTGGCACAGCTCGGCTCCACCCACGCGTACAGCCGCCTCACGCTGGATGCACGGCACTACCGACGGATCGTTGGTGAACACCTGCTGGCCATGCAGGGCTGGGTCGATCTCACCGATGGCCGCGTGCCATTTGACCGTCTGCCGCAGTTGGGGGGACAGTCGATCGCGCGCGGTTACCTCATTGGCCGGTTCCGGGATCAACAGGCGGCGGCCGTGCAGGTCGAGTATCGGTCGGCACCCTTCCGCGTGTTCGAGGACCTTCGGCGCGTGAGCTTCGTGGCGTTCTCGACGCTCGCAGGTACCGCGCCCGACATCACACGCTTCTCGAGCGATCAAGCCCATGCGTCCGGTGGGCTCGGGCTCCGGTATGCCATCACGCTGCCGGATCGCCTGCACCTGCGTCTCGACTACGGCGTGGGCCGCAACTCGCGCACCTTTTCCATCACCGTGGGCGAGGCCTTCTAGTGGGCCTGGCTCGCGCCACAGGACTCTTCATGTCGCGTCATCGGTTCCTGCTGTTGGCTGCCGTGCTCATCCCCGTTTTCGCCACGTCGAGCGTCGCACAGGGTACGGGGCGCGGCGAGTTGCCCGTCACGGCGTCACAGGCGCCGCGTGCATCGGGCGGCCCGAAGACCCGCGCCGAACGCTCGGGGTTCCGTGAGACGTCCACGTACGACGATGTGCGCGCCTTCCTCGACTCGATCGTCGTCGCCGGTGGTCCGCTCGTGCTCGACTCGCTCGGCCGGTCGCACGAAGGGCGATGGCTGCCGCTGGTGATCGCATCGCGCCCTGCGGTGCGCACGCCGGCCGAGGCACGCAGGCTCGGACGCGCGGTGGCGTACGTGCAGGCGAACATCCATGCCGGCGAAGTGGAGGGGAAGGAGGCGATGCAGGCGCTGCTGCGGGAGCTCGCACGCTCCGGCGGCCGCACCCTCCTCGACTCGATCGTGCTGGTGGTCGTGCCCATCTACAATGCCGACGGGAATGAGCGGCTTGCCGATCAGTCGCTCAACCGCACGGAGCAGAACGGACCGGAAGCGGTCGGACAGCGGCCGAATGCTCAGGGGCTCGACCTCAACCGTGACTACGTGAAGGCCGAGGCGCCCGAAACGCGCGCCTTCCATGCGGCCGTCAACCGCTGGGACCCGGACCTGTTCATGGATCTCCACACCACGGATGGCAGCTACCACGGGTATGCGCTCACCTGGTCGCCGTCGCTGCACCCGTCGAGCCCGCTCACGCCGTACGTGCGCGACACACTGCTGCCGTCCGTGGCCTCGAAGCTCGAGAAGCGCACCGGCATCCGGACGTTCACCTACGGCAACTTCTCGAACGAGTACGGGCGCGACGTCACCACCGACACCGTCAAGCAGGGGTGGTATACGTACGATCATCGTCCCCGGTTCGGCACCAACTACATGGGGCTCCGCAACCGCGTGAGCATCCTCGCCGAGGCGTATTCGCACGACCCGTTCGCGCGACGCGTCGAGGCGATGACCGAGTTCGTGCGCGAGGTGTTGGGTGCGTTCGCGGCGAACGCCAAGGGGATCCGCGCGCGTGGCGCGGCCGCTGATCGCGCGGTGGCCAGCGGCGCCACGTTCGCGCTGCGCAGCGCGCTCACCACGAAGGGGCGCACGCTGCCGGTGATCAGCGAAGACCTGCTGCGCGACTCGACCGGTGTCCGTTCACAGCCTGGCGTTCCGCTGGGGCTGCGGCGCAGCGGCCGCTTCCGCACGCAGTCGCTCCCGGTATTCGACCGGTTCGACCCGACGCGGTCGCAGGCGCTGCCGGCCGGCTGGCTGCTCGATGCGCGCGACACCGCCCTCGTGACGGCGCTCCGCCTGCACGATGTCGCCGTGTCGGTGCTCGGCCGCGCCGGCACGCTGCGTACGCGCGAGTGGACCGTCGACTCGATCTCGCGCGCCGCGCGTCCGTTCCAGGGCCATCGCGAGGTGCGGCTCGTGGTGCGTACGGGGTCACCCACGAATCAGGCGTTTCCCGCTGGCAGCTACTGGGTGAGCGGCCGGCAGCGGTTCGCGCGCATTGCCGCGCTGCTGCTGGAGCCCGAGAGCGACGACGGCCTCGTCACCTGGAATGCGCTCGACAACCGGCTGGATGTGGGCCAAGCCTACCCCGTGCGCGCCGCGGAAAACGCCCCCGTTGTGCCGCTGACCCCCGTCCCCTGACATATTTCCCCCGGTCGTCCTGAGCGCAGCGAAGGACCTGCTTCTCCCGCCCCCCATGTTCCCGCCCACCGGGAACCCGCTCTCATAGCCGCACCGCATGCTTCGCCAGACCTTTCTCTACCTCTCGAACCAGCCCCAGATCTTCAAGTTCGTCCGTTCGAACGGCCTCGCGCGCTCCTTCGCGAACCGCTTCGTCGCGGGCGAAACCATCGCCACCGCCATCGCGGCCGTGCGCGACCTGAACGCCAAGGGCATCTCGGCCACGCTCGACCTGCTGGGTGAGTCCGTCTTCACCGAAGCCGAGTCGCGGGTGCAGCAGAAGGAGTACCTCGACCTGCTCGACGCGATTCATCGCGAGAAGCTCAACGCGAACGTGTCGCTCAAGCTGACGGCCATGGGTCTCGACATCAGCGAGGAGCTGTGCGTCGACATCATGCGGGGGATCCTCGACCGCGCCCGCGAGTACGACACCTTCGTGCGCCTCGACATGGAGTCGAGCGCCTACACCGACAAGACGCTCAAGCTCTTCGAGGACCGCCTCTACCCGAACTACCGCGGTCAGGTCGGCATCGTGCTCCAGTCGTACCTGCGCCGCACCGCCGCCGACGTCGAGCGCGCCATCGAACTCCAGTGCCGCGTGCGGCTCTGCAAGGGCGCCTATCAGGAGCCGGCGACCGTCGCCTTCCCCGAGAAGGCCGACGTCGACAAGACCTACGTGCAGTGCATGCAGCGCCTCCTGTCGGCCGGACACTACCCCGGCCTCGCCACGCACGACGAGGAGATCATTGCCGCGGCCAGGCAGTTCGTCGAGCGCCAGAAGATCGGCCGCGACACCTTCGAGTTCCAGATGCTCTACGGTGTGCGCCGCGACCTGCAGGAAGCGCTCGTACGCGACGGCTACCGCGTGCGCGTCTACGTCCCCTTCGGCACGCAGTGGTATCCGTACCTCATGCGGCGCCTCGCCGAGCGGCCGGCCAATGTCGCCTTCATCACCGCCAACGTGATGAAGGAAATGTTCGGCGGCTCCCAGTAGCGCGTGGCTGGGCGTCACCTCCCGGCCGACCCCACCAAGGGCGACGCCAACACGATCGGCGGCTACCGCGCGGTGCATGATCGACCGGCCGCGTTCGAGGGGAGTGATGGCTGCTCGTACTCGGTCGAGCTGTGCACCGATACCACGGGCGACGCTGCCCATCCCGTGGGCGCCTATCTCTTCTTCCTGCGCTGGAAGCGGATGGGCGAACAGGGGATCGCCGGGCACCTCGAGTCGGCGTTCCTCGCGCATGGCACCGACGAGAGCTCCGCGCTCGGCGCACTCGGCGCCCTCACACTCGCCGACGTGCGCGCCGAACTTGAACGCCTGATCGCGCAGCAGCCACCGGAGCAGGCCGACTCGCGCCGCTGGCTTGCGGTGCGGCCAGCCGACGGACCGACCGCGTGAGCATCACCCACGAAGGACGCATCGTCGCGGGCACCGGGGGCCAATGGCGCGTGCGCACCGAGGCGGGCGACACGGTCACTGCCTCCATGCGCGGTCGGCTCAAGCAGGGACGCGAGGACGACGGCGGCATCCACAAGCTTGCCGTGGGCGACCGCGTGACCATCGAAGACGCCGATGGCGGCTCCTGGGCGATCAGCGCGATCGCGCCGCGCGGGTCCGTGCTGGCGCGGCGCGAACCGGGCGGTCGCCATGGCGAGCGCGTCCTCGCAGCCAACGTCGATCAAGTCGTGTGCGTCTTTGCCGCTGCCAACCCGGAACCGCACGAGCGGATGCTCGATCGCTTCCTCGTGATCGCCGAGGCGAACGAGCTGCACGCGCGCGTGGTGATCAACAAGGTGGAGCTCGTGGGTGAGGCCGCGGCGCGCGAGCGGTTCAAGCCGTATTCCGATGCCGGCTATCCGGTGCACCTCGTGAGCGTCAAGGCGGAGATTGGCCTCGAGGAAGTCCACGCGGCACTCGCGGCGCGCGCCTCCGTGGTCACGGGCCCGTCGGGCGTGGGCAAGTCGTCGCTGCTCAACGCCATGTATCCCGGCCTCAACCTCCGCGTCGGTGAAGTCAGCGAGAGCGTGAACAAGGGGCGACACACGACGGTGGGCGCCTTCCTGCATCCACTGCCCGATGGCGGCGCCATCATCGACACGCCGGGACTGCGCGAAGTCGGCCTCTGGGGGCTGCCGCCAGAAAACCTCGGCGCCTGCTTCCCCGAGTTCCGCACCGCACTCGGCTTCTGCCGATTTGCCAACTGCGTGCATGTGGCCGAACCCGGGTGCGCCGTGCGGCAAGCGGTCGGGATCTCGGTCACGCGGGCGCGCTTCGACAGCTATGCGCACCTCCACGCCGAGTTGGTGAAGGATGTCGCGGCGCGGGGCGTTACGGGTCGACGCTGACCGTGTACGGACCGCCCACTGCGCGCGGCGCGGACGCCGAGAGCGTGGCGAGCACGTAGTACCCGGTCGAGGGCGCGACGAAGGCGAGGGTCGAGGCCGCTGTCGTGCCGAAGTTCTCCTGCACGAGAATGTTCTCGCCGGAGGGATCGAGCAAGAGCATGAAGCAGCTGAGCGTCGTGGAGCTCATGCGCGCGACGATGCGCTGCCCTGCCGCCATGCGGATGCGATAGCGGTGCGCGTAGTAGGTGCTGCCATTCGCGTCCCGGAACTGGCAGCCGGTGTCGTCGATCGACTGCGTCGACGAGGCCCCCGGTACGAGGAACACGTTGTTGGCGCAGCCGACATAGATCACCGCGCCGCTCGTCTGCAGCCCGAAGGCGCCCGTCGACGCCGGCGTCTCGGACTGTGCGAGCAGGGTGACGCCGCCGGGCGGGAGGAAGACCGACAGCCCCGAGCGGGTGGCGGGCGTCGTGCTCGTGTCAAACACGGAGGACGCGATCGGCAGGCCGTTGCGCTGCAGGTCGATGCGACCGCGATAGCCGGTGCCTGTCATGCGCATGACGACGCTGTACGGCAGCGTGGGTGCCGGGTTGGTCAGCAGGTACGCCGTGGCGCGGCGGCCTCCTCCCGTGAGACAGCCCGACGTCGTCACCGCTCCGTTGATCGAGTCGCCGACCAGTGCGGGGGTCGTGCCGACACAGGGTGGCGTCACGGTGGCGAGAAAGCGGTAGGCGCCCACGCCCACGACCGTTGCCACGAGGGTGTCGGTCCCCGGGGTCCCGCTCACCGTCCAGGCGAACGGCTGCGCGATACCCAGCGAGTCGGTCCGGACGATGGCGGGGGTCACGCTCGCGCCTTCGTTGGGGGTGGCGAAGCGGACCTCGATGCCACGCAGCGGCAGGCTGTCCGGCCCGAGGACGCGAAGCTGCGGATTGACGGCCTCCGAGCTCACCTGCGTCACCTGCGTGGCCGCCGAGATCAGCGTCACCGAACCCACGCGGGGGCGGACCAGATCCAGGGGTACGTCCACGCAGGCCGCACCGATCGCAAGGACGGCCGACCCGAGGAGTCGGGAGAAGACGGGACGCATGGAGTGATTGTACGGGGGGGGCCTGTGCACGGCAACGCGGCCGGGCATCTTGGGGTATACCGGGTGACTCACCAGCCGGTTCCGTCCCCCGCTCCCGATGCGTCAGTCCCATCGCTCGTCCTCGCGTGGCCCGAGCCGCCGCCGCACGTCGGGGGCTGCGGGGCGCTGGATCGTGGCCCAGCGCAAATGGATCGCCGTCGTCTGGGCGGTGATCATCGCGCTCCTCGCGCCGTCGGCGCTGCACGTGTCCGAGCGCCTCACTGGCGGGGCACGCATTCCCGGCTCCGAGTCGGCGGATGTGCAGATTGCGCTCGGCGAACGATTCGCATCGCCGTTCGGGCACTACATCGTCCTCGTGGCCACGGGCATTCCCTCGCCCACGACCGAGATGGGGCGCGATGCGCTCGTCGCGATCACCAAGGGGCTGGCCGGCACGCCCGGCCTCACGCGCACGCTGTCGTACCTCGACGTGCGCGACCCGCTCTTCGTCCCCAAGGACGCGCAGGGCACGATCATCCTCGCCGGCATCTCCTTCGCGGAGAAGGACAAGCAGGCAGGAATCGAGACGCTGCGCGCGCGCACGCGGGCGCTCATCGGCGAACTGCACGAACAGTGGCCGCGGCTCGGCCTCCGCTGGACGGGCGACCTCGCGTTGGACGCCGACCTGCGCAAACTCTCGTCGAACGAGATCAAGGTGGCCGAGGCACGCGTCCTGCCGCTGACGCTGCTCCTGCTCCTCGCGGCGTTCGGCGCGCTCATCGCGGCGCTCATGCCCGTGGTGATCGGGGTGCTGGCCATCACGCTCACGCTGGGCTTCGTGGCGCTCATCGCGCACCTGTTCCCGCTCAGCATCCTGCTGCAGAACATGGCCACGATGCTCGGGCTCGGGCTCGGCGTCGATTACGCGCTGCTCATGCTCTCGCGTTTCCGCGAGGCCGTGTCGGCGGGCGAAGACCGCGAGTCGGCGGCGGCCACGGCGGCCACGGCCGCTGGCCACACCATCCTGGTGAGCGGCGCGGCGGTGATGATCGGCTTCATCGGACTGCTGCTCGTGCCGCTCAACGAGATGCGCTCGATGGCCGTTGGCGGGCTCGTCGTCGTGTTCATGAGCATGGCGCTCTCGATGACGCTGCTCCCCGCGCTGCTGGTCTGGGCCGCACCGATGCTCGAACGCCGACGCCGTCGTGGCGCCACGATCGTGCCGGTCGCGTCGAACACCGGGCGCTGGTGGACGTTCGCGCGGGCGGTGGTCCGCCGTCCGCTCATCGTGCTGGCCATCGCGCTGCCGCCGGTCGTGCTCCTCGCATGGCAGGCGACGCGCCTCGAGACGCGCATGCCGAAGTACGACTTCCTGCCACGCTCGATGGAGTCGGCCACGGCCCTCGAGGATCTGATGGCGATGGGACACGGCGGCATCGTGTACGCGCTGCGTGTGCTCGTCGAAGTGCCGCCCGGCCAGTCCGTGCTCGAAGGCGACGGCTGGACGGCGGTGAGCACACTCGCCAAGTCGATCGAGGCGGACCCGCGCACGGCGCGCGTGCGGTCACTGCCGGGACTGGTCAACTACGGACCCCCCAACCAGCTGCTGCTGGGCCTCCTCCCCGCCACCGTGCGACAGACGTTTGCGTCACAGGATGGCCGACTCGCGCTCCTCGAGGTGCAGCCCGCCCCGGGTGTCGACTACCAGCAGGTGACGAGCTGGGTGCGCGACCTGCGCAAGCGCGGCGTGTCGTCGCTGGCCGGCACCACCAACGCCACGATGAAGATCGGTGGGCTGCCGGCCTTCAACGCCGACTACGAGGACCTCATCAACGCCAAGCTGCCCCTCGTGGTCAGCTTCGTCGTGTTCGGCACGCTCATCGCGTTGTTCGTCGCGTTCCGCTCGATCATGGTGCCGATCAAGGCGGTGATCCTCAACCTCCTCGCCGTCATGGCGTCGTTCGGCGCGGTGACGGTCGTGTTCCTCGACGGACACGGGGCCAGCCTCGTGGGGCTCGACGGTCCCGCCACGGGCCTCTTTCCCAGTCTGCCCGTTCTCGTGTTCTGCATCGTGTTCGGGCTGAGCATGGACTACGAGGTCTTTCTCGTCGCGCGCGTCTCCGAGGCGCGCAAGCTGGGTCGCGACGAAGGAGAAGCGCTCGTCGAGGGACTCGCGCGGACCGGCGGTGTCATCACCAGCGCGGCCGCCATCATGGTCGCGGTGTTCGCCGCCTTCACCTTGGGCGAACTCCTGCTGGTCAAGGTGATGGGCTTCGCGCTCGCGGCGGCCGTCTTCCTCGATGCCACCGTCATCCGCATGGCCATCGGGCCGGCGCTGCTGCGATTGGCAGGGAAGTGGAACTGGTGGCCGGGCGATCGATGGGACGCGGCGCGCGCCAGCAAGGACGCGCACGACGACGAGCGCGCCGAAAGCGCCTGAGCGCGTCGCTACGGCGTCTGCGCCGCCCGGCGCCTGACCGGTGCGCTCAGTCCACCGGACACGCCGGGGGTGAAGGCGAACTCCAGCGCCTCGCCGGCCGGCACCCGCCGCCACGTCGCCTCGAGTTCGGCCACGCGTGAGCGGATCTCGGCGAGCAGCGCCTCGTCGAGCACCACCGGCGACATCACCTCGTGTGATCGATCGGCCAGCGTCGCCTGCATCATCGCCAGCGTCGCCAGACTCGGCGACGCCTGTTCGGCGTCGATCAGCGCCGCGAACCGGAGCGACCAGCCCAGCGCGTCCTGCATGGTGGTGTGCTCTGGCCGCAGCAGCTCGAGGAGCTCCGCCCCCTCCGCGACACGCGCAAAGACGCCGCCCTCGAGCGCGACGGCGCCCTCGATCGCCAGCAAAGCACGGTCTCGGCGCGGCAGCCCCGTCGGACGGCGCAGCCAGCTCGTGGTTCCGTCGGCGCGCACGCACACGAGCAGGTCGCGTCCGTCGCGGCCACGCTGCAGCCGCACGGTGAGCTCCGGGCGCACCACCTTCACGGCGGCGCCGATGACCGGCGTGCGCCGTTCACGAAGGGCCAGCACGTACACCCGATCGATCTGCGGTTCGTCGCCGTACAGGAACGTCGTCGTTCCGACCTCGCGAAGTCCACGCCGCTCGTAGAAGCGGATCGCGCGCGCATTCTCCTGCCACACGCCGAGCCATAGCGAGTCCGCGCCACGCGCCACGCCGCGCTCGAGCAGCGCGTCCATGAGGGCATCGGAGAGGCCGCGGCCCTGCCACGGCGTATCCACGTACAGCCGCTCCAGCTCCGCCTGCACGCCCTCCGTCCACGTCACGGGACACGGGGCACCCAGGTGCAGCAACGCGTACGCCGCCAGCACGCCGTCGACATCGACCAACAGCAGCTGGCGCGCGGGATCCTCGATCTCCGCACGCTGCAGCGACTCGCCAAAGACGCGCGAAACATGCGCTGCGGTGTGCGCCGGATCGTTCACGTGTGCGTACGTGGCGGCAAAGGTCCGCGCGCCGAACTCCGCGAGCCGCAGCGCATCGGCAACGGTCGCATCGCGGACAACCACGCCGGTGTGCGTCACGCCGCTCACGGCGACAGGCGCCGCCGGGTCCAACCGCCCGCGTCGGTGCGCAGATACTGCACCCGGTCGTGGAGTCGGCTCGACCGACCCTGCCAGAACTCCACCTCCACGGGCGACACGCGATAGCCGCCCCAGTGCGCGGGGAGCGGCGGGTCGTCGCCGAGCGATGCGGTGAGCTCGGCCACGCGCGCTTCCAGCATTTCGCGCGAGGGCAGGACCGACGACTGATGCGACGCGTGTGCGCCGACGCGACTGCCGAGCGGCCGCGAGCGGAAGTACGACGCGCTCTCGTCCGGTGACATGCGCGTCACCGTGCCGGCAATGCGCACCTGCCGCTCGAGTTCCCCCCAGTGAAAACAGAGCGCGGCATGGTGCGTGCTCTCGAGCTCCTGCGCCTTGCGACTGCGATAGTCGGTGAAGAAGGCGAACCCCTGCGGGTTCACGTCCTTGAGCAGCACGATGCGCACCGACGGTGCACCGGCCGCGGTCGTGGTGGCGAGCGCCATCGCGTTGGGTTCATGCACCTGCGCCGCCTGCGCGTCCGCGAACCAGCGCGCGAACTGCGTGTACGGATCGTCGGCGGCTTCGTGCTCCGAGAACGAAGCGCGCGCGTAGTCGAGACGGAGGTCGGCGAGGTTCATGCGGCGTGTGCCGCGGCGCGCAGCGCGCCCAGGTCGTCGATGAGCGCTTGGGCGGCGCGATCGGCCAGCGCCATCACGGTGAGGTACGGATTCACGTCCGACGAGTCGGGGAAGAGGGCCGAATCGGCGACGCGCAGCCATGGCAGTCCGTGCACGCGTCCCCAGGCGTCCGTCACTGAATCGGCCGCCGTGCGACCCATGCCACAGCCGCCCATCATGTGGGCCGACGAAACGGAAATGCGATGCGTCAGGAAGTGGCGCTCGTGCACGCGAGTCTCGAGGTACGGCAGGTCGTCACGCGTGAGGAGCGGCGGATCAGCCGACGGGGCATGCACGCGCACGGCCCCCGCCCCGAAGAAGATACGCGCGGAGAGCCGCGTTGCGGCCACCAGCGCTTTCCGCACGGCGGGGGTGAACGTGTAGTGCACCACCGCGCGTCCGTTGGCGTCGACCGAAATCCGGTTACCCGGTACCGCCTTGTCGTGCGCCAGCACGAGGATCATCTGCAGTCGGTCGAACGCATCGAGGAACCGCTGGTGATCGACGCCGAAGCCGGTCAGGTTCTTGGCCGTGATGAACGGGAAGTACATGCAGGTCTCGAGAATGAACCCCTCGTCCGGCCGGTCCA
The DNA here is from genome assembly GCA_031372565.1 of Gemmatimonadota bacterium. Taxonomy (GTDB): domain Bacteria; phylum Gemmatimonadota; class Gemmatimonadetes; order Gemmatimonadales; family Gemmatimonadaceae; genus JACPPC01. The sequence continues at coordinate 14,828 of JANMLN010000005.1, read as the reverse complement.
GGAAGTAGGTCTTGGGAAAGCCGGACTGCCCGATCGGCTGCGCATGCTCGCCCACGAGAATGTGCGCGGGGTGGCAGGTGAAGCGTTCGCCCAGGCGGGGAAGGGCGCGCGCAAACCCTGACCGCAGCAGCAGGGCGGTGCTGCCGATGCTGCCGCCGCAGAGGACGATGGCCGCGCCGCGCACCGTGTAGCTGCCCGGCGCCCATTCGCTCTCGCGCCCCTTCGCGCCGCTCGGCTTGGCGTGCACCAGCACCTGCACCTCGCGCTCGCCGACGCGCAGCACTTCCGCACGCGTGACGACCTCCACGCCGGCCCGTTCGGCGGCGGGCAGTTGGACGCGGTGCGTGCCCTGCTTGGCCGCGTTGGGGCAGCCCAGGTTGCAGAGCCCCGAGCCTTTGCAGCCGCGCGTATTCACGGGAAAGCGGCCCGCCTCGAGACCCATCGTACGACAGCCGGCGGCAAAGAGCCCGTTGTTCTCGTTGATCTCGTCGTCGCGCAGGAAGTGGACGCCATTCTGTTCGGCAAACCGCGCCGCGCGTTCGGCGATGTCCGCATGCGTGATGCCGGGCACCTGCCAGTGCTCGAACACGTGCGGCTCCGGTACGAGCGAGGTGCCGGTGTAGGTCACCGTGCTCCCGCCGTACGCGCGGCCGAACGCGAGTGTCATGGCGCCATCCGCCGTGAGCACGCCGCCGCCGTCCTCGAACAGCGCATTCGCCATCTCGAGTTCGCGCCCGGTGAACTCGTGATCGTCGAGGCGCGGGCCCTGCTCGAGCACGAGGACGCGACGTCCCGCCTGTACCAGCGGGATCAGCGCGTGCGCCACCGTGCCCCCCGCCGCGCCCGACCCGACGATGATGACGTCGTACATCACGCCCGTCGTCCTGAGCGAAGCGAAGGACCTGCTTCTGTTTTTTCTGGTGGCAAACCACCACCCCCCTCGCCCCCCCCACGACCACGGCCCCCGTCCCGCACACGCGCGTAGTGCCCCATGAAAATCAGCGTCCGCACCCCCCAGACACCCCGCCGAAGCAACGCCACCGGTGCGCGCTCCAGCCGATGCAGTACCCGCTCGCGCGCCGCGGCACGCAGCGCCACCAGCGTGCGCCCGCTCAACGGCACGGCCAGCAGGTTCACCACGCGCACGAAGGTCAGCAGCTGCTGCTGCAGGGCGCGCGGTCGGGCGCCGAGCGCCGTCTCCACCATCGCTTCCATCTCCGCCCACTCGGCCGCACCATAGTGCTGCGTCGCCGGCACCATGGCTTCGGCCAGCGCGCGAAAGGTCGGGCGTACGGGAGCAAGGAGCGTCGACATCAGGCGGCGGGCACCCCTACTCGACCCGGAGCGTGCAGCCGACCGACACCGTGCGCGGCGGCGTCGGATAGTAGAAGCGCCCGTTGCTCGCGTTGATCGTGATGCTCGACGCGGTGCGCGCATCGCCCAGATTCTCGGCAACCAGAAACCAGGTGGCCGGGCCCGTCGCCCACGTCAGGCTCGCATGCGTGAGGATCGTGCCGCGTACCGCGCGAAAGGGCACGATGCGCCCGGCCGGCGCTGCGGAGGCCGCCGACGTGCGCTGATACACCACGCCGCTTCCGGCATTGGTGTTCTCCACGAAGAGCGCCGATTGTCCCTCGGCCGTGAATGAGAGGCCGATGGCGCGCGTCGGCTGTGCGCGCAGCTCGAGCACGCCGCGATGCAGCGGGATGCCCGGGACGCGGCTGCCCGCCGCATCGAGCGGCACGGCGGTGTACCCGGGCCCCGTGACCGTCGTGACGTACGACGCGAACACGTGCTCGCCGTAGGTGTAGCTGCCGCGCGCCTCGAGTCCGTCGAGCAGCGCGAGCGTTCCCGCGATCTCGATGCCGAGTCGGTCGACCGTGCCGGCGTTCTCGAAGATCGATCGCGGCACTGCGACCCCCGGGATCGCGACCGTGCGGCTCACGAAATCCCCCTCGACGCGCGCCTTGTAGATCGCGAAGTCGAACGTGATGCGGCTCCCGAGTGTGCCGCGCGCGCCCAGCTCGGTCATCCAGGTGGACGACGATCCGAGCGCGTCATTGAAGGCGCGGATCGTGTCGGGTGAGGTGGAGAGCTCGGTCGCGGTCGGAACCTCGAACCCGCGCGACAGCGACAGCCACGTGCGGATCGTCGGCCGCGCCTGCCAACTGAGCGCGACCTTGGGACTCACCTGAGTGAAGGTGCGCGCGAGCCCCTGCTGCGGGCGAATGATGTTGTCGATCGCATAGCGGATCTCGTCGTAGCGGATACCGGCGGTGACCGCGAACGGTCCGCGTGACGCCTCGCCCTGCGCAAACGCCCCGATCGAGGTCGCCTCGGCGAGCTGGTCCACGCACGCCGAATTGAAGACGCCGTTGGTGCGATCGTTCACGCAGATCGGCGACAGCTGCGGAGTGCCGCGCGCGTTCGTGAAGTTGGTCTGCGGGCCGCGCGTCCGGTCCCACTCGACGCCGGTCACGAGCCGCGGTGCGAGCGGAGCCGCGTTCCAGCTGCGCGCCCACTGCGTGCCCAACTGGAGTCGCTTGAGCGATTGCGTGAGGTACTGGAAGATGCTGGCCGTCTGGTCGCGTCCCGACGCGACCGCCCACGCGTCGAATGCGCCGCCCGCGGCCGGCTGCGCCATGCGGACGCCGGCGCGCCAGCGCTCCTCGAAGCGGCGGAACCGGTTGGCCACGTTGATGCTCTCCGCGGTCTCGGCGCGCTGGTCCCACTCGATCTGCGTCAGTGCGCCGGGAATCCGCTGGTCGAGCAACGACCAGGCCAGGTCGAGCGTCCAGCGACGCTCTTCCGGCGTCCCCGAGCGGGCGAGGACGCGTGCACGACGGTTGGTGCCCTGCGACACGTCGCGATAGCCCTCGAGTCCGCTGTAGCTCGCCGACACGAGCAGGTCGCGATCGCCGTCGACACCGCCCCACTGCACGTCACCGCGCTGCGTGCCAAACTGGCCGGCCAGCAGCCGCACCATCCACCCCGGCTGGTCGGCGCCGGTACGCGAGATCAGGTTGACCGCGCCCCCCCCGGCCGCGCCGCCGTAGAGCGCCGAGACGGGCCCGCGCACGACCTCGACGCGTTCGGCGGTGCCCAGCTCCACCAGGTCGAGTCGCCCTTGGCCGTCGGGCTCCGTGAGCGGAATGCCATCGAGCAGAATCGCGACCCCCCGCACGCCGAATCCCGAGCGAACGCCGGAGCCTCGCGTGGTGATCTTCACATCCTCGGTGCCGTAGAGTGAACCCGCCGTCACACCGGGCACGGCGCGCAGCGCGTCGCCAACGTGCACCAGCCGCGTGCGCGCCAGCGCGACCGAGTCGATCAGGCTCACGGCGGCGGGCACCCCGGCGAGCGAGCGGGCCTCGCGCGAGGCGGTGACCACGACCCCGCGCACAGCACGAGCGCGGCGCGACCGCGCCACCGAGTCGGCGCGCGCCGCGGAGTCTGGCGCCTGGGCGCTCAGCGAAACGGACGACAGGCCGAGCAGCAGGACGAGCGGAAGCCCTGAGCGCGCAGCGGTCCACCGCCACGAAGCTGCGCGAGCGGCCACATGCGATTCATTCCCCGGAACTGGAGCTACGTGATGCGTCATCTCGTCGGAAGCGTGTTGGCCGTGATCCTGCCCGCGCTGGCGTCGTCCGAGGCACCGTCGAGCGCCGGGTACGATTCCGTCGCGGTGCGGCTCGGCACGCGGGCCACGAATGTCGGGGGCCACATCCGGTTCAACTTACCATGCTGCGACCGCACGGTCATGGAGGGCGACGTGCGCATCGACCCTCGCGCAGACCGGACAAGGCGCCGCAGATTCCAGCCATGAAAAAAGAGCTCTGGCTTCGGATCAGGCAGTACCACTTCGACCACCTCGTTCCGCCCCATCTGAGCGACCGCGTGGTGGCCGCCTTTCGTGGTGCCGATGCCTCGACGCAGGCGTTCGCCGGCAAGTTGGGGCGCAAGCTCGGCTGGAAGCGCGACTTCGCGTTACGCGCCATTCACGAGTACAAGAAGTTCGTGTATCTCGGTGTCGCGACCGGCGTCGACGTCACGCCCTCGAAGGTGATCGATCAGGTCTGGCACGAGCACCTGCTCTTCACGCGCGCCTATCGCGATTTCTGCCGCGACGTGCTCGGCCGCGACTTCGATCATCATCCCGAGCTCATGCAGTCGCACAGCCAGACGGCGCACTTTCAACAGCAGTTCACCCGGACGATCGACGCGTACCAGTTCGAGTTCGACCGCCTGCCACCGGCCGACATCTGGGGCACGCCCAAGTTCACCGCTGACCAGCTCGCCAAGGATTCGGCGGCGTCGCGGCGCGCGCGCGCGGCGCGAGAGCGGAGCCGGGACGAGCGCGCGGGGAGCGACGTCGGTTCGGAGCCGCTCCACTCCTTCTTCGGAAGCAGCGGCGCCGGCTCGAGCGGCGACGCGTCGGTCTTCGGGGGCGGGGGTGGCTTCTCGGGCGGCGGCTCGGGCGACAGCTGGGATGGACCCGCGACCAGCGACTCGGGCTCCAGCGACTCCAGCTCCAGCGACTCCGGCTCCAGCGACAGCGGCGGTTCCAGCTGTTCGTCGAGCTGCGGCGGCGGCGGCGACTGACCGCGCTCAGCTTCGCGCGGGCAAGGCGTCGAAGATGATCTGATCCGCGATCGCGGACATCGAATAGGTGAGATGGATGTCGAGGTGGTCGCGCACCCGCTCCGTCATCGACTCGTCGAAGATGCGCAGGATGAGGCGCAACCCGGGCGCGAACGATCGCGCGTTGAGTCCGACCTCGAGATTCACGAAGTCGTTGTTCACCACGGAGTACAACGCGCGGGCGCGCGTCACCCCCACGTCGCGCAGCACGCGCGGCTGCCGCGCGTCGCCCACGTACACGTCGGCGCCGAGTGACCTGAGGTGGGTGGTCGACGGCAAGTCGTCGTTCGACTCGACGATCACCACGCGCGTCCCCCGCTGCAGCAGCCCCTCGGCGATGAAGGTGCCGAGCCGCCCCAGTCCGCAGAGGATGACATGGTCGCGCAGGTCGTACGACTTGCGGCCCAGCGCCAGTTGCACGCGTCGCTTGATGATCGCGTCCACGGTCAGCGAGAAGATCATCCAGATGAAGCAGGTCGAGGCGAGGATCAGCCCGATACCGACGATTTTCGACGTTGCACTGGCGTGCTGCAGATTGATGTCGCCGTACCCGACGGTGGCCACCGTCACGACCACGAAGTACACGGCGTCGAGCCAGCTGAGACCGTCGGCCACGTGGAAGTACGTCACCGCCGCCAGGACGAGCACGGCGAACGCAACGACCAGTCGCGCAATCGTGCGGTCCGTGCGCACGGGAACCGGGTCCACCGGCATCGGCGCCGGCGCGTAGCGCAGTGTCCGCTCCAGCGGCGCGTCCAGCGCGTCGATGAAGGTCGCGGCCGCGATCTTGGCCGGATTGAGCACGCGCACGTTCGGATGGGCCGCTTGCAGGTGCGGCGCCACGTTCTCGTTGAACAGCGTGGCGACGATCGGGAGCGCGGGGCGCAGCGCGATGAGCGCAATCAACATCTCGAGGTTGCGCTCGTCCCGGTCATCGACGAGAAAGATCCGGTCGACGGTCGCGAGGTCCACCGACGCAACCGCCCGCCCGATCGCGTCGAAGGCGGACATGTCGCCGTCACCGGCGTGGATCGCCTCGTGTGTCAGGGCGATCACCGCATGTCCGCGCGCCGCGACCAGCCGTCGCATCCGTTGCGCGAGGTGCCCCGTGCCGAAGACGATCGCCGGCCCGGGACTCATGGCGCAGTGACGCAGGCCGCGCTCGACGCGCGCATGCTACGGGGCAGCAGGCCGGGTCGCGTCCTTGTCGGCGAACGTCGTGCCGTTGAGCACAAGGCGCGTCGTGAAGCGGATGGCCGGGTTGAGCGAGTCACGCACGGTGCAGTACTTGTTGATGGCGAGATCGATCGCCTGTTCGGCTGCCGCCTCGGTGATGCCCGGGCCGTCAACGTGGTACTCGAGCGTGATGGCGACGAACCGGGCCGGCACCCCCGCAAACCGTTCACCCGTCGTGCGACACTCCGCGCGCACGGCCGGCGTCCGCTTCTTGGTCAGGATCTCGATCACATCGACCATCGTGCAGCTCGCGAGCGCCGAGAGCAGCGCCTCGGGCGGTGACTGGCCGTCCTTCGAGTGGCCGTCGAGCACGAGGGCGCGGTCGTTCACCGCGTTGTTCACGAAGGCGATCTCGTGCGTCCAGCGCGTGGTGATGTGCACGGGCGGCCGCGGCGTCATCGTGACCGCGGTGGATGGGCGCTGTGGTGCAGTCATGTGCCGGTCCCCTTCTCGATAGGTGCACGTACGGCATTCCCCCACTCCGTCCAGCTGCCGTCGTAGTTCCGGACGCTCGTGTAGCCGAGCAGGTAGGTGAGCACGAACCAGGTGTGCGAACTGCGCTCGCCGATGCGGCAGTACGCGATCACTTCGTCGGAGGGATGCAACCCCGCTTCGCCCTCGTAGATCACGCGCAGTTCGTCTGCCGACTTGAACGTGCCATCAGGGTTCGCGGCGCGGGCCCACGGCACGCTCCTGGCACCCGGGATGTGGCCGCCGCGTAGCGTCCCTTCCTGCGGGTAGTCGGGCATGTGCGTGCGTTCGCCGGTGTACTCCTGCGGCGACCGGACATCGATCAACGGCCGCTTCGACGCCATGTGCGCGAGCACCTCGCCAAAGAATGCCCGGATGCGCAGGTCATCGCGGCGCCCGACGGTCACGGTCGACGGCGCCACGGTGGGCGTGTCGGTGACCATCGGCCGACCTTCCGCTTCCCACTTGATGCGCCCGCCGTCGAGCACGCGGCAGTTCCCGAAGCCGAACAGCTGGAACACCCAGAAGGCGTAGCAGGCCCACCAGTTGTTCTTGTCGCCGTAGAACACCACGGTCGTCTCGCTCGAGATGCCCAGCCGGCGCACCAGCGCCTCGAACGCCTCGGGCGCGAGGTAGTCGCGCATCACGGGATCATTCAGATCCTCGTGCCAGTCGATCTTGAGCGCGTTCGGGATGTGGCCCGAGTGGTACAGCAACACGTCCTCGTCGCTCTCGAGAATGCGCACGTTCGGATCCGCGAGGTGCTCGGCCACCCACTCGGTGGACACCAGCATCTCGGGGTGCGCGTAGCCCTTGGCGGCCGTACGCGGGTCGGGAGGCAACGACTGGACAGCCATGCGAACTCCGGAGTCGGTCACCCGATGCGGGCGCCGTCGGCGACAGGATGGGAAGTGCCGTTCCGGCCCTGAGGTCGAGAACGACTCCTCGGGCGACGGCATGTATGGAAAGCTAGCGCGGCCACCCCGTTGCGCTCGCCGGGCCGCCCACTAGCATCCGCGAGCTATGCGAATCGGCAACGGACCTCCGGAAATGGCGCCCTACGCGCGCCATGTGCTCGTGTGTGTCGGGGGATACTGCTCCCCCGATCGGCGCGGCCGCGGCCTGTACTCGCAGCTGGCCCAGCTGCTGCAGCGCGAGGGACTGCTGTTCGGCCCCAACCGGGTGAAGCGTGGGGAAACCCCCTGCCTGGGAGTCTGCGAGGGCGGGCCGGTGCTGGTCGTGTACCCCGAGGGGGTGTGGTATGCCAACGTGACCCCGGCCCTCCTCGAACGGATCGTCACCGAGCACCTGCGCGACGGCCAGGTGGTGCGCGATGCGGTCTTCCACCGGCTGTCGACCGAGGCACCAGCGGCGGAACCGCTGCGGTAGACCCTTGCCGCGCTCCTCGCGCGACAAGAAGTTTGACAGCGAATGGACACTCCAGACACCACCGTTCTTTACACCCGGGTCATGCCCCAGGGACCGCTCGTTCGCATCCGGCGCACGAGCCTTCCGGGGTCGAGCCCTGTCGTGGCGGTGCTCGAAGTCGACCGGCGGCACACCACGCCGCGTGGGCCCCGTGGCGGATCGCCGCCCCCGCTCATGATCGTCGAGGGGACGAGCGACGTCGAGGTGCTCGCGCAGCTCAAGGCGCCCGCCGACGACGACATCGTGATCGCGCGGCTCATGCAGGGCAAGGGTCTGCGCTGAACGCGCCGCCATGTCGATCATCCCCCCCGATTCCCGCCGCAAACTGCTCGGCGCCGCCACCAAGTACCTGCTCGAGCCCAACAAGGACGAGCCGGTGCAGGGCGACGACGGCCCGCCACGCCTCACTTCCCGTTTCCTCGAGAGCCTCCGCATGTCCCGTTCCCGCGATCGCATCATGGCCAACCTGGACGAGATGTACCGGGAGGCCTTCGAACGTGCGAAGACCACTGGTGACGACGCCCAGCTGGCGACGCTCGACTTCGCCTATCGCCGCGAGCAGTTGTACTTCGAGGTCCTGCTCGACGTCCGCGACGCCATGGAGCGCCGATAGATGGGTTCCATGACGCCTGCGGGGGGCGTGCCACCGTTCCGCCCCACAGGCTCCATCAGTGGCCCGACCCTCGTGATCGTCAATGCGCGCGTCAAAACCAACGACGAGGCCCACCCCTGGGCATCGGGGATCGCCGTTGCCGGTGAGCGGATCAGCATGGTGGGCTCGAGCGCCGAGCTCATGAAGGTGGCCTCGCCCGTCGCGCGCATCGTCGATGCCGGCGGTCGCTTCATTCTGGCCGCCACCCCCGACGGCAACGACCCCGCCGCGGTCAAGCTCGAACGCGCCACCCCCGCCACGTTCATGGTCGTCGATCGCGAGCCGCCGGCTGACAGCAGCTGGTCGAATCCGGGGTACAAGGTGTTGATGCGGGTCGTGCGCGGCATGGTGCTCGAGGACAACCTGCCCTAACCCGTCGGCGTGAGCCAAGCGAAGGACCGGCCCTAACCCGTCGTCCTGAGCAAAGCGAAGGACCTGCTTCTTGCAGTTCCCCCCCGGGAACTCTCCCCGAGGCCGCGGCTACCCTCTTGCATGCGCCCTCTCCCGCTCATCTCCCGCGCGCTCGCCCTCGCGCTGGCCCTCCTCCCCTCCGCCCTCTCGGCGCAGGCCACACCGCCCGCCTTCGGCCCTCGCGACGGCGCATCGATGCCCCCGGCCGACACCGGCCGCGTCGCCATCGGCATGGCCGCGCCAGACTTCACGCTGCCGAGCAAGGACGGCACGCCGGTCACCCTGTCGCAGTTCCGCGGCAAGAAGAACATCATCCTCGTCTTCTATCGAGGACATTGGTGACCGTGGTGCACCGATCAGCTCGTGCAGCTGAATGGGCTCCTCGATGACGCTGGCCGCCAGGACGCGGAACTGATCGCACTCTCGATCGATCCGCCCAACCTGCTCGCCAAGATGGCGCGACAGGTCACGGCACGCGGCGGCGCTCCGACCTTCACCTTCCTGTCGGACTCTGCGCACACCGTCATCAACCGGTACGGCATCCTCAACGAACAGAGCCCCGGCTGGCCACACCCCAGCACGTACGTGATCGACCGGCAGGGGATCGTGCGCTGGAAGGTCACCGAGGTGAACTACAAGGTCCGGCCCACGAACAAGATGGTGATGGACGCGCTGGCCAAGCTCGACCGCGGCGGCCGATAGCTCAGCCGCCCGCGGTCACCGGGGTGGCGCGCGTCGTCAGCCTTCGTATGCTCCAGATGCCCAGCGCAGGACCGATCGCCAGTCCGCTGAACACCCACTGCCACCCGATCAACGCAGCGAGCGGTGGCACCAGCTGAATGCTCACCAACGTGAGCAGGAAACCGAGCGACACCTGCACGTAGAGCGCCGTGCCGACCGCATGCGACGGCACGCTCTCGGTGACCAGTACGCTGAACTGCGGACTGTCTCCCACCAGCGCGGCGCCCCACACGATCGCCACCGGTACCACGAGCCACCAGGACGCGCCAAAGAGCAGGCCGAGCAGCAGCGAGCAGGCGCCACTCACCGCGAGTGCCCGCGTCACGAGCCACGCACGCGAGCGCCGGTCGGCCAACACGCCGCCCCACACGCAGCCCACGCTGCCACTCGCGATGGTGATGAAGGCGAACAGGGGCGCAGCGCCGCTCCACGCAGCGTCCCCACGTGACGCGAGGCTCGCGGTCATCCATGCGGCGAGCCAGGTCCACGCGCTGTACAGCTCGAACATGTGCCCCAGATAGCCGCCCGTCGCGAGTCGCCACTCCCGCGAGCGCACCACCGACCCCACCAACCCCCACGAGAACGGCCGCGGCGTGAACGGGTAGGGACCATCCTCGTACCACGCCGCCACGAGCACGGACGCCACGAGTGCGGCAACGCTCGCGCTCGCCATCACCGGACCGACCGCCGCCCCGGGAAAGAGCGCGCGCACCAGCCACGGACTCGCAGAACCCACCGTGAGCGCGCCGACCACGGTGCCCACGGCAAGCCCGCGCTGCGCCCGGAACCAGGTCGACGCCATCTTCATGGCCGGCGGATACACCCCCGCGAGCGCCACGCCCGTCATCCCGCGCAGCGCGAGCCCCCACGCCGCCGACTCGGCCGATGGCACCAGCGCGTTTGCCGCAGCGCCGATCATCGCGCTCACCGCGAACAGCCAGCGCGCCGGCACCAGATCGCCCAGGTTGAACAGCGCGATCACCGCCGTGCCGAGCACGAACCCCAGCTGCACCGCCGAGGTGAGCCAGCCGAGCTGCGTCGGCGCGAGCCCCCACTGGGCCGCCAATTGCGGCGCGACCGCGCTCCCGGCGAACCAGAGCGACATGCCGAGCACTTCGGCGATCGCGAGGAGGGCGAGGATGCGCCACCGACGCGGATCATGATCCGGTTCGACCTGCGCGGAGGGCGACCTGGCAGCGACGGTCAACACGGAGACGGGAGAGGGCGGGCGCATCGCACGCGGCAAAGCTACCCGTCGCGCGTCGGACGGGATGGCCGCTCCGCGGGTGGTCGGGCGGGGCGAGCCGGCCGCGCGATCGACACTACCGACGATAATCGGTGATTCGCACGGCGGTATGACTTACGGACAAGTGTCCTTTTTATGTCGTGATATAGTTCTAATACTGCACTGAAATACCCAATCAGTTTGTGTGAATAGAGCCAACCTACGGCAATCGCTGAACTCCCGCGCTGGCCTCCAACGGGCGGCACCTCGTTCGCAGCTCTGCGTACCGAGGCAACGATAGCTTTCGGTGCTGACTCCCGTCGCTCCCATGCCCCTACACGACCTCCACGTCGACGGCGCCGCCGTCGTCTACCGCCTCTACGACATCGGCGACGAAGTCCGCCTCGATGCCGTGCTCGACCTGCTCGCCACCAGCGCCCCCGAGCGGATCAAGCTCGTGCGCGGTGAGGCGCAAGCGCTCCAGATCGCCAACCCGCCCGTGTCGGTCCTGCTCGGCGTCGAGCGTGTGGTGATCGGTGGCCAGGAGCGCGACGTCGAGATCGGGGCGCGCATCTACGAGTTCGGCGTCGCCGCGCTGCGGCTCGTGGTGCGCGCGCCGCACGATCTCCCGTGGGCCGACTACGTGCGCTTCGGCATGGCCGTGCAGGAAGAACGGGCGAACGTGCCCGTGCTCGACCATCACGTGAAGCTGCTGCTCGATCGCATCGGGCCTGCGATCACGCGACCGCAGCTCGCGCGGGTGACGGAGGACTACACCGTCTTTAGGCTGCGCGCCGTGCGCGACGCGACCGGACAACCCGCGCCGCTCGCGGTGCTGAGTGATGCGGACGTCGCCCCACTGCTCCTCGGCGAGACGCGCCCACTCTCCGATGGCGCCCTGCGCGAGCTGCTCCCGCGCCGCTTCTCGTACTTCACCGATGACGTGACCGTCCTCGCGTGGGACGCTGCGCTCGTCGTCGAAGACACCCCCGGCGAAAGCGACGTACAACTGATCGTGGAGTTCGCCAACGCCCAGCTGCTCGAACTCCGCTGGTTCGACGGATTGCTCGACGGCGAAGTGAAGCGCATGTACGACCGCATGGACACGATGCGTGGCAGCGGACGGTTCACCAAACGGTACGGGCCACTGCTCCGCGATCTGCAGCGGCTCGTCGCCGATGCCACCGAACTCGTCGAACGCGTCGACAACTCGCTCAAGGTCACCGACGACGTGTACCTCGCCCGCGTCTACCAGGCCGCGCTCGACGTCTTTCGCGAACGCGCCTGGCGCGCCGGCATCGAGCGCAAGCTCGGCATCATCCGCGAGACGTACAACATGCTGAACGCCGAAGCGCTCGCGGCGCGCACCGAGGCGCTGGAGCTGATCATCATCGTGCTCATCGCGGTCGAACTCGTGACCGCGCTCATCCGCCGCTAGCCCCCCCGAGCAAAGCGAAGGACCTGCTTCTCCGCTTCTCCCCAACCTAGAACCTCCAGCTCACCGCCACGAACGGCACCGTCCGGAAGCTCTGATACTTGGCCGTCGGCGCACCGCTCGCCGCAGCATCGGTCACGTCGTAGTTCGTCACGTAGTGCGTCGTGCCGGCGCGCACCGTCACCGTGGGCACCACCGCCCACGCCACGTACGTCTCCGAGTTGAGCGCGCCGACATCCGGCGTCCCGCCGAGCAACAGCGACCCGCGCTGCACCTTGGGCGTGAGCCCCGATACCCGCTGGTCGCCGCCGAGAGCGATGCCGCCCACATCGATGTTGAACCCGACCGACAGCGGCCCCACCACAGCGAGCTCAGCCTGCACCGCGAGCGCGAGCCCCACCACGTTTGTGGGGAACGCCAACGTTGGTGCGAGCGCCCCGGTACGGGTGCCGCGATTCGTGAAGAGTCCCCCGTCTCCCGTGTACGTCGTCAGTCGCGCACCGCCGCTGATCGTCAGCCGGTCGAGGATGCTCGTGAGTGGCAGCCACGCGCTCACGGCAACGCGCTGTCCGCCGGCATCGGCGCCAGCCGACGCGTCGAGCGCGACGAGCCGTTGTGCGCGCGCAGCGTGGGGTACCAGCACAGTCGCCAACGCGAGTGCGGCGGCAGCGCGGGAGAATCGAGATGCGAACATCAGGCGGAAGCGTGACAGGAAACGAGCGACCAGATCAGCCGTGAATAGCTCCGCCGCCAAGTACAAGTTCCGGCGCCGCCTCGTCCGTGACGCGCGCGGTCAGCTCTTCCGCACCGTCCCCAACCCACCGTCCACGCCAATCAGCTGCCCCGTCACCCAGCTCGCATCGGGGCCCAGCAGCCAGGCAATCGCAGGCGCGACATCATCCGCCGTGCCGACGCGACCGAGCGTATGCATGGCAACGCTCGCCTGCAGCGCGGGCGGTGATCCCGTGATGCGCGATGCCAGCGGCGTGTCGACCAACCCGGGCGCGACCGCGTTCACGCGCAGTCCGCGTGGTCCGTAGGTCGCGGCCGCCGAGAGGACGAGCGCGTTGACCCCGCCCTTGGCCGCAGCGATGGCTTCGTGATTCGCCAGCCCGATCCGCGATGCCGCGGTCGACACCAGCACGACACTCCCACCGCTCGTCAGCAGCTTGCCGGCCGCGCGCACGACATTGAACGCCGTGGTCAAGTTGGTCGCGATCACCTCCGCGAACTCCTCCGGCTTGGTCAGGTGCGCCGGCTTGAGCACGATCGACCCGACACAGTTCGCGATGCCATCGAGCCGCCCGAACTCCGTGAGCGCCTGCTGCACCGTGGCCATCACCGCCTCGGCGTCACGCGCGTCGCACGGGAGGGCGAGTCCGCCAACTTCGGCGGCGAGCGCCTGCAGCGGTGCGAGCGTGCGGCCGGCAAGGGCCACGCGGCCGCCGGCCGCGACCAGTCGACGCGCGGTGGCCGCGCCAATGCCGCCGGCGCCGCCGAAGATCAGGTAGGCAGGAGAAGTCATGGGTTCCGAACGCGCGGCGGGCGGGCGTGTTCCCACTGTCGTATTGAGCCGAGCACAGGACCTGCTTCTTCGCGCGTTGCAAGGAAAGCAGGTCCTTCGCTTTGCTCAGGACGACAATCAGTACGCCACCGTCTCCTGGATCGCCGTGACGAAGTTCGCCACCTGCGGCAGGATCGCATCCTCGAGACTCGGCGCGTACCCGACAAAGGTGTCCGTGCTCGCCACGCGCCGCACCGGCGCGTCCAGATGCGCGAAGCACTCGTTCGCGATCCACGCCGCGATCTCCGCGCCGTAGCCCCACGAGATCGAGTCCTCGTACCCGACGATCACGCGATTGGTCTTCCGCACGCTCGCCGCCACCGCCTCCTGATCCCACGGTGAGAGCGAGCGCAGGTCGATCACCTCGGCGCTCACTCCCTGTTCGGCCATCTGGTTGGCCGCCAGCAGCGCACGTTGCACCGTGGCTCCGTAGGTCACGATGGTGACATCGGTCCCTTCGCGCACCACGCGTGCCTTGCCGAACGGAATCATGAAGTTCGGGCCCGGCACGGCCGCCTTGTTGTACGTCTGGCGGTACAGGTGCTTGTGCTCGAGGAAGATCACCGGATCTTCGCAGCGGATGGCCGTGCGCAACAGGCCGTTGGCATCGAGTGCCGTGGCCGGGCACACCACGCGAAGTCCCGGCGTGTGCGTGAACAGGCTCGCGCCCGTCTGCGAGTGGTAGATGCCGCCGCGAATGTACCCGCCGTAGGTGACGCGGATGACCACCGGCGCCGCAAAGTGGTTGTTCGAACGCCACCGCATCGTCGCGAGTTCGTCGCGGATCTGCATGTACGCCGGCCAGATGTAGTCGAAGAACTGGATCTCGACCACCGGCTTGAAGCCGCGCGCCGCGAGTCCGATCGCGCGCCCGACGATGTTGGCCTCGGCCAGCGGCGTGTTGAAGACGCGCGTCCCGCCGAATTCCTTCTGCAGCCCCCAGGTGACCTTGAAGACGCCACCCTTGCCCTTGACCTTGCCCAAGTGCTCTTCCTTGGACACGTCGGCCACGTCCTCGCCGAAG
>JANMLN010000198.1:0-54877 GCA_031372565.1 Gemmatimonadota bacterium | reverse complement strand
GCTCGGCCCGCGTCAAACGCGAACAGTATCGTCCCATCACAACACCTCCGATTGTAGACTGTCCGAAAGGTGTTGCACTGACCATGTGAGACCGCCGGTCCTTCGCTGCGCTCAGGACGACGGCTACGTTACATGTCATGGAGTGCGTCCTCGTCTCCTGTGCGAAGCTCGACGCGCCCACGGCGTCTGATGCGCTGCTCGCCGCGGCGCTGCACGCGCGTGGTGTGCGGGTGCTGCACGCCGCCTGGGATTCCGTCGCACCTGCGCAGGCGGCCGGTCAGCTCCTGTGCCTCCGCTCGACGTGGGACTATCACCTGCGCAACGTGGAGTTCGCGGCGTGGATGGACGGGTGCGAGCACGCGGGAGCGTTGATCGTCAACCATCCGGCCCTCGTCCGCTGGAACATGGACAAGGGGTATCTGCGCGACCTGCACGCGGCGGGGGTCACGCAGCCGTCCACCGTCTGGTTCGAACCCGGCGAGCGGCCCGATCTCGCCGCGGTGCGCCATGCGTTCGGCTGGGACGATGTCGTCGTCAAGCCGCGCATCTCGGCCACGGCGCACGGGACCCACCGGCTGGGCATCGGTGCATCGCTCCGTGAGGACGAGTGGGATGTGGTGACCGCGAGCGGCGCGATGGTGCAGACGTTCGTGCCCGAGGTGGCGAACGGCGAGCTGTCGCTGGTGTACATCGGGGGGTCGTTCTCGCATGCCGCCCGCAAGACGCCCCGCGCCGGGGACTTTCGCGTGCAGCGCGAGTTCGGCGGTACGTACGCCAGTGCCCACGCCTCGAGCGAGGCGCGTGCGCTGGCCGATGCATCGCTCGCGGCTGCGCCTCATGCGGCGGTGTATGCGCGCGTCGACCTGATCGAAACGGCCCGCGGGCCCGTGCTGATGGAGCTGGAACTGATCGAACCGGAGCTCTTTCTCACGCTCCACACCGAGGCTGCGGCGCGGTTCGCCGACGCCCTGCTGGCGACGGCGCAGCCGGCCTCGACCCTGACTTCTGTGAGCTCATGACCGACGAATCGTTGCGCTACCCCGTAGGCCGCTTCAGCAAGTCCGGCACGCTCTCGGCAGCAGCGCGTACCGCCGCCATCGAGGTGCTCGCCGCCGCGCCGGCCCAGTTCCGCGCCGCGATTGCGGGCTTCACCGCAAGCCAGTTCGACACGCCGTATCGCGAGGGCGGGTGGACGGTGCGTCAGGTGGTGCATCATGTCGCCGAGAGCCACATGCACGCCTACTGCCGGCTCAAGTTCGCGCTGACGGAAGACAACCCGACGATCAAGCCCTACGACGAAGTGGCCTGGTCGGATTTTGCGGATCAGGCGCTCGCACCGATCGAAGCCTCGTTGCAGATCATCGACGGAGTGCACGCGCGCTTCGTGACGCTCTGGCGGCTCATGACACCCGCGCAATTCGCGCGGACGCTTCAACACCCGGAGAACGGACCGATGACGCTCGACGACCTGCTCGGCATGTATGCATGGCACGCGCGCCACCACACGGCGCACATCACGTCGCTGCGCACGCGGAGCGGATGGTGATCAGGTCGAGCGAGGTGCTCTCGCGTCGTGATCTGCTCTCACGGCTCGGGCTGCTGGCAGCGGCCACGCTGCTGCCGGGCACGGCGCGCGCGGCCGGCGGGCCTGCCATCACGGTGTACAAGAGCCGCACGTGTGGATGCTGCACCAACTGGGTGCGGCACATGACGGCGGCCGGCTTCGCGGTGACCGCGATCGACACCGAGGACGTGGATGCCGTCAAGGCACAGATGGGAGTGCTGCCGAAGTACGCGTCGTGCCACACCGGGGTCGTCGGGCGCTATATCGTCGAAGGCCACGTGCCGGCGGATCTCGTGAAGAAGTTGCTCAAGGAGCAACCGGTCGCGCTCGGCCTCGCGGTTCCCGGCATGCCCGTCGGATCGCCGGGGATGGAGCAGGGACCGAGCGAGCGGTACTCCGTGATGCTGCTCGCCCGTGACGGCAGCGCGAAGGTGTACGCGGAGCGGTAGGCCGCCAGCGTTCAGCGGCGACGGCGAAGCAGACCGACAAGCGCGAGCCCCGGCGCGACGAGCAGCAGCGTCGCGGGCTCCGGGATGACTGAGGCGTCCTGGACGCGCAGGTCGTCGAACACGAGCTGATTGCCGATCCCGCCCAGGTTCCAGTCTGGCGTGCCACCGTCGGTGTCGAAGCGCACCGACGTGATGTCAACAAGGCCGAAGGTGACAAAGAGCGGCGCGTCGTAGTCGAGGGTGAGTGACTGCGAGCTGATCATCGTCGGCCCGCGGTAGCCCGTGATCACCACGCGCAGGCTCCGCGACCACGCGGCCGTGAGCCAGCCGTCCAGCAGATTGAAGCGCCCGCTCGGCGTGCTGATCGTCCCCGACAGCGGCGAGAACGGATCGGCGCCGGTGGCCAACTGCAGGTAGCCTGCGCGCGTGCCGGAGCGCGTCCCAAAGCGGAAGCCATTCAACGGACCGGACGGCGGTTCCGCCTGCCCGCACTCGAGCGCGCTCACCCACCCGATGCTGCTCCAGTCGAGTCCGCCGTAGCGCGTGATCGTGTTGCCGCCGCACCCCTGCGAACTGGTGCTGTTGAACGCTTCGAAGTCGAGCACCGTCGGCCCGACGACGAGCGAGCTCTGCGCGCGCAGCGCGCGCGACGGCAGCGCCGCAGCGAGCGCCATGACCAGTGGGAGGAACCAGCGGGAGAGTCGAAGCACGGTGACAAGTTAGTGAGCAAGAAACAGGCCGACGCGCGACACGCGATCGCTCTCGTAACCGATTGTGCACCATTAACTTGCTTCGATGGCAGACCGCGGCGATACATCACAAATCAGATGGCGTGGCGGGGCTGCAACACTCGGCGTGGCGGCGGCGGGGCTGCTCGGTGCGCTCGCCGCCTTCCTGCTCTTCGAGCAGGCCGTCCCGCAGGTGCGCTTCAAGCAGACGCTGACGGCCGCTTCCGCGCTCACCAAGGCCCGTGACTTCGCGCGGCAACACGACCTGCCGTTCCCTGAGGCGCGCACCGCGGTGCGCTTCGCGGAAGAAGGGTCGCTGCAACTGTTTCTCGAGCTGAGCACAGGCGCCGGGAAGGCGACGCTCGATTCCGTCGCGGCTGGCCGCGATGTCGCGCTATTCCGCTGGACGGTGCGCGCGTTCACGCCGGGTGACGTCCACGAGACGCGTGTCCGTTTCGCCCCCGATGGGCGGGTCACCGGCTTCTCGCGGGAACTCTCCGAGACCGATCGCCGGCCGGCGCTCGACTCTGCCGCCGCCGAGTCGCGCGCGCGTGACGTGGTGACAGGGTGGATGAGCCACGGCGATGTACCGTGGCCGCTCGTGAGCGCATCGCGTGAAGTGGTGCCGGCCAGCGCCCGCGTCGACTGGCACTTCACGTACGAGCGTGCTGATCGCCGCATCGCCGGCGCGCCGATCCGACTGGACGTCGACCTGTCCGGCGACGTACCGTCGGGCGCGCGCGAATACGTGGTCATTCCGGAAACGTTCGTGCGTCGGTACGCGGAGATGCGCTCGAGCAACGAGCTGCTGGCACAAGTCGCAGCATTTGGCTTTCCCGTATACGGCCTGATCGCGCTCCTGGCCCTGTATCGCGCGCAGCGTGACGGGCGCGTGCGGTGGCGCGCCGCCATTGCCGCGGCGGCGGTGCTCGCGGGGCTGCAGGCGGCGTCGATGGCCAACGATATCCCGGGCAGTTGGTACGACTATGCCACCGCTTCGCCACCCGGCGCGTTTCTCGTGCAGCGGGCGCTGGCCGCCCTGCTCGTGCCGCTCCTGTTCGGCGCGTTCCTCGTGGTGGTGCTGGGCGGCGGCGAGACGCTGACCCGCGCGGCCTTTCCTGCGCACCTCGACTGGTGGTCGGTGTGGCGCGCCCGCGCGCATCCGCGAGTGGCGCGCCAGGTCTTCGCGGGATACGCGGTGTGTGCGGTGGGCCTCGGATATGTCGCCACCTTCTACTATGCCGCGCGGCACCTGCTCGGCTGGTGGGTGCCGAGTGCGCTGCTCGACGATCCGAACGCGATTGCGTCGCCGCTTCCGTTTCTCTCGGCCATCGCGAACGCCGCGCAGGCCGGGGTCCTCGAGGAGGTGTTGTTCCGCGCCGTGCCGCTGTCCGCGGTCGCGCTGCTGACGCGTGGTCGTTCGTGGCATCGCGCCGCGATGGCGGTGACGGTCGTGGTGACGGCGATCGTGTTCGGTTTCGCGCACGCCAGCTATGCCTCGTGGCCTGCGTACTCGCGCGGCGTCGAGCTGTTCGCCGAGGCGGTGCTGTGGGCGCTCATCTTCCTGCGCGTCGGTCTCGTGCCGACAGTCATCGGCCACTTCACCTTCGATCTCTTCCTGTTCGGGCTGTTCGCCATGCAGGGCGATGCACCGGCGTATCGTGTGTCGCTCGCGGTGGTGGCGCTGGTCATGTGCACACCGGCGTTGATCGTGCTCTGGGCGCGCTGGCGGCCACGCGGCGCCGCACCGGCATGGGACGCGCTCACCTTCGGCGCGTGGCAGCCGCCGTTGGACGTTGAGTCCGACGGCGGACTGGAAGCGCCGACAGCCGACGGGCAGGCGCCCGTGCCGGCGATGCCACCGGTCGTGGATCGCATCGCGCCGGTACGCCGCAGGTGGGATGAGCGGCCGTGGCTGATGGCGGTGGCGGTGGCCATGCTGCTGGTGCCGCGCGGTGTGCGCCTGGCGGAGCCGCGCTTCAGCATCGATCGCGCGCGTGCCATCGCGATCGCCGATTCCGCGCTGCGTGCGCGCGGCGCGCTGCTCGATGGACTCACGCCGATGGCCGAGGCGGTGGCCGTCGATGACGCCGAGAGTGCCCGCTACCTTGCGCACATCGAACGTCCGGACCTCGTGGAGGCACTCGCCCGGAGTTATCGGCCGCTCTCGGCCTGGCGTGTGCGCTTCGACCGCCGCGAGGGCACGGCGGGCGAGAAGGCCGAGGGGTGGCGGATGCAGCTGCTTGCAGACGGAACGCCGCACGACTGGCAGCACGTGCTGCCGGAGGACGCGGCGCGGCCCGACCTTGCGCGCGACGAGGCACGCCTGATCGCGCGCCGTGCGGCGGCGGCGAGCGGCATCGACACGGTGTCGCTGCGCGAGCAGTGCGTCGAGGAGGTGCAGCGACCGCACCGCCGCGACCTCGTGTTCGTGTTCGATGATCGTGCGGTGGCGATTCCGGGTGGTGCGTCGGCACGTGTGCGGGTACGCGTCGCCGGCAACGACGCGGTGGCGCTCTGGCGCTCGGTGCGACTGCTCGAGCAGTGGTCGCGTGCCGACACGGCCCGGATGGAGCGTCGCGGGACGATCGGCATGGTCGCGATCCTGCTCGGACTGCTCGCCGGCATCGTGATCGCGATCGTCGCGGGTCGGCGGCCGCCGCGACTGCAGGATCGTCCGCTCAGTCGTCGAGCGCTGATCGTGGTCGGGATCGCGGCGCTGCTGCTGATGGCCGCTTCGGGGGTGAACGCGCTGCCGCGCGCGCTGGCGAGCTGGGACTCGGCGACGCCGTGGCGCTCACACGTGTTGACGGTGACCCTAGGGCTCGTCGAGCAACTCGTCACCGTGGTGCTCCCGGCCTCGCTCTGGCTGATGACCGACGCGCTCCGGCGGCGCGTCGGCGTGCCGGCCGTTGTGGCGTCACGCGAGAGTTGGCGATCGGGAGCCGCACTCGGGGCGTTGGCATTCGTGACCGCGCGGCTGGCGGCCTGGGCGGGCGCCCTGCGGGGAATGCCGACCGGGCCCGAGACCGCGCTCGGGGCGCTCTGGCCGTCTGGCTCGGGGGCACTCGACGTGTGGCGCGCGGTGATGGTCATGCCCTTGGCGGTGGCGCTCCCCGCGCTGCTGGTCGCGAGCCTCGCGCGCCGCGCGTGGGTTCGCACGGCCGCCCTTGCTGTCGCGACGGGCGGCACCTGGCTGTTGCTCACCGCGTGGGGCGGGGAGGAGCCGTGGCGGGCGCCGGTGGTGTCGGGCGCCGTCCTGGTCGCGAGCGTCGTGTGGTGGGTCGCGATCGCGCGTTGGGGGCGTGACGGCGTTGGGGCCTGGGTGATTGGCGCGGCGGTCGCGGCGGGGCTCAACGCGGCGGACCGGCTCGCGCTGGCGGCCCATCCGGGCGACCGATGGTCGGCGGTCGGCGGCGTGGTCATGGCGGCGCTGATGGTCACGCTCGCGGCACGCCTGCTTCGGGCACCCGAAGGTTCGGCATCCTCCGCTTAGTTTTCCCCGCCATGGCACCCACTCGTCCCCGCACGTCGAGCGCCGCAGCCGCGCGCGCGACCACCGCCGCACCCGCTCTGCTGCACGTCGTTCGTCGCTCGGCCATCCAGGGGCGCGGCGTCTTTGCGCGCCAGGCGATCCCGAAGGGGACGCGCATCATGGAGTACACGGGCGAGCACATCTCCCACGCGGAGGCCGATCGGCGCTATGACGACGTGGCGATGCGGCGCCATCACACGTTCCTCTTCACGCTCACGTCCCGCACGGTCGTCGACGGTGCCGTGGGTGGCAACGACGCCCGCTACATCAATCACGCCTGCGATCCGAACTGCGAAGCCGTGATCGAGGGACGCCGGATCTTCGTCGAGGCGCGTCGCGACATCACCAAGGGAGAGGAACTCGCGTACGACTACGGGTACGAACGCGATGGCACCGAGACCGAGGAGGACGAGCGCCGCTATGCCTGCCGATGCGGCGCGACCAGCTGTCGAGGCACCATCCTCGCGCCACGGAAGCCCGAGAAGAAGCTCCCGCACCACGCCAAGGCGCGCCATGCCGATCACATCGCGGGCTGACGCGCGCCCGCGTTCGCTCGTCTCATCAGCAGGACGGCTGGCCCCCGCTGCGGCCGATACTTCCACCACCGAACCCACCATGACCCGACTCCGCCTCTCCGCCGCGCTCGCCTTGAGCGCCCTCGTTGTCCTGCCGCTCGAAGCCCAGCTGCGCGCGAACCCCAGCACCCGCGCGACGGCGGAAGTCGCCCTCGCGCTGCCGCGCGTGCAAGGGCAGCCCGCGCCTGCGCCGCTCAAGATCCGTGTCGATTATGGCCAGCCGCACGCGCGCGGCCGCAAGGTGATGCACGACGTGGTGAAGCTGGAGGAGGTCTGGCGTCTCGGGGCCAACGCCGCCACGGAGTTCTCGACCGACGTCGATCTCGTGCTGGGCGGCGCCACGATCCCGAAGGGGAAGTACACGCTCTTCACCATGCCCTCGAAGTCGGGCTGGAAGCTCATCGTGAACAAGAAGACCGGTGAGTGGGGCACCGAGTACGACGCCTCGGCCGACCTGGTCAAGGTGGATCTGAAGGCGCGGACGCTGACCGATGCGGTCGAGAGCCTGCAGATCGCGCTGGTGCCCGGCGAGGGTGCGGCCAAGGGGGTCATGACCATCGCGTGGGGCACGGTGATGCTCTCGGTGGACTGGTCGGCGAAGTAGCCGTGGACGCGCGCCCGCAGGACATCGCGCGCGGACGGGCCCTCGGGGGCGCGTGCGTGCGCGTGGCTGCGGGCGTGCTGCTGGCGCTGGCGGCGAGGCCGGCTGGTGGACAGGCCGTCACGCCGCTTCTGGTGCGCGCCGACTCGTTGTGGGGGGCCGGCCGCCCGGACAGTGCGGCGGTGCTGTATCGCGCCGCGCTGATGCAGGATTCCCTCGCCTCGTCGCGCGCCGTCTTTCGCGTCGCGACGACGCTGGCGTGGGCGAGTCGCACCGACAGTGCGCTGGCGCTGTTTGCTCGCTATGAGCGGATGGAGCCGGGCGATTACGGCGGACCGCTCGCGCGTGCCCGCACGCTCGCGTGGGCCTCGCGCTATGCGCCGGCGCTCGGGGTGCTCGATTCGCTCTCGCAGGCGATGCCCCTCGAGCGCGAAATCGCGCTCTTCCGCGCGCAGGTACTGGCTTGGGCGGGCGACCTGAGCGCGGCAGCCGCGCGCTATCGCGACTGGCTGGTGCGTTCGCCGGAGGATGATGACGCGCGCGCCGGGCTCGCGCGCACCTTGTCGTGGGACGGGCGTTTCGACGATGCGGCGGCGGAGTACGGGTTGCTGGCATCGCGTGCGCCGGCCGAGGCCGCCAAGGGGATCGCGCGGGTCACGGCGTGGCGCGGGGACCTCGACGCGGCCCGCGCGCAGTGGGCCGATGTGACGGTACGTTTCCCGACCGATCCGGAAGGCTGGACGGGGCTTGCACAGGTGGAACGGTGGCAGGGCCGTGCCCGCGACGCGGATCGCGCGCTCGCGCAGGCGTTGGTGGTGCGCCCCGGGTACCCGGATGCGATCTCGCAACGCGCGTGGGTCCGGGCGGAACTTGCCCCTGCGGGCGACGTCAGCGTCGCGTACGGCAACGACTCGGACCAGAACCGGATGCTCACGACGACGGTGAGCGGATCGCTGGCGCCCCCGTGGCAGGGGCGCGCAACGCTCAGCGCGCAGTTCCGGACGGCGGAGTTCAGCGCGTTCCGGGGAACGAGTACCGCAGTGCGACTGTCATCCTCGTGGACGCCGGCGGGTACCGCGTGGACGCTGCGCGGCGAGGGAGGCGTCACGCTGCTCAGCGGGGACGATCCCACGGTCGGGCTGCTGCCGATCGGGGGTCCTCCCGGTAGCGTCCCAGCGAGCCGGAGTGTCGGTACGCTGCTCTCCTACTCCGTGCGCGCGTCGGGACCCGTCGCGCCGCGCGTGGTCGCGGGCATCAGCGCGTCGGGGGGGCCGTTCGACGAGACCGCGGTGCTGATTGTCCGGCGGATCCGGTCCGACGGCCTCGATGGCGACATCAGCATCACGCTGCCCGGGCGGTTCACCGTTGGCGGTGGCGCGAGCTGGGCCAGGATCGGCAATGGCGCCACGCCGAATGCGCGCCTGGCCATGAGCGGCGCGCTGCGCTACGCGGTGACGCGTGGCTCGTGGCTCGGTGTGGTGGCGCGCACCTTCGGATACGATACGACCGCGGGCGGTGACGGCTATTTCGCGCCCCAGCGCTTCACGCTGGTCGAGGCGGCCGCGCACTTCGAGTTGCCCAAGGACATCGGCTGGAACGTGTTGGCGGACGTCGGCGTGGGGACGCAGACGATTCGCATCGGGTCGAATCCCTCCACCAACAAGGGGGCGCAGCGCGCGCAGTTGGGCGTGCTGTACCGGCCGATTCCGGGGACCGAGTGGTCGGCTGTGCTGTGGATCGCCAATGTGGCGTCGCCATTCGCGGCGACCTCCGAGTACCGGGCGGGCGGCCTCACGGCGCGCGGTCGGCTGGTGTTCTAGTGGTGTTGTAGTGGTGTTGTAGTCGTCGCGACCTACGGCAGCGACTCGAACACCGCGCGCAGTGCGTCGAACTGCGGCTTGCGTTCCGCATACCATCGCGGCGTCTCCCAGGGGCGCCAACTCCACGTGGCAAGCGGCGTACCGCGCAGCGGCAGGGCGTCGCCTGGCAGCGTCGGTGTGCGCGGGTCATAGCTGCGCACCAGAAAGCGGAACCCGTCGGTTGGCATCGCGGCGGGGCTGCCGTCGGCATCCATGCCGAACAACACCGTGCGCGCCGATGGATCGATCACGTTCAGCAGCCCCCACGGCAGCCGGACCTCGATGATCCCCGTGGTGGAGTCGGCGTACCAGTCCGCAAGGGTGCTGGACGCGCTCGTGCCGAATCGGAGCGTGCTCCAATTGGTGCCTCGCTCGGGATAGACGGTGCCATCGCGTCCGATGCGCCTTCGGTTGGAGGGCACGAAGAGCTCCTCCCATCGGCCGGCGTCGTTGGCGCGCGTCTCGAACGGCCGCTGATACACGTGAATCGAGGTTGGCCGCAGCGCGCCCTTCACCGGCGCCGGATGCCGCGGGTTGTACGGCGCGTCGACCAACAGCTGCGCACTGTCGGCCCCGCGCAGGTCGAGGACGAACTCGAGCCCGGTGCTCACGCGTTCGCGCGTGACCGGCAAGACGACATCGCCGAGATCGCGCCGGTACGTGTCGATGCCGATCAGGTAGCGCCCGCGCGTCCAGTCGATCGCGCCGACATCCAGCCGAAGGTAGAGATAGCCCTCGTCCTGCTGCACGCGGAGCGCCTTGAGGGCAAGCGGCGAGCGGTTCGTGTCCAGCGCCGAGCGCGACAGCCAAGGTTCCGTGGACCAGTCGTCGCCGCGCCCGTCCAGTTGCACGACCGAGTCCCGCACCCCCGGTCGCATGGCGATGATCCCGTAGTTCTGCTCGGCGTCGAGGGCGTTGTACCAGAGCCGATTGCGATCACCGGGCCGTTCGAAGTCGATGACCGCCCAGTTGTACTTGAACCACTCGTCGATCAAGGCAAAGATCGCGAGTCCCGCGCAGCCGGCCTCGATGATCTCGCGGGTGAGGCGCGCGTTGATGCGCGCCTGCGCCGCTTCGTCGTGTCCGCCATGGTGCCATCCCTGCGGCTCCAGGTGCGCCACGCCGCGCGACGACGGTACACCGTACTCGGCAATCACCACGGGCATGTCGCCGTGATGGGCGACCAGAGCGCGGAGATAGCCCATGTACGAGCTGGGGCCCTCGCTCGATCGACTGGCGGCGTAGGCCGTGTCGAGCTGGATGAAGTCGGGGTAGTATGGGTAGGCATGATACGATGCGAAGGTGCCCGCGGGAAAGGCGTCCGTGCCAGTCATGCGGCGCGCATCGAGACCGACGGCGTCGTTGTCGAACTCCTTGCTCGGCTCGGGCAGCTCCTCGCCGCGCATGGCCAGGAGCGCGCGCTCTTCGGCCTGCGTCGCTTCTGAGGGATGCGTGAGCGGGTCGAGCGTGGGCCAGTTGGTGTAGGCGATGGGCCGCTGTGCGTTGAAGCGCGCCATCTCGTACCCGATCGTGGAGTCGGCAGCCTGCGCCATCCATCGCTCGAGGGCGTGGCCTCGGCTCACGCGAATGAAGCGCCCGCTCCAGTCCGCCACGCCGGGGCGCCGAGCGTTGTACGCCACCACCGAGTACGGCTCCCACTCGCGTCCGAGAATCCACGCGACGGTCCAGCGCGACACGTCGTGGATATAGCGACCGCCTGCGTGACCGGGACGCGGCGGAATGATCGCGCGTCCGTGCACGAGGTTCACGACGTCGTTCATCTCCGCCATGAACGCGCGGTGCCATGCCGGATCGTCATAGCCGTCCTCGAGCGTGCCCGGTGGGGGCTCGGTCCAAACGCCATGGACCAGCCAGAGCGGGTCGCCGGGATGCGCCGCATTCCACCGCGCCAGCGCACGGTAGAAGTACGGCGGATGCACGGTGTACACGCGCACCGCGTTGGCCTTCATCGCCGCGATGGTCGCGATCCATCGCTCGTACGTCGAGTCGTCGGGCGGAAACTCCGAGGGATACTTGCCGGGGAGCGCGGCGCCGAGGTTCACCGCCTTGAGCGTGAACGGCCGCCAGCCACTGCGACCATCGGGCACCTCGAACCGGCGGGATGCGGTGCGGGCGGCCACGATGGTGGTGGAGGGCCGCCGGCGCACAGGCAATGGCGTCGAATCGACCATCGCGGGGAGCCGAGCCAGATACGCCAAGGAGAGCGAGTCTCCGGGCACCACGCGGAGCGCGGACTGGAAGGCGGCGCGCACGGCGGCGAGGTCGCCCTCGCGCCAGGCGAGCATGCCGCGACCGGTGAGGGCGTCGTAGTTCTCCGGGGCCAGTCGGAGCGCCGCATCGAAGCCCGCGCGTGCGGTCCTCAACTCTCCGGCGCGCAAGGCGACGTAGGCGAGGCCCACGCGCGCACCGGCATCGGTCGGACAGCGGGCGGTGGCGGTCGCGAAGCGTCGTCGCGCCTCGTCGAGTCGCTGGGCACGAAAGGCGGCCCAGGCCGAGTCGGCGTCCGCCGTGGTCACGCAGCCAGCCGCGCGCTGCGCCCACGCACTCACCGGCCGCACGAGCAGGAGCGCGGCAAGGCCGCCGGCCAACGCCACGACCCGCCGGATCGCGCAGCCGAGGACGACCACGCGCGCGCCGATCATCGACGGCGTCAACGCCCCAGCAGCCGTCGCAACTCTCCGGCCAGCGTCATCGGATCGAACGGCTTCGCGAGCGATCCGGTCGCTCCCAGCGCGAGCGCGTGTGCGATATCATCGCGCGATGTCTTGGCGGTGAGGAAAACGACCGGCACGGCGGCCGTGACCGGATCCGCCTTCAGTCGGCGGCAGGCTTCGTATCCATCCACCCCCGGCATCATGCCATCGAGCAGGAAGGCGTCCCATCCCTCGTGCGCGCGCGCGAGCGCCGCTTCACCGTTCTCGACGAACTCCGCCGAGATCTCGGGGTCGAGGGCGAGCGCGAGCGCGAGAATCGTGCGGATGTCCTCTTCGTCGTCGGCGCACAGGACGCGCATGTCGCTTGCTCCCTTGGCGGATGTCGCTGAGCCACGATGCAGCCACGATAACGAGGCGCGACCCCCGAAGGAACTGCTCCCTTGCCGACGCTGCACACACTGGGGAGCTTGCAGCGTGCAGTATCTCCCGCGCAATCGATGACCGATCCGGCACGCGATGCCGCCATGGCGCAGGCCCTCGAGGCGCTGCAGCAGCGCTATCGCGCGTCCATCTCCAACACGCTGGAGGCGTTCCGGACGCTTGGCGCACGACTCGCGGAACAACCGGACACGCCCGAGGTCGTCGACAACCTCCGCCGCGAACTGCATCGCGTGCGCGGCACGGCCGGGAGCTACGGCTTCGCGGAAGCGAGCCGCCTGTCGGCCGTGATGGAGGAGCGCGCCGTTCGGTGGGCAGGGGATGCGCGCCTCGAAGCCACCGAGCGCGCCACGATCCTCGCACGGTATGTGGCGGCGTTACGGTCGGCCTTCGACGAGAGTGCCGCTCCGGCGCTCGCGGAGCCCGGGGCCGTGGGGGCGTCCCGGTCCCTGCTCGCCGTCGACCTGCGTGCGGACTTCACGGATCGCCTGCGCGAGGAAGGGCGGCTGCGCGGCTACGACGTGATCGTGCACGCCGAGGGGATGTGGAGCCCGGCGTCCTTGCGAGGCACCGCGCCGCACGTCGTCGTCACGTCCGTGGGATCGGCCGAGGCGGTGCACCGCGCGCTTGGGCAGTCGAGCGTGCCGCTCGTCATCCTCGACGACGGCGAAGCCCCCGCGGCCGCGCGGCGTGCCAGCCGGATTGCCGGTGCGCGGGTGTTGCATGCCGATGACGATGCCGCGGCGGTGTTCGATGTCGTCGCGCGCGCGGCGGCGCGCGCCTCCTGGGACGGCGCCACGGTCCTCGTGTGCGACGACGACCCGGACGTGCTCGCGCTGGTGCGCCTCATCGTGGAAGAAGCCGGGATGCAGGTGCGCACGCTCCTCGACCCCGACCAGCTGCTCGCCGAGCTGGAGCGGAGTCGTCCGTCGTTGCTCCTGCTCGACGTCAACCTTGGCCGGTCGAACGGCATCGCGCTCACCCGGGCGGTGCGCGCCGTTGACGCGTTCGCGTCGCTGCCGCTGATCGTGTTCTCCAGCGAGGCGGATGCGCGCATGCGTCAGGCCGCGCTCGATGCCGGAGCGGACGAGTTCGTGCCCAAGCCCATCGTCGGCAGCGAGCTCCGCGCGCGCGTCACGGCACGCCTGGACGCCGAGCGACTGCGCCGACTCGACGAGGGCTGTCATCCGGGGACCGGGTTCCCGCTCGCCGCGACGTTCCGGACCGTGCTGGGCGCGGAGATCGCCCGGTGGCGCACACGGCCGCCGGGGGGATCGGTCGCGATCGTGCGAGCGGCCGGCGTGGCGCCTGGCGGAACGGCGCTTGCCGGATGGCACACGGAAGTGCGTCGCGTGGCCGATGCGGTGCTGGCGCGCACCCCCGGCCTGCTGGTCGGCTATGCCGATGACACCGCACTCGCGATGGTGTCGGCCGGCGCGGTCGAGCCGCTCGTGACACTGCTCGACGCCAGTGCCCGTGATGCGCCCGCGGGGGCACCCGCGTGGTACGCGGGGGTGGTGGGCGCCTCGGGCGTGCTCGATGGCACCGATGCGATGCTGAGCGCAGCGGTGGACGCTGCCGGCGTGGCCGAGCTCGACGGGCAGCGCGTGCACGTGTGGTCGGCGAACGACGCACGGCTCGCGCCGGACGTGATCGTCGTGGAGGACGATGTGGCGCTCGCCGACATGCTCCGCTACGCCCTCGACACGCAGGGCTACACCCATCGGGCGTACACGACGGGGACCGAGGCGCTCGACGCGCTCCGGGCGCTCCGGCCGCGGGTGGGACGCAAACCGCTCGTGCTGCTCGACGTCGACTTGCCCGGGCTGGACGGTCACTCGCTGCACGAGCGGTTGCGTGTCGAGCGCCCCGGCGTCTTCGCCGTGGTGTTCGCGACCGCGCACGCGTCGGAAGGCGAGCAGTTGCGCGCGCTCCGCGGGGGCGCGATCGACTACCTCGTGAAGCCGGTCAGCCTGCGGGTCCTGATGGCCAAGCTTTCGAACTGGATGGCGATGACGGGCGCGATGCGCGCGTGAAGGCCCAAGTCTTCATCGTGATCGCCCTGGTGCAGGCGGTCTTCTTCGTCCTGCTGGTCGCACTGATCGTGGTCAATCGCCTGCGGCGTCGGCTCGCGGGTCGCACGCAGGAAATGGGCGGTCCGGCCGTGGCGCTCGCCTTCACGCGCTGGCTGCTCGGTGAGACGGACGTCCATGCCGTGATCGCGACGCTGCGCGAGGCCCCGCCCGGACTGGCGCTCGAGGAGACGTTGGCGGCGCTCTCGCGCCGTGTGCCGCCGGCGTCGCGTCAGGAACTGGTGCCGCTGCTGCGCCGGGAGCCGTGGGTGCGGGCGATGCTCGCGCGTGCGCGCAATCGTGCGTGGTGGGACCGGCTCGCTGCGGCGCGCATGCTGACGGCGGCCGGGACCGAGCTCGACCGTGAACTGCTGCGGCGCCTGCTCTCCGATCGGCATCCCGCCGTGCAAACCGCCGCGACCGGGGCCATCGAGCGCATCGCCGACCGCACGATCATCGAGGACGTGCTCGACCAGTTGGTATCTCGCCCGCTCGTGGTGCGGCAGATCCAGATGACGGCCGTGCTGCGGGCGCACTCGATCACCGTGCCGGCCTTGCTTGCCCGGCTGGTGCCCGGTTCGCCGCCGCGGTCGCTCGAGGTCTGGATCTCCATCGCGGAGCAGAGCACCGACCCCGCGTGCATCACGGCCGCCGCGGCGCTGGCGGGCCACGAGGATGCGCAGGTGCGCCTCGCGGTCGCGCGGTCACTCCGGCATTTCTACGATCCGCGCGTGCTCGTCACGCTCTCCGCGTTGCTGCGCGACGAAGACTGGCGCGTGCGTGCGGCGGCCTGCCGCACCGCAGGCTCGCTCGGGGATGCCGCGTTCGTCGGCGCGCTGCGGCCGTGCCTCGCGGACTCGGCGTGGTGGGTGCGCTTCCGCGGCGCGCTGGCCCTTGCGCAGCTCGGCGAGCCCGGTCGACGGGTACTCCGCGAGGCGCGCACGGGCGACGACCGGTTCGCCCGGGACATGGCCACGATGGTCTCCGGCCTCTCGGACGGCGGCATCCTCGAACTCGCGGAGAGCTGATCGTGTCGACGCTGTCCAGCGTGCTCGCCGCCATCGCCCCCTGGTCCGAGGCGATCGTGCTGATCTACTTCCTCGGCATCAACTCGTTCTACGCGCTGCTGCTCATCCTCTCGATTCCCGAGCTCTGGATGCACTGGCATCTCGCCGAGGATGAGCACGTGCAGCGCATCCTCGGGGCCGACGCCTTGCCGCCGCTGTCGCTGCTCGTGCCGGCCCACAACGAGGAGGTCACGATCGGCGCGAGCGTGCTGTCGTTCCTGACGCTCGAGTATCCGCGGCACGAAGTGGTGCTCGTCAACGACGGGTCGAAGGACCGCACCATGGAACGGCTCACGGAGGAGTATGACCTCTACGAGGTGCCGCCGGCCTTTCCCGTCGCGGTGGTGACGAAGCCGGTGAAGGCGTACTACCGGTCGCGCCGCTTCAGCCGGCTGCTCGTGGTCGACAAGGCGAACGGCGGCAAGGCGGACGCCCTCAACGCCGCGATGAACGCGGCGCGCTATCCGTACGTGATCGCCGTTGATGCCGATACCCTCGTCGAGCCGGACGCGCTCGTGCGGCTGGCGCGCCCGTTCCTGCTGGGACAGAACGTGGCGGCGGTGGGTGGCACGATTCGCGTCGTGAACGGCAGCACGGTCGAGTTGGGCCGCGTGACCACTGCACGCGTGTCGAAGGACTGGATGGTCGGGATCCAGACCATCGAGTACCTGCGGGCGTTCCTGTTCGGTCGGCTCGGATGGAACCGGCTGGGCGGGAATCTCGTGATCTCGGGCGCCTTCGGTCTGTTTCGCCGCGACTTTCTGCTGGCGATCGGCGGGTACACCACCGGGAACGTCACGGAGGACATGGACCTCGTGGTGCGCCTGCACCGGTACCTCAGCGAGCGC
Organism: Gemmatimonadota bacterium; assembly: GCA_031372565.1. Classification (GTDB taxonomy): domain Bacteria; phylum Gemmatimonadota; class Gemmatimonadetes; order Gemmatimonadales; family Gemmatimonadaceae; genus JACPPC01. The sequence continues at coordinate 38,466 of JANMLN010000198.1, read as the reverse complement.
GGGATCAAGGCCACGATGCCCTTCATTCCCGATCCGGTGGCGTGGACGGAGGTCCCGTCGGACGCGCGCGTGCTGGGCCGCCAGCGCGAGCGCTGGCATCGCGGGCTGATCGCCACGCTCGTGTCCCACCGGGACCTCCTGTTCAATCCGAAGTACGGCAGCACGGGGATGATCTCCTTTCCGTTCTTCGTCATTGGCGAGATGTTGTCGCCGGTCGTCGAACTTGCCGGCTGGATCCTCACCGTGCTCGTCGTGGCGACGGGCAGCGTGAACGACGAGTTCGCGCTGCTCTTCTTCACGGTGGCCATCGGCTACGGCATTCTGCTGTCGGTCTGGGCCGTGGTCCTCGAGGAACTCACCTTCCGCCGGTATCGGCGCGCCGGGGACTTCGCCCGCCTGTTGTTCTACGCCGTGATCGAGAACGTGGGCTATCGGCAGATGACGGTCTTCTTCCGCCTGCAGGCGTTCTGGAAGTGGGCGCGCGGCGACGAGGGTTGGGGGCGGATGGAACGCAAGGGCTTCGCCCCCGCGCCCAAGAACTGACCGCTCGACGCTCGGGCTTCACGAGTGGTATCTTTGATGGTCGATGGGCGCCCCGTCTTGAGCGTCCGCCCCGCCACTTCCCGTGATCCCCGAGTCCGATGAGCGCTTCCCGCCTGCACGCGCTGGCCGACGCCGGCACTTCCACCTGGCTGGACTACATCGACCGGGGGCTGCTCGACTCGGGCGCCCTCGCGGCGCGCATCACCGACGAAGCGCTCGCGGGCATGACGTCGAATCCGAGCATCTTCGAGAAGGCGCTCGACGGCCCTGCCTACGACGAGGCCATTCGCGCGGTCGGCGCGGACATGGGGCCCCGCGCGCTCTTCGAGCACCTGGCGACGCGTGACGTGCGCGACGCCTGCGATCAGTTCATGGGCGTCTACACCCGCTCGCAGGCGCTCGACGGGTACGTGTCGATCGAGGTCTCCCCCGATCTCGCGAATGACGCCGCAGGCACGGTCGAGGAGGCGCGCCGGCTGTGGGCGACGATCGACCGCCCGAACGTGATGATCAAGGTCCCCGGCACCATCGCCGGCGCGACGGCGGTCCGGACCCTGATCGCCGAGGGGATGAACGTGAACGTGACGCTGCTCTTCGCCGTCGAGGCGCACGCGCGCGTGATCGAGGCGTACCTCGCGGGGCTCGAGGCACGCGCCGCCGCAGGACTGCCGATCGACCGGGTGGCCAGCGTGGCATCCTTCTTCGTCTCGCGCGTGGACAGCGAAGTCGACAAGCGGCTCGATGCGCACATGGTCGCCGCCACGGCCGCGGGACACCGCGAGCGGCTGGCCGCGCTCAAGGGTGCGGCCGCGATTGCCAACGCACGCATGGCGTACGCGCTCTTCCTGGCCCGCTTCAGCGGGCCGCGGTGGGCCGCCCTCGCGGCCAAGGGCGCTCGCGTGCAGCGGCCCCTGTGGGCCAGCACGAGCACGAAGAGTCCCGCCTATCGCGACGTGATGTACGTCGAACAGCTGGCCGGACCGCACACGGTCAACACCATGCCGCCCGCCACGCTCGACGCGTTCCGTGATCACGGCGAATCGCGCGATACGCTCACGGGGAGCGAGGCCGCCGCGCGCGCCACGCTTGCGGCACTCTCGGCGGAAGGCATCTCGATGGATGAGGTCACGGAGAAGCTGCTCACCGAAGGGCTCGCGGCGTTCGTGAAGAGCTTCGAGACGCTGTTGGCCGGGCTCGCGCGCAAGGTCGCCGCGACGCCGGTCGGCGCGACTCGCTGACGCGCGCCGTCATGTATCACCCGCGAACCAAGATCGTGTGCACGCTGGGTCCGGCCACGCGCACCAAGGAGCAGATCCGGGCCCTGATGCAGGCGGGCATGAACGTCGCCCGCATCAACTTCTCGCACGGCACGCACGCGCAGCACGCCGAGACCGTGGCCATCGTGCGCGAACTGGCGACGGAGCTGGGCCAGCCGATCGCGTTGCTGGGCGACCTGCAGGGGCCGCGCATCCGCATCGGCGACCTGCCGGCGCGGCGACACCTCGCGGTCGGACAGACGATCGTGCTGGTGCCAGAGGGGCTCGAGCAGGGGGACGAGCTTCCGATCACGTACGAGGCGCTCGCCGACGACGTGAACCCGGGCGACCGCATCCTGATCAACGACGGCCTCATCGAGATCGTGACCGTCTCCGTCGACTCCCCGCGCGTCACGGCCCGCGTCGTGCATGGCGGCGACCTGTCGAGTCACAAGGGGATGAACCTCCCGGGGGTCGACGTGTCAGCCCCCTCGCTCACCGAGAAGGACCTCGAGGATGTCACCTTCGCGGTGGAGCAGGAGTTCGACTATGTCGCGCTGTCCTTCGTGCGGAAGCCCGAGGACATCGCGCTGCTGCGGCAGAAGATTCCGCGCGCGATGCTCGTCGTCGCCAAGATCGAGAAGGACGTCGCCCTGCGCGACATCGAACGCATCCTCATCGCGACCGATGCCGTGATGGTGGCGCGCGGCGATCTGGGCGTCGAACTGCCATTCGAGGAAGTGCCGCTCGCCCAGAAGCACATCATCCAGTTGGCCAATCGGTACGGTCGCCCGGTGATCACGGCCACGCAGATGCTCGAGAGCATGATCGAGAACCCGCGCCCGACCCGTGCCGAAGCGAGCGACGTGGCCAATGCGATCGTCGACGGGACCGACGCGGTCATGCTGTCCGCCGAAACCGCGGCCGGGAAGTATCCCGCGCTCGCGGTTGACGCGATGCACCGGATCATCGTGGAAGTCGAGCAACGCTGGACGCGTCGCGGCCGGGACGACCGGCGGCGCGACAGCCAGAAGCAGGCGTCCACCGAGGAGACGATCGCGGCGGCGACGGTGACCGCGGTCCAGATGCTGGGCGCACCGTGCGCCATCGTGTTCACCAAGTCCGGTTTCAGCGCACGCACCGTGTCGTCACATCGCCCCGGCGTGCCGATCCTCGCGTTGACCGACAGTGCGCGCACCTATCGCCAGCTCGCGATGGTGTGGGGGGTGATCCCCGAGTTGGTGCGCCACTGCGAGACCTACGAGGAGATGGCCACGCTCGCCAAGAGCGTGGTCTCCAAGCGCATGCTCGCCGAGAAGGGCGACCGTGTCGTGGTCACGGCGGGCGTGCCGTTCGACACCCCGGGGACGACGAACAACCTCCGCGTCGAGACGATATGACCGCGGGAGCGGGGCGGTGAAGCTCACCTTCCTCGGCACCGGCACGAGCTTCGGGGTGCCGCAGATCGGGTGCCACTGCCGCGTCTGCCGATCGAGTGATCCACGCGATCGCCGCACGCGCGTGGGCGCCGTCGTCGAGACCGATGGCGGCGTGCAGATCCTCATCGACACGCCCCCCGAACTGCGATTGCAACTGGTCACGGCCGGCATCGACAAGGTCGATGCGGTGCTCGTCACGCATGAGCATGCCGATCACACGCACGGGATGGACGACCTGCGCGCCATCACCGTGCGCCGCGATTCGCCGCTGCCCGTCTACGCCTCGAGCCAGACGCACGAGGCCCTCGCGCAGAAGTTTCCCTACATCTTCGACGATCGACTGAAGCCGCTACCGGGGACGTCCAAGCCCGAGGGGGCGGCCCGCATCATCACCGCCGGGAGTCCGTTCTCGATTGGCGATGCGGACATCATCCCGTTCCAGGTGCCGCACGGTCACGTCTCGGTGCTGGGTTTTCGCATCGGCCCGCTGGCGTACATCACCGACGCCAAGACGGTGCCCGACGACGTGCTCGCCCTGATCGCCGGGGTGCGCGTGCTCGTGATCAATGCGCTCTTTCGCGTGGAGCACCCGACGCACTTGAGCATTCCCGAGGCCGTGCGCATCGCGCAGGCGGTGGGCGCGGAGCGCACCTTCCTCACGCACTTGACGCACGACTACCTGCACGCCGATCTCGAGGCGGAACTGCCGCGTGGCATTGCCCCCGCCTTCGACGGCCTGACCCTCCGCGTGGACTGACCACCGTCGTCCTGAGCAAAGCGAAGGACCTGCCGCCCAATGTCGTCCTGAGCAAAGCGAAGGACCTGCTTCTGCCTTTCTGTCGAAACTGCCGCTCCAGCGCGTCGCTCACCGCGTCCCGGACGCCACGCGAATCATCGCCGCCACGCTCGACTCCACGTCCGCCTCTGTCGTCGCCCAGCTGCTGACACTGATGCGCATGGCCGTGCGACCCTGCCACACCGTGATGCCCGCCCAGCACGTTCCTTCGGCCTGGATCGCGGCAATCACGCGCTGCGTACGCGCCGCGTCACCGAACGCGACGAGGACCTGGTTCAACTCCACCTCGTTGAGGATCTCGAACCCGGCGTCGCGGAGCCCCTCGGCGAATCGCCGCGCGTGTGCGCAGCAGCGCTCCACCAGCGACGCCACGCCATCGCGGCCCAGCGCGCGCAGCGCGGCCCACACGTCGACCCCGCGGGCCCGGCGCGACAGTTCCGGCGTGTAGTCGGAGGGATTGCGCTGTGCGCGCTCGGTCGGCAGGTACTCGGCCGTGATCGCCATCGCCGCCTGCGCCGCGTGGCCGTCGCGCACGATCGCGATCCCGGAGTCGTACGGCACGTTGAGCCACTTGTGAAAGTCGGTGGCCCACGAGTCGGCGGCCTCGAGTCCGCGCGTGCGCGCGCGCAGCGACGGGGACGCATTGGCCCACAACCCGAACGCACCGTCGACGTGCACCCACGCGCCGGTGCCGCGTGTGCGTTCGCACAGCGCGCCGACGTCGTCGAATGCACCGGTGTTCACGTTGCCCGATTGCGCACAGATGATCGTCGGGCCGTCGATCGCGGGGAGGAGGTCGACACGCATGCGACCTTGATCGTCCACGGGCACCTTGTGCACGCGGTTCCGCCCGAGTCCGAGCAGTCCGAGCGACTTGCTCACCGAGGGGTGGACCTCGGCGCCGACGATCACCGCGATGGCGGGCGCGCCGATCAGGCCATCGGCTTCGACGTTCCAGCCGACGCGCGCGAGCACCGCGTGCCGCGCCGCGGCGAGCGCGGTCGCATTGGCGACGGTCGCGCCCGTGACGAAGCCGCCGGACGCCGTGGCTGGCAGGCCGAGCAGGTCGAGCGTCCACGCGAGCGCGACCGCTTCGAAGGCGGCAGCGCCCGGGGTCGAGCTGAAGTACGCTGCGTTCTGGTCCCACGCACCGGCAAGCCAGTTGGCCGCGAGCGAGACCGGGAGTGCACCGCCAATCACGAAGCCGAAGAAGCGGGGCCCGGCCATGGCCACGCTCGCGGGTGAGCCAATGGCGTCGAGCTCGGCGAGGACGTCGGTCGGGTCGCGCGCGTCGTGTGGAAGCGGCACGTCGAGCGCGGTGAGCGCCGAGATCGCCTCAGCGGAGGGGTAGACGGAACGACCATCGAGTCCGTCGAGGTACCGTGTGGCGCGGGCGGCGGCATCGGCGAGCAGCGGCGGGCGGACCATCGACAACTCCAACGGCTGGGGATGCACCTGCAGGGCGACGGGGAAGAATGCTACTGCGGCAGCTGGGCCGGGGACGACTTCGCGCCGGGGGGCCGTCCGCCGCCGGGCCGCCCACCACCGCCCCGTCCGCCCGGACCGCCACCTCCGGGCCCGCCGAACGTGGGGCGTGCGTCGTCCTTCATCGCGTCTTCGAAGATCTGCATCTGCGACCGCTGCCGTTCGGAGAGGGCGAGGAGCACGACCGCGCGCACATCCTGCACCTGCTCCTTCAGTTGGCGCACGATGCCGGCGCGCGCGCGGAGCCTGGCCTGCGTACGCGTTCGGTCGTCGGCGGTCTCGTTGGCGCCGGAGCGCGGATCGACCACGAGTGTGTCGAGCTGCTTCCGGAGCGGTTCGGTGGCGACCGCGAGTTGCGCCCGGATCGCGGAGAAGGCCGACACCTGGCTGTCGCTCAGCGCCAGCTCGTGCTGGAACCGGAGGGCGATCGTCGCGGCATCGCGTGGGACCTCCTCCATGGCCATCATGCCCATGGGAGCGCCGCGCGGGCCACCCATGCCGCCGCCCGGGCCGCTGCCTGGACCGCCGCCCGGGCCGGGCGCGCAGGCGGACAGAAGAAGGACGAGTGCGAGCAGACTGTGGGGTGCGCGGGACGCACATCCGAGCGGGGCAGTCGACATGAGGCTGAATCCGGCGTTGACGGGTGCTGACAGCGATCCAAGGATAGACGGCGTGCGACCCCTCGTTGTGAATAGAGACACCCGCACGTCGTCACCGTTGGCCCTTTCCCCGTTGCCGCCCCCGCTGAAAAGGGCGAATTTACGGAGATGCCGCTGGTGAGAACCGGATGGCACATCTATCAGACTCCGGCCGCGCGCGCGACGCGCCGCCGTCACCGGCCCACGTGAACGCGGGCCCCTCTCCGGATTCCTGCATGACCTCCCTCGCCATCGACCCCGGTCTCTTCGGCAGTGCTGTCGTCCACAAGGACGGCCAGCTCCACGTCCTGAACGAGGCCGCGCTCGCCTCGCCCGCGATGGACACGCTGGTCCGCGTGGCCGTCTTCGGCGAGGGGGTCGCCCGCGAACAGGCCCGCTGGATGATCTGGGAGCTCGGTCAGCGCGTCGGGGTGCGCGCCGCGTCCATTCACGACCTCTACGTCGCCCGCGGCCGCGGCGAGACGGGCGGCTTCACCGTGCCCGCCATCAACGTGCGCGCGATGAGCTACGACGTCGCCCGGTCGATCTTCCGCACCGCCATCAAGCTCAACGCCGGCGCCTTTCTCCTCGAGATCGCCCGCTCCGAAATCGCCTACACCGAACAGCGGCCCGCCGAGTACGTGTCGGTGATGCTCGCCGCCGCGCTGCGCGAAGGGTTCCGTGGACCGGTCTTCATCCAGGGCGACCACTTCCAGGTCAATCACAAGAAGTTCGCCGTCGACCCGGAAACCGAAGTCGGCGCGGTCAAGGCGCTCGCGCGCGAAGCCATCGCCGCCGGCTTCTACAACATCGACATCGATACCTCGACGCTGGTCGATCTCTCCAAGGCCACCCTCGACGAGCAGCAGTACGTCAACTTCACGCGCGCGGTCGAACTCTCCCGCGTCGTCCGGGAGCTGGAGCCCGAGGGCGTCACGATCTCCCTCGGCGGCGAGATCGGCGAAGTCGGCACCGAGAACTCCACCCCCGAAGAGCTCCACGCGTTCATGCAGGGGTACAACCGGACCCTCGCCGCAGCGGCGCCCGGCATGGCGGGGCTCTCGAAGATTTCCGTGCAGTCGGGCACGTCGCACGGCGGCGTCGTCCTGGCCGACGGGTCGATTGCCGACGTTGCGCTCGACCTCCCGACGCTCGAGAAGCTCTCGACACTCGCGCGCGACAGCTACGGCATGGCCGGCGCGGTCCAGCACGGCGCCAGCACGCTTCCCGACACCGCCTTCAACAACTTCCCGAAGAAGGAGGTCGCCGAGATCCACCTCGCGACCAACTTCCAGAACATGCTCTACGATCACCTGCCCGATGCACTCCGTCGGGAGATCTACGCCTGGCTGACGGTCCATGCGGCCGACGAGCGCAAGCCCAAGGATTCCGACGAGCAGTTCTTCTACAAGACGCGCAAGAAGGCGCTCGGGCCGTTCAAGAAGCAGCTCTGGTCGTTGCCGGCCGATGTGCAGCACCGCCTGGATGCGGCGTACGACGCCAAGTTCGAGTTCCTCTTCACCCAGCTGGCCGTGGGGGGGACCGCTGCCGCCGTCGCCAAGTTCGTGAAGGCGCCGGTCCAGCACCGACCCGCGCCGCAGGGGGCCGAGTCGCTCGTGCCCGCCGCGCCCGATGACGCGGACCTGAGCGACTGACGCGTTGGGGGGGTCGCTCGCTCCGCATGTGCGAGCGACTCCACCGAGCGGCATCCCGAGCCCATGGCCAGTCTGCCGCTTCCAACCCCTCCGCGTGATCTCGAGGCGCCGAGGCGCTCCACCGTCGTGCAGGCGGTGGTCACGACGAGCGACTCGCTCCGTGACTACGTGCGGCGCGTCTGGAAGCACACGAGCGAAGACGACGTCCTCTTCCTCGCCTCCGGCATTTCGTTCGACCTGCTGCTGGCTGTCGTGCCGCTCGCGCTGCTCATCATCGCGGGCCTGGGCGAAGTGCTCAACAAGTCCCCCGAAGCATCGGTCAAGGCCGTGCTCGACGTGGCCGGCCGGTTCCTGCCCACCGATGGTACCCGCACCAAGGTGCTCGAGGGGATCCTGCGCGACATCATCCGCACGCGCGGATCGGCCGGGCTTGTCGGTGCCATCTCGTTCCTCTGGTTCTCGACACGACTCTTTGCCTCGCTCCGGAGCGCGCTCGATCGCGTCTTCGGTTTCATGCACGAGCGTCGCAGCATTGTCGCGGGCAAGCTGCTCGACATGAAGGTCACCATCTACACCACGATCCTCGTGATCGCGTGGACGGCGCTCTCGGCGTATCTCGCGATCGGGCGCGCGGTGCCTGGCGCGCGCGTGGGCGAACGGACACTGGTGGGCACGGCGGAGTACATCGGTGGTCGCATCTTCGCCGTGCTGGTCTTTCTCTACGTGTTCTGGAGCCTGTACCGCTACCTGCCGAGTCGTCGCGTGCGTCACGTGACGGCGCTCGTGGCCGCCGCGTGGACCACCGGCATGTTCGAGCTCGCACGCTATCTGTTCGGCATCTACGTGAAGACCATGAACCCCGCGTCGCTCTACACCAGCACGCTCGCCGCGCTCGTGGTGGTGATGTTCTGGATCTACTACGCGGGCATCATCTTCACCTTCGGCGGCGAGATCGGTCGCGTCTTCGAACTCCGGCGCGCCGAACGACTCGGCATCACTCCCTGGACCTGACCCGTGATTGACCTCCGCTCCGATACCGTGACCCGCCCGAGTGCGGCCATGCGCCGCGCGATGGCCGAGGCCGACGTCGGTGACGACGTCCTCGAAGGCGACCCGACCACGCGCGCGCTGGAATCGCGCGTGGCCGAGCTGCTCGGCATGGACTGGGCCTGGTTCTGCCCCACTGGCACCATGGCCAACCAGGTCGGCATCGGCCTCACGTCCCGTCATGGCAGCGAGGTGTTGCTGGACGCCGACGCGCACATCGTGGCGTGGGAGATGGCGGGCGCTGCCGCGCTGTGGGGGGTGCAGGTGCGACCCGTGACCCCCGCGGGCTACGTGATGACGCCCGACGAACTCAAGCGCACCTTTCGCGCGCCGAGTCGGCATGCGGCCAAGCCGAGTCTCGTGGTCATCGAGAACACGCACAATGGCGCGGGTGGACTGGTGACGTCGCTGGCGGACATGGACGCGATGGCGACGATCGCGCGCGAGCACGGCTGCATGGTACACGTGGATGGCGCGCGGCTCTGGAACGCGGCGGTCGCGCTCGGGACCGACGTCGCCTCACTCGCGCGCATGGCCGACACCGTGATGGTGTGTCTGTCGAAAGGACTTGGCGCGCCAGTGGGTTCGTGCGTCGCAGGTCGCGGACTGCCGTCCGAGCGCGCGTGGGAGTATCGCAAGCGCTTGGGCGGCGGCATGCGGCAGTCGGGGGTGATCGCAGCGGCCGCGCGCTACGGGCTTGAGCACAACATGGCGCGGTTGCACGAGGACCACGCCACGGCCAGTGCGTTCGCCGCGATCGTGGACGGAAAGGGGGGCGCCCGCGTGGTGCCGCCCGACACCAACATCGTGATGATCGACCTGCCGGCCGGTCGCGACGCGTACGCGATCGAGCGCGCCTGTGCGGCGGACGGCGTGCGCGTGTCGGCATGGCACTGGACGCGGCTCCGTGCGATCACGCACCTTGATGTCACGCGAGCAGACGTCGACGCGGCAGCCGCCGTGGTCGCTCATCATCTGGAGGCCGGCACATGAAGCACAGTCCCGGATTTCTTGCGCTGGTGAACGCGGCGCGCGCCGGCGTGAAGGAGTGCTCGGTCGAGGAGGCGCGCGCGCGACTCGCCAGCGTCCATCCGCTCTACTTCATCGACGTGCGCGAGGATCACGAGTATGCGGCCGGACACGCCGCGGGCGCCAAGCACCTGAGCAAGGGCATCGTCGAGCGCGACATCGAGATCGCCGTGCCCGACAAGGGTGCCGAGGTGATCCTGTACTGCGGGGGCGGCTTCCGATCGGTGCTGGTGGCCGACACCCTGCAGAAGATGGGCTACACCAATGTCACCAGCATGGATGGCGGGTGGCGCGCATGGAACGAGGCCGGGGCCCCGACGGCCTGAATCCGCCGTCGTCCTGCGCGAAGCGAAGCATCTGCAGTCCGCCCACCTCCCGCGTCCCACCTTCAACCGCAAATGACAAGAGGCGAGCCATCACTGGCTCGCCTCTTGCACGTCGCTGACGGAACTCCGTCAGCTCCAGCAGCGCACTGGCGTTACGCGCGACGACGGCGGCGGGCCGCCGCCATGACGCCGAAGAGACCGGTGGCCATCAGGGCCACGGTGCTCGGCTCCGGCACGACTTGACCCGCCGTCGCGCTGCCGAAGGTCACGTCATCGAACACGATCTGGTTGGCCGCGCCCGCGAAGGTGACCGACTGGGCCGTACCCGCGAAGCTCACGCCGGCTGCCTGAAACGTGCAGAAGTTGGAACTGACGCATGCGGGGTTGGATCCGCCGTTACCGGTCGTGCCGAGGGACAACGACGCCAGCACGTTGCCCGTGCCACCGAGCCCATCCCACACCTGGAAGCTGCCGCCGCTGTTCACGGCCGAGTAGAAGAACGAGAAACCGGTGGTGAAGCCCCCCACACGCTCCATGAGGGTCTGCGAGCCGGACAGGAAGAACAGGCCGCCACGCTGCGACGTCGGGTCGCCCAGACCGCCGCGCGAGGTGTTGGAGCAGCGCGGGTTGCCGGCCGTGTTGAGGCACAGCATCAGGGCGTTCGAAGAGAACGTGATGCCGTAGTTCGTGCCGGAGAAGCCGGCGCCGCTGGTGCCGCCGTTGTAGAAGTTGCCGACGGTCGTGGTGCCAACTCCGTAATTCGCCAAGCCTTCAAAGTTCAGAACCTGGGCGTTCGCGGCGGGTGCTGCGAGCAGCAGGGCAGCGAGTGCAGTAGTGAAACGCTTCATGTGGACTCCAGAAGGGGGTGGAACGACGTGAACCCGTACTCGCTCCCCACAGAAGCAAAAAGCGCACCACGGCGCTATTGGCCCCGTTTTCCGGTTGTTTCGGCCCGGACCAGTGTTCTAATCGATTGACCGTAAATGACTTGCAGGCGGTCGTGAACACGGCAAATACGCCGCGGTGTACCCCGTCCGGTGCCGAGGCGTGTGGCCGACCACGAGTCAGATCGTTGCAACCGTGCAACAGGCCGAGGAAACCGTGGAGTGTCAAGTCGCGCTCCGTGCCGCTGCCCTGCTTCAGCCGAGTACGGGCCCGAGCAGCGGATTCGACCGGCGCCGCACCATCCCAACCGCCCGGAACTCCAACCCCATCTCCGCTCGCATCGGACCTGAGACCAGACTCACGAACGGCTGCCCCAACTGCACCGCCGCCAGCGGCGACATCGCCGGCACGTCGACACTCGCCCCCGCGAACCCCCACCGACCCGCAATGCGCGACTTGAAGTGCACCACCTCGCCGCTATCGAGCACGCTCACCGTTCCGCCCGTCATCGGCACGCGCACGCGAATCCCCGGCCGCCCGTAGCGAATCCGGCACAAGATCCCGCCCGGCCCGGTCACGCACGCTTCGCCCGGCATCGCACCGTTCCAACTGAACGACGCCAACTCCTTGGGCAGCCCCATCCGGCGCCCACCCGTGACCGACTCGGCCGAGTCGACATAGATGTGCGACACGAACACGCCATGCGCACGCCCTACGCGCACGTATGCGCAGCCGACGACCAGCTCGTTGTACACCAGCGTGGAGCCCGGCCCGTAGTACGAAAGCAGCGTGCTGGCGAGCGTGTAGCCCGGCCACAGCTGCACGATATCGATCCCGGCGGGTACCAGCGGCCGAACCGCCGCGACCGGCACCAGGTGCGCGGTCAGCAGCGTCGCCGTGGGACTCACGGGCTGCCAAACCTCGCCGGCTTCGGGAATCGTCCCAGGGGTCGCGTAGCGGGGGGCCATCATGGGCAAGATGACCGAACTCCGCGCCGCATTCAATCGGCCAATTGGAATTCGCCGTGAGCGGGTGCTATTCTGACGCTCTGTGACCACCCCTCGCGACAAGAGCCTTCCGCCGGCCCCGCAGCCCCTCGTCGACGCGCTCGCGAGACGCAGCTCGCCGTCGAGGACGCCGTGCGCATCGCCCGTGACGTCTCGGGCGCTCTCGCCTCCGCGCATGCGGACGGGGTCATCCATCGCGATACCAAGCCTGAGAACAGCCGCTTCGAGGCCGGACGCGCAGTGGTGGCGGACTTCGGCATCGCGCGCGTGCTCGAGCCGGACGGCAGTGGCATGACGTCGTCGGGTGAGTCGCCGTCGGGACCCCGGCCTACATGAGTCCGCTCGGCGACAAGGAGGCCGTCGTGGCCATGCACAGCCTCGGCGAGACGCCGAAGCACTGAGGCTGACGGGAGGGGAGCGGCCGAGTCGGACATGACGATCTCCTGACACAACTGTTCGTACGGCAGTCTGGCGGTGTCCGATCCGAGAGACTGCACCCGATTCGGCTGGCCTGTGAAGCCGCGGGCTGGTTCGCCAGAATCCCCATGGCTACATTGCATGTGCTCCGGGTCCCGAAGGGCTTCAGCCTTCTAATCCCGTCAGGACCCTGAAGGTAGCAGCGGCATGAGGTGTCTGTCGTCGCTTCGTCAGGCCCGGAGTATTCGCGCGGGACGACTCGCTACCCCTCCGGGTGGCCGGGCGCCCGCGCGATGCATTCAGGGCCGCGCGCCGTAGATTCCCCCACATGCGTCTCGCTCTCGCTCGCAAATACCGCCCGCGCTCGTTCGGGGCCGTCGCCGTCCAGTCGCACGTCGCCAACACCCTCAAGGGCGCGATCGCGCGCGACCGCGTCGCGCACGGCTACCTGCTCTGCGGTCCGCGCGGCACGGGCAAGACCACGCTCGCGCGCGTGCTGGCAATGGCGCTCAATTGCGAGAACAAGCAGGGGGATGGCGAACCCTGCGGTCGTTGCCAGAGCTGCGAGCGGATCTGGGGCGGCCAGGCCTCGATGGACGTCGTCGAGATTGATGCGGCGTCCAACCGCGGCGTCGACGACGCGCGCGAACTGCGCGAGCGCGCGCTCTACGCGCCAAGCGGTGAGGATCGCTGGAAGGTGTACATCGTCGACGAAGCGCACATGCTCACGCGCGAAGCGTGGAACGCGCTGCTCAAGATCCTCGAGGAACCGCCGCCACGCGTCGTCTTCACCTTCTGCACCACTGAACCGCAGAAGATCGCGCAGGCCGCGCTCCCGGTGCTGTCGCGGTTGCAGCGCTTCGACCTGCGCCGCATCGGCCCGGCCGAGATCGCCGATCGTCTCACGCACGTGCTCAAGGACGAGGACGTCACCTTCGAGCCGGATGCGCTCGCATTGATCGCGCGCGCTGCCGACGGCGGCCTGCGCGACGCCCTGTCGCTCACCGATCAGGTGCTCGCGCTGGGCTCCGAGGGAGGCGTCACCGTGAGCCGCGTGCGCGACGCCCTCGGCCTCGTGCCCGAGGACGAGTACCTCGCGATCGTCGATCTGGTGGCGCAGGGGCGCGCGGGCGACGTCTTTGCGGCCGTCGCGCGCTTGGCCGACTTGGGGGTGGACTTCGCGCTGTTCCTCGCCGGCTTTGCCGACCTGTTGCGCGGACAGCTCGCGCTCTCCCTCGGCGGAGCGTCCGCGTCACTCTCGGAGCGCACCAAGGCCGCCCTCGCCGAGCGCGCGGGGCAGTTGGGACCGGGCGATCTGCTGCGCATGCTCACGCTCGTGCTCGACGTGGAGCCCGCGCTTCGCAAGGCGTCGCAGCCGCAGCTCGTGCTCGAGACGCTGCTCGTCCGGCTGGCGCTGCTCGATCGCACGATCAACATCGAGGAGATGTTGCGACGGTTGCCTGAGGGCGGCGGTTCGGCTGCCGCCATGGCGCCGCCGTCCGCGCCGCGCGCAACCGTTGCGCGTCCGGTTGCGCGCGTCGAGGCCGCGCCCCCGCGTCGCGACACCCCCTCCGTGTCCGTCGCCCAGCCCGCACCTGCCCCGCGCGCGACCGCGGCACGCGTCGTGCCGGCCATGGAGGAACCTCCACACCCGGCCGATGGCGGACTGGCGGAGGCCGCCGCGCCGACCGACGTCGAGGTCCGCTCCACGCGGGCCGCGGTCGCGGATCTGCCGGATGCGAGCCGGATCGCCGAGGAATGGGACCAGGTCGTGGCCGCGATCCGCGACAACGGTCGTGGCGTGCTCGCGACGATGGCGGAGTCGGCCATGCCGGCCGCCATCGCGGCCAGCGGGACACTGACTCTCGAGGTCGCGGACGCGGACACGATGGAAGGGGTGGAGCGAGGGGCGGGCGACGTGCTGGCGGCCGTCCGGATGCGCTGGCCCGCCATCACCCGGGTGGCCGTGCGCGTCCCGGGGTCCGCACCGGCGCCAGCCACGCGCACGCGGATCACGCACGACACGGTCAAGGCCGAGCAGATTGCCGCGCTGCGGCGCCGGGACCCGGTGCTGGGGGCGGCGATCGACGCCCTCGACCTGGAGCCGATGGACTGAGCCGTTGCACCCCCGGTCGCGCTTGCCACCCCCTCCGCGCGTCGGGTAGTTTCCTCCCTTGGCTCTCACACCGCGCCGATGCCCGATATCCTGAAGATCATGCAGCAGGCCCAGCAGATGCAGGGCAAACTGCAGCAGATGCAGGACGACCTCGCGACCCGCACCGTGACGGGCGCGGCAGGCGGCGGCATGGTCAAGGTCGAAGCAGACGGGAAGGGAACCGTCCGGCGCGTTCAGATCGAGCCGCAGCTGCTCAATCCGGGCGACAAGGAAATGCTCGAAGACTTGATTGCGGTCGCGGTGGGCGATGCGCAGAAGAAGGCGGCCGAGCTCGCTGCCAGCGAAATGGGCAAGTTGACGGGCGGGCTCGATCTGCCCTTCAAGCTGCCATTCTAGCACGGCCATGTCGGCCATCGAGGATCTCGCACTGGAACTCGCCAAGTTGCCCGGAATCGGCCGCAAGACGGCGATGCGCCTGACGTACCATCTGCTCAAGCAGCCGCCCGAGGCGAGCAAGCGGCTTGCCGGGGCGTTGTCGACGCTGTCGGAGCGGGTGCATCCGTGTACCACCTGCGGGAACCTCACCGAAGCGCCCACCTGCGCCATCTGCGCCGATCCGCGACGTGATCCGGCGCTGCTCTGCGTGGTCGAGGATGCCTCCGACATCGGCGCCATCGAACGCTCCGCAGAGTTTCGCGGTCGATACCATGTGCTGGGCGGTCGCCTCTCGCCGCTCGACGGCGTGGGGCCGGACGACCTCGCCGTGCAGCCGCTGCTCGACCGCGTGGCGGCGGGCGGGGTACACGAAGTGATTGTCGCCACCAACCCGTCGCTCGAGGGCGACGCCACCGCCGTCTGGCTGCAGCGCGAACTGGCCGCGTCGGGGGTGAGTGTCTCGCGGCTTGCCCGCGGGTTGCCGGTCGGGGGCGACTTGGAGTACGCTGACGTGGTCACGATTGCCCAGGCGCTCTCCGCACGACGGGTCATGGCATGAGGCGGGCCGCACACGCGCTCCGCACCACTCGCAACCACGGGGACAGGGAATGCCGCCAGTAGGCAGCGCGAGCTGGTCGTTTACCGAAGACGACTTCCACGCGATCACGCAGTTGCTCCAGAAGTTCCTCTACGAGTCGAACGCGCGCTGCGCCCTCTTGGTGGATCGGAGCGGGCAGCTGGTCGCCACTGTGGGCGAACAGCCCACCTTCGACCCCACCGCCTTCGCCACGCTGACGGCGGCGGACTTCTCGGCGAACGATCAGCTCGCCAAGCTCATCGGCGAGAGCGACTTCAACTCGCTCTTCCATCAGGGCGAGAGAGAATCGATGTACCTCGCGGACGTCGCCCGGCGCGTGATCCTCTGCGTGCTGTTCGACAACCGCACCACCCTCGGCCTTGTGCGGCTCAAGATGAAGGGCGTCGTGGAAGATCTCAGCAGGTTGTTCGAGCAGGTGTTCTCGCGCGGGCAGGCGGGCGGTGCCCCGGCGCAGACCGGCCTTCTGGCCGGCGCCGACGATGAAATCGACAAGCTGTTCCAATAGGAGAATCAGCCATGTCGATGATCAACTACGCCTCGCGCGAGATCAACTGCAAGATTGTCTATTACGGCCCGGGACTCGGCGGCAAGACGTCCAACCTCGAGCATGTCTACGGCAAGGTGAAGCCGGACACCCGTGGCAAGCTGATCTCGCTCGCCACCGAGACCGAGCGCACCCTCTTCTTCGACTTCCTCCCCGTCGACCTCGGCACGCTCCGCGGCTTCAAGACGCGCTTCCACCTCTACACGGTGCCGGGGCAGGTCTACTACAACGCCTCGCGCAAGCTCATCCTCAAGGGCGTCGACGGCATCGTCTTCGTGGCCGACTCGCAGCTCGAGCGCATGGAGGCCAATCAGGAAGCCATGCAGAACCTGTACGACAACATGGCCGAGTACGGGTATGATCTCACGAAGATGCCGTTCCTGATCCAGTACAACAAGCGCGACTTGCCCAACGCGTCGCCGCTCAAGGAACTGCAGGCCGCGCTCAATCCGGGCTGGGAAGTCACCGAACCGACCAAGCAGCGCCTGACCCCCGATCCGTACCACGCGGGTGAGAACCTGATCGAGCAGTTGCCCACGGGCGAATGGATCGAGCGCGCCACGTACTTCGAAGCCGTGGCCGTCACGGGCGATGGGGTGTTCGAGACGCTCAAGGCCGTCAGCAAGCTCGTACTCAAGTCGCTCGCCTGATCGGCGGGCATCCCGCTGATCCGGAATTCCGCGTGAACATCCCTACCACCATCACGGTCGGCCGCATCCTGCTGGCGCCGATCGTGACCTGGCTGGCCCTGGTTCCCGAGTGGGAGGCGCGTGCGGCCGGCTTCTGCCTGTTCGTGGTGGCCGCGGTGTCCGACTACATCGACGGCGAACTGGCCCGCCAGCGCAACGAGGAGTCCGACCTCGGCAAGTTGCTCGATCCGCTCGCCGACAAGCTGCTGCTGCTCGGCACGCTGGTCTCGATGTACCTGTTGCAGGCCCCCGTGAGCGACCGATGGCCCAGCGCCACGGGCCTCGAGGACCATGCCCAGTTCCCGTTCGAACTCGGGTGGGGCGATCCGTGGCTCGTCAGCCTCCCGTTCGTCGTGCCGGCCGTGGTCCTCGCGCGCGAGCTGATCATGACGGTGTTTCGACAGATTGCGGCTCGCCGCGGCATCGTGATCGCCGCCATCGGCCCGGCCAAGTGGAAGACCGCGTTCCAGTCGGTGTGGGCCGGCGCGGCGTACGTCTGGTTCTCCGCGCTCACGCTCGCACGCGCCGAGGGATGGGGGCCGCTGCCGGCCTGGCGCCTGTTCGCGAACTTCAACGGCATCGTCGGCACCGTGTCGATGTGCGCGGCCGTCGCCATGACGCTCTGGTCGCTCTGGCTCTATGCACGGCAGTACGGCGCGCGCGTCTTCCTCGCCACGTCGGAACAGCCCGCACCATGACGGCGGCGCGCGATGCGATCGAGGTCGTGACGATCGGCGACGAGCTGCTGCTCGGCTTCACCATCGACACGAACGCCGCGCATCTCGCGCGCGCGCTCGGCGCCGAGGGCTTCCGCATCGCGCGTCGCACGACGTGCGGCGATGACGCCGCGCAGATCGCCGAGGCCGTGCGCGATGCCCTCGACCGCACCGGCGCCGTGATCACCACCGGCGGTCTCGGGCCCACGAGCGACGACAACACCAAGGCGTCGATCGCAGCCATCTTCGGGTGCGCAATGCGCTTCGATGACGCCATCTGGGCGCGCCTCGTGGCCATGTGGAAGTCGCGCGGGTGGCCGGGCGAGGTGCCCGAGTCCAACAAGCTGCAGGCGATGGTGCCCGAGGGCGCGACGATTCTCGAGAACCGCCACGGCTCTGCGCCAGGCATCTGGATCGAGGACGCGCGGGGCCGTTGGGTCGCGATGTTGCCCGGCGTGCCCCGCGAGATGCGCGGCATGCTCGCCGATACGCTGCTCCCCCGGTTGCGCAGCTGGCGCGGTGAGGTCGCGCCGACCGTGATCCGCTCGCGCACCGTGCGCACGACCGGGATCGCCGAGTCGGCGCTGCACGACGCCATGGGCGACATGCGACGCAAGGTGCATGGGCTTCCGCTCGCCTTCCTGCCGGGATGGGAAGGGGTCGACCTCCGCGTGACCGCGCGGGGACTGGGCGCGGACGCCGCCGATGCCGCACTGGATCGCGCCGCCGCCGAACTGCGCGTGCGCGCCGGCGACACGGCCTACGCCGACGGGAACGAGGATCTGGCCGAGGTCGTGCTCCGCGAACTGCGCACGCGCGGCTGGCGCGCGGCGGTGGCGGAGAGCTGCACGGGTGGGATGCTCGGCATGCGCCTCACGGCGGTCGCAGGATCGAGCGACGCGTTCGTTGGGGGCGTGATCGCCTACAGCAACGACGTGAAGGTGCGCGATCTCGGCGTCAGCGCGAGCGACCTTGCCGCGCACGGCGCGGTCAGCGAGCCGGTCGTGCGGCAGATGGCGAGCGGGGTGTGCGCGCGCACGGGAGCGGAGGTGGGGCTCGCGATCACCGGCGTGGCGGGGCCGGGCGGTGGCACCGAGGAGAAGCCGGTGGGTTCGGTCTGGCTCGCGGTGCAGACGCCGCTCGGTGCACGGGCCACGCTGGCGCGCCTGATTGGCGATCGCGACGAGATTCGTCGACGCGCCACGCAGGGCGTGCTCAACATGCTGCGGAAGCTGCTGCTCGCTCCCTGACGGGGGCGGCGACGCGCTGTCAGAGCCCTTCGGTGCGCAGCGGTGGCGGCGGTGCGTCGCCACGCATGGCGGCGCGCACCGCGTCGGCGCGGTACTGCTCCGAGGGCTCCGCGTCGCGCCAGAGCCTCAGCAGCCGGGCCCCGGCTCGTTGCGCGCCCTGCCGGTCGCCGTGCGCAGCCAGCGCGTGCGTCCGGACGAAGAGCACGGCGGGCAGGAGGACGGCATCATGTCCATTCTCTTCGAGCACGGCGTTGATCCAGCGGAGCGCTTCGAGATGTTGCCCCTGCGATTCGAGCAGCCGCGCGCGCTCGAGACGCGCCAGCGCGCTCGGCATCAGCAGCGATCCGCGTGTCCAGTCGGTGCTCCCGTCCTCCGCGAGCAAGTGCAGCGCCCCCTGGACGTCGCCGACCCGCGCCCGCAGGCGCGCCTTGCCCCACGCGGTCGCGTGCCGCACGCCACTGAGGTCCTCGACGCCAGGCGGCGCCGCGCGCTCGGCGACCACCACGAGTCGCTGCATGAGGGAGTCGTTGCCGGCCGCCGCCTGAATCGCCAGTTCGAGTCCGAGCGCCGCGACGGCAAGATCAGAGCTCGCCCCGCGCGCATCGAAGGGTGACCCGACCCCCGCGCTCGTCCGCCAACGTGTCAGGCGGAAGCGCGTGGACTGCAAGGCGTCGCCCGTCAGCCCGGTTGCCCACAGCACGCCGGCTTCGGACTGCAGCGCCGCCGTCGGAGCGATCAGGCGCGCGCGGTCGAGCCAGTAGGCCGCGCGCGTGGGGCGCGCGCGCGCCGCCTCGAAATGGGCCAGCGCGAGCATGTGGCTGGCGCGCACCGCCTGCGGTCGGTCCCCCTCCACGCGGGGTGTCAGCACGCGCACCGCGACGGCGGGATCGGCCGCGTAGGTGGCCGCCCTCCACGCGTAATCGGCAGCGACGGGATCCGGTGCGTTCGCGAGCGCAGCGATCATGGCGCTCACATCCGTCTCGTCCTCGAGCGACACGGCCGCGAGCCACGCAACTTCGCCCGGAATGCTCTCGGGCTGTCGCAGCGCTCGTTCGCGCGCGGCCAAGCGGCGCAGCGCCGCACCGTCTCCTTGCGCGGCCGCGATGCGACCGAGGTGCACGACCGACGACAAGTTGGTCGAGTCGAGGAGCAGCGCCTGTTCGAAGTAGGGGCGCGCCGACTCGAAGCCCGTTCCGTTCTGCGGCCCCTGATGAAAGGTCGCGTCCGCGAACCCTGCCCACGCGTCGGCATCATCCGGACGTTCGCCCATGGCCCGGCGATAGAGTCGGAGGGCGGAGTCGGGTCGTCCGTGCCAGTCCTGAAAGAGCGCCTGCACCATGAGGCGATCATGGCCGCCGAGCCGCTCACCGTGGCGCAGCGCTGCGGTGAGCTCGCGCCTGGGCACCTCACTGCGGCCCTGCGTTGCGTACGCGGCGGCCACGGCGTAGCGGAAGTGTGCGACGGCAAAGTTCGAGTCGAGACGCGTCGCGCGCTCGAAGGCATCCGTCGCGGCCACGTAGCGTCCGGCCCGAAAGTCCCGCTCGCCGGTGAGCCACGCGCGGAGCGCGTCGAGCGACTCGGTGGTGCGCGCGGCCAACTGCCCGAGCCGATCGTGCTCCTCGATGCCGCGCAGGGCAATGAGCTGCCGCGCCAGATCGTCCACCGCGGCAAAGACCCCACGCTCACGCGGCGCGGTGACCCGGACGGTCCCCTCGCGATGGCCAGCTGCGCGCACGAGCGTCGCCTCGACGATCATGATACCGGCGGAGTCGCGGATCGAACCGGTCAGCGCCGCGCCGACCTCCAGGCTGCGCGCCGCTTCTGCGGAGCGTCGGTCGTCCAGAGACGCCGCGTCGCCCGCGTGGCGGATGGTGAGGCGAGGGTCCACGATCTGCAGTCCGGGCACCCCCTCGAGACGCGCCGCAAGCAGGTCGACCATGCCTTCGCGCAGGTAGGCGAACGGTCCAGCAGCGTCGGCCTCGAAGGGGAGCACGGCCAGTCGATCGGGTTCGGCGACGCGCGCCGGACGACGTCCCGCGAACGCGGCGCTGCCCGCGACCACGATCAGAGCGGCGACGCTCGCCAACAGGGCGAACGGCTGCCATCGCGTCGGTCGGACGACGGTCGGTGGGGTGGGCGGTCCCTGCGTGATCGGCGCGTTCGTTGCCGCGGTGACCAGCGCGGGTTGCTCGGTCGCGACGGGTTGACGCGGGGGGGCCAAGCGCTCGCGCAGCGCCCGGTGTCGCTGCCGCATGAGGAGATCATCGGGAGCGAGCAACACGGCGCGGCGCGCCCAGAACTCGGCGGCATCCGCATCGCCCGCCAGCTCTGCCTCCTGCGACCGTCCCCAGGCGGCCTCGGTGGCGGCGTGGCTGAGGTGCCGGCGTTCTCCATCCAGCCACTCCTCGAATCCGACGGCGCCCGATACGAACAGACCGTCGCACAGCGGTGCCGTCACCAGTTCGAGAGCGAGCTCCTCATCGCCGCTCGCGAAGGCCTCACGCGCGCGCACCGCGTCGCATTGCACGACGGACGGATCGACGGCGACCGACTCTTCGCTGGCGAGCAGCGCTCCCTGCGCGAGGTGTCGTCGGAGAAAATGCAGCGACTGGCGCAGCGCATTGCGTGCATGGGCGTCGTCGAGATCGCTCCAGAAGAGCTCGAGCAGCTGCTGCCGCGAAACACCGGCTGCCCCCGCCATGACAAGGCGCACCAGCAACGCCAACCGCTTGGGCTGCGCCAGGAGGGGCTCGAGGGGCGTGCCTGCAGCATCCCGAAGCTCCGGTGTGCCGATCAGCCGGAGGGTCAGCGGGGACAGCGGCGGGGAATCAGGCGAGAGAGACACGGTCCCAAAGAAGTTATCCGCGGGGGGCAGTCGCGAAAGATGACCAGCCGGCCCGGAAGGCAGCTTCGGTCGCCCGGCAGTCCATCGAAACGGCAGCGGCGTCAGGCACGTACGTTGCAGGGGGAGGGGACACCATGGAGATTCCTCCTTATCACGCCCGCACGGGCCGCATCATTCCCACTCGGTCGCCCTACGATGAGCAATCCGAACGTCTCCTCGGTCGAGAACGCTGCGATGGATCCTGCCAACCTGGCGCCCGCTGCTGGCGTTGAGGTGACCAGCGGTGCCGAAACCGCCGGGTCCGCGCCGGACGCCGCGGGTGATGCGCTCGCGGCAGCGCAGCGCGCGGCCGTCGAGACGCAGGACAAGTACCTGCGACTCGCCGCCGAGTTCGACAACTTCCGCAAGCGGAGCGTGAAGGAGCGGCAGGAGGCGGAGCTGCGAGGCATGGGCATGCTCATCCGCGGGCTGCTTGACGCGCTCGACGATCTTGGCCGCTTTGCGCACGTCGACCCCGCGACGGTCGATGCGCCGACGGTCGTCGCGGGCGTCGAGATGGTCGAGAAGAAGATGCTCAAGTCGCTTGCCGGGCACGGCCTCGAAGTCATCCATCCGGTCGAGCACCCGTTCGATCCCGCGCTGCACGAGGCGATCACGACGATGCCCGCCGAGAGCGCCGAACTCGATCACGTCATCGCGCAAGTCTTTCAGGTCGGCTATCGCTTCAACGGGCAGCTGCTGCGCCCGGCGCGTGTGGTCGTGCGCAAGTGGCAGGGGTGACCTGACCGCGCATGGCCATTTCCAAGGATTACTACGCGACGTTGGGCGTGAGTATGGGGGCGTCGCAGGACGCCGTGAAGCGTGCGTATCGGCAACTCGCCAAGAAGCACCACCCGGACTCCAACCAGAACGATCCCAAGGCGGCGGACCGCTTCAAGGAGATCTCGGAGGCCTATCAGGTCCTCGGCGATGTCGAGAAGCGCAAGCACTACGACGAGATGCGTCGACTGGGGGCGTACGACGTCGGCGGCGCGGCCGGTCCGCGCTCGCGTGGCCCGCAGCCGGGCGGAGCCGCGCCGGGCGGCGGAGCCCCCGGATCATTCAAGTTCGAAGACTTTGACGTCGGCGGGCTCGGTGGGCTCGGCGATCTGTTCGGCTCGATCTTCAATCAGCAGCGCTCGGGGGGGACCAAGGCGCCACAGGCCGGACAGTCGGTCGAGACAACGCTTGAGGTTCCCTTCGCGGTTGCGATCACGGGAGGCAAGGTCCCGGTCGATCTGGAACTGACCGAGGAATGCGGGACCTGTACCGGCTCGGGGTCCGCACCAGGCACGAGGCCGACCACCTGTCGCGAGTGCGGCGGGCTCGGGACCGTGAATTTCGGCCAAGGGGGCTTCGCGGTCAGCCGCCCGTGTCCCGCGTGCCTCGGACGCGGGAGCGTGCCGAGCAAGCCGTGCGCGGCGTGTGCAGGCGCGGGCGAAGTGCGCGCGCGCAAGAAGTTGCTGATCACCGTGCCCGCGGGCGCGGACGCCGGCACCAAGGTGCGCCTCAAGGGCCAAGGGGGGAAAGGGTCCAATGGCGGACCCGCGGGCGATGTCGTCATCACCTTTCACATCTCCGAA
This sequence comes from Gemmatimonadota bacterium, assembly GCA_031372565.1. GTDB lineage: Bacteria > Gemmatimonadota > Gemmatimonadetes > Gemmatimonadales > Gemmatimonadaceae > JACPPC01. The sequence goes on along the minus strand of JANMLN010000198.1, from coordinate 15,128 downwards.
GACCCGGCGTGGGCCCGCGAGGGGCTTGACCTCGTGCGTCGCGTGCCGATCAACGTGGCGCAGGCGACGCTGGGCTCCAAGGCAAGTGTCTCGACGATCGACGGCAAGACGATCTCGCTGCGCATTCCGCCCGGCACCGCAAGCGGCAAGCGCTTTCGCATTGCGAAGCAGGGGATCCACAAGGGCGACAAGCTTGGCGATCTCATCGCGGAGATCGCGATCGAGGTGCCCGCGCCCGTGACGGCCGAACAGGAGAAGCTGATGAAACAGTTCGCCGAGGCGGCGGGTCTCGCGTACTAGGCGGCCAACGCGGTCGGCGTGAAGGGCGCGGCGGCAGCACGCGCGCGCACGTGCGCACGTGCCCCGATCGCCTGCACAAGCACACTCGCCACGGTGCCGAACACGATCAGCTTCTGCCCGCCAACCTGCACGGCGAGCCCGGCATCGGTGGTGATCTTCGGACCGAACTCGAGCAGCAACACGTACCCCACGAGCGCGGCAGCGAACGCCACGAAGACCCACGCGTAACGGTGCGGGTAGTCGTGCGAACGGAAGATCGCGACCGCACAGCAGAGGGCAGCAACCGGAAAGCTGTACGCGGCAGTCTTCACGCAGGCGATGTGCGCGTCGAGCAGGAGATCGGCCGGCGTGAAGGCCACGCCCACGTAGCCGGCGCCCGCGATCACGCCGAAGAGCGACCCGACCATGCTCCAGCGGCGCGCTCGCGCGGAGTCGGCGAACAGGCGCGGAAAGGCGAGGAAGAAGAGCACCAGCCCGCCGCCACTCAACGAGAGCGCACTGAAGAACAGCGTCATGCTCGGCAGGTTCGAGGCACCGTTGTGTGCCGTGAGCATGCCCAGATCACTGAAGAAATTCCGCGTGAACAGGTAGCCCACGGTGGCGCGATCGTTGAACGAGCCGCCGGGATACAGGGCCATCGCGGCGAGCGTCGCGACGACGAAGAATGCGGCGGTGGCGATGGCGAGCGTGTACACGCGCCGCTGCCAGAAACCCGCGTCGAACGGATGGACTCGCACGGCGTCAGACGCCAAGGGAGAGCACCGCGCGCGCGAGCGCGTCACCGGCATCTTCCTGCACGAAATGCCCCGCGCCGCGAATCGTCACGTGGTCGCGGCCGCGTGCACCGGGGACCTCCGCCTGGAAGCGACGGTGCGCGCCACGGGTGATCGGGTCACCGGTCGTGTACGCAGTGAGAAACGGCTTGTTCCAGCAGCGTAGTTGCTCCCACGCGGCCCGATTGTCCGCCGCTCCCGGCTGATCGCGCTCGACCGGCACGAGCGCGGGAAAGGCGCGTGTGCCCGCCTTGTAGCGGTCGTCGGGAAACGGGGCGTCGTAGGCCGCGCGCGCTGCGTCGCTCAAGCCATGTCGCGTGCCGCTGGCGACAATCCGACCGATGGGAAAGATGGGACTCCATCGCGCGAACGCCGCCCACGCGCGAAACGCCTTCGGCACCGCCCCCTCGCCCGTCGGCAGGCCACCGTTCGAGAGCACGATCGCGCGGAACCGCTCGGGGAGTTCCATCGCCACGCGGAGTCCGAGGAGCGACCCCCAGTCCTGGCACACCAGCGTGATATCGCGCAGGTCGCGCGCCTCGATCCATGCGCGCAGCCATGCCACATGGCCCGCATAGCTGTACGTCGACCGTGCGACCGGCTTGTCGCTGCGTCCAAAGCCGATCAGATCCGGGGCGACCGCCCGGCGCCCGGCCGCCGTGAGTGCGGTGATCACCTTGCGATACAGGAACCCCCACGTCGGTTCGCCGTGCAGGCAGAGCACGGGTGGCTGATCGGGTGGTCCCGCGTCGACATGCGCGACCCGGTATCCGTCAACGGCGGTGTACTGCGGCACCCACGGGAAATCGGGCACCGACGCGAAGCGCGCTTCGGGGGTGCGCAGCGCATCGCTGCGCAGCGGGACCGCGCTCGCGTCGTCGGGCATCAGAACCACGCGTCCTGCATCTCGAACGGCACCGCGTCCATGCGCGTCAGCAACTCGGCCAGCGCCTCGGTGCGCGGCAGCTCCCATCCCATCCAGTAGCGCGCCGCCTGCAGCTTGCCGTGGTAGAACGCCACGTCATCACCCGCAGCGCCCACGAGCGCTTGCGTCGCGGCCGTTGCCTGATCCAACCAGAGCCACGCGACGATGGTGCGGCTCGCGAGGTCCAGGTACGCGCTCGCATTGGCCAACGCACGCACCGGCTCCATCCCCGCCGATGCCGCGCCAATCGCGATGGTCGTCGACGTGAGGCGCTCGACGGCGGTGGCCACGGGTGCAGCGAGCTCCGCCGCCGCGCCGCCCACGGACTGCGCGGCGGCAACGGACGCGCTCATGGTGTCCACCAGCGCCTTGAACGCCGCGCCGTTTTCCATGCGCACTTTGCGGCCCAGCAGGTCGAGCGCCTGGATGCCGTTGGTCCCTTCGTGGATCGGATTGATCCGGTTGTCGCGCCAGAGCTGCTCGATCGGATACTCACGGGCATACCCGTATCCGCCGAGGACCTGCATCGCGTGCGAGATCGACTCCTGACAGGCCTCGCTCGGCCACGCCTTGGCGACGGGGGTCAACATCTCGAGCAGAAGCGTGGCGCGCCGCCGCGCGGCTTCCGACTCTCCCGTTTCCTGTTCGTCCACGAGTCGGGCGCAGGCGAGCACGAGGTGCAACGCCGCCTCGACGGTGGCCTTCTGCGCCAGCAGCATCCGCCGCACATCCGGATGCTGGATGATGGGCACCTGCGCGGTGGCGGGATTCTTCTCGCCGGGCAGCCGTCCCTGATGCCGCGTGCGCGCGTACTCGAGCGAGTACACATACGCCTCGTACCCCATGGCCGCAGCGGCTCGGCCCACGCCGATGCGCGCTTCGTTCATCATGTGGAACATGTACTGCAGGCCGTGATGTGGCTGTCCGACCAGCTCGCCGATGCACGCGTCCCGCTCGCCAAAGTTGAGCACCGTGTTGACCGTGCCACGCCAGCCGAGCTTGTGGATCAGGCCACCGAGCTGCACGCCATTGAGCGCGCCGCTCTGGCCATCGGCGTCGACGCGGCGCTTCGGGACGAGGAAGAGCGAGATCCCGCGGACCCCCGCAGGGGCGCCCTCGATCCGGCCGAGCACCATGTGCACGATGTTCTCGGCGAGCTCGTGGTCCCCGCCGGAGATCCACATCTTGGTACCCGTGAGCGCGAACCGGCCGTCGTCAAGCGGTTCGGCCTTGACGCGCACGTCGGCGAGCGAGCTGCCGGCGTCAGGCTCGGACAGCGCCATGGTGCCGAGAAAGCGTCCCTCGAGCAGCGGGCCGAGGTAGCGTCGCTTCTGATCCTCGCTGCCGAACGCGGCCACCAGGTTGGCCACACCAGTGGCGAGCAGCGCGTAGGCGGCCGTGCCCACATTCGCGGCCTCGAGGTGGAACATGGCCGCCGTGGCGAAGATGTGCGGGAGCTGCAATCCGCCGACTTCGGCGTCGTGCGTGGCCGCGATGAACCCGGCATCGGCGAGCGCGCGCACCGCGACGGCGACCTCCGGCACGATCACGACGCGGCCATCCACGTAGCTCGGCTCCTGCTCGTCGTTCGCCTTCCGGTGTGGCGCGAACTGGTCGGTCGCGAGGCCGCGGGCGGTGCTCAGCACCTGGTCGAACGCTTCGCGGGAGTAGTCGGTGAAGCGCGCGCGGGACGTCAGGGCGTCGGCGTGCAGGACCTCGTACAGGAGGAAGTCGAGGTCGCGGGGGGCAGGGGCTCCGGTCATGCGCGCAAGCTGGCCGCGTGCGGCACGGCTGGCAACGGCGAGGCCACCAACACGCACGGCCGCCCGGGGGAAGGACCCCGGACGGCCGCCTCGCTCAGCGGGTCGCGATGCGCCTGTCTGCGACTACTGGCAGCCCGAGACCTTGCGCGTCACCAGGTTGAGGGCGCAGCGCTTGCCACCCATGGCGAACACCGCGTTCTGCGTCCCATTGAAGGTGATCACGGCCGTGCCCGCCACCGACCTCGTGACCGCGGCCGCATCGCCGTTGCCTCTCGGTACGTAGCGCATCGTGCCGGAGAGCGTGATCGTGATCGTTCCGCTGGCCGGGAATGGATTGACCGATTCGGGCGCGCGGCGCACGACGTCTGCGGTGCGCACGTCGTTGTTGACGACATACGTCTTGACGCCGTTCGAGTCGCTGTAGATCACCGAGTCCTGCTGCGTTCCGTGTCCATTGTTGGTGAACCTGTTTGGCGCACGCGGCGGGGCCGAATCGCGTGCGATGACCGACATGTTGGTGTCGGCGCGATTCACGATCCGGATGCGCTGCCGGCCCTCTCCCGACGACGTGTCGCGCCCGGACGTGGTCCAGATGGCGAGTGTGGAATCGGCCACGCTGCCCGCGCCGCCCGCGGAAAAGAGCTTGAACTTGCGCGTCACGCTGAACCCGCGCTCGTTGTTGCTCGTGCAGGTGTAGAAGCCTGTTCCTGCCGAGAACGAGCAGTTGCCGGCGGTCGCGGCCATGGCCAGGTCGGCGCTACCAGACGGCGCGACGAGGGACGAGACCCCCGCACTCGCCAGCCCTGATCCGATCGCATCGATCGCATCGGACGCGCTCGCGGCCGAGACACTTTGCACGTCGGCCTGCACGGCCGCCACGGATGTGGGACTCACGTCCGGCGCGGTACTCCCATCGCCGTTGCACGCCGCGAGCGTGGCAAGCGCGAGCATGAGGCCGGTCGTGCGGAAGTTGGTACGCATGCGAGAGACTCCTGAATGAGTAGAACAGGCGCCGATGCGGCGGCTGTACGGCTGACACCCACGAGTATCGACCTGTCGCGTGCGACGGTCGCTGATGCAGTCACCGGTTCATCGCGTGCGCGTGATCACATCGGGTCGCGTAAGTCCTTGTAAATCGTCGCGTTGGCAAAGCCTTAGTGCGTCAGCACTGCGCGAGCACTGCGCGAGCGATGCGCGAGCATACCTCGTCGGAGGGCTACCAACAGCCGGTGAGTTGGCGCTTCGGCAGGTCGACGGAGCACTGGCGCGAGCCGATGATGAGCAGCGCAGACCGCGCCGCAAGGAAGCGGATGATGGCGGTCGAGGCGAGCGGGACTGCTGCAGGCGCGTCGCCCGCCGTTGGTGTCCAGCGCGCCGTACCGCGCATCGTGACGCGGATCTCGCCACTCTCCGGGAAAGGATGGTGTGCCTCGGGCGTCCGATGCAGCACCTGATCGATGACCTGCGCGCTCGCCAGTTCGATACGCCGTGCACCGCTCGCCTGCAGCGTTTCGATGGTGTGCGTCCCGCTGCCGACCTGGTCGGCGCGGGTGGAGAACATGGCGCGACGATCCGTCGGGTTGCGCTGTACCGTCAACGTGCCGGAGTCGCGCGCGCTGCGTACCACGATGCGGCGCTCGATCGCGGCGTCGATCGTGTCGGCAGCCGCAGCGGACCGCCAGCGCTGCACGGAGTCGACCATGCCGAGCACCGCGTTGACCGGCTCGCCGGCGATGAAGACCCGGTACTGCCGCTCGACGCGCACCGACCGGTCGCGTTCGGCCGCACAGCGAAAGGCGTCGGCGCCGTAGTCGAACGCACACGCGGCCGCGCTCAACGCGAGCGGATTCTCCAGGTAGCCGGGCGAGATCGCCACCATGGGGGAGGCGGCCGTGTCGGCCGATACCGCGATGGCGCTCAGCGCGTGCAGTGCCCAGTCCCGAGCGGCGCCATCGGCCTCGGCTTGTAGCACAGCCGGGTCCATCGGGTCGCGCGTCGCCTCGACCACGAGCTCGCCGGAACAGGCAGAGACGAGCATCACGGCGACGAGGACGGACGCATGGCGTGTTCGCATCGGGCGGTTCTCCGGTCGATAGCGCGAGTCGTGCGGGGCTACCGGGCCAGTATCGGCGAGCCTGAAGCGCTGGCTCGTAACAGCATGGCGGGGTGCGTCCACCGTTACATCATCGCGCGTCCGCATGGGCGCCACTCGTCCCGGGATCGTCCCGCCTGTCCCGCACGGTCCTCGGCGGTCGCATTCCATCTCGCGACATGCGCATATTGAGGTCATGGAATCCGTGCCCCGTGCGTCCGTGATGACCGGCGAACCCGACCGCCGCTGGATGTGGTGGGGGGCCGCCGTCGCGCTCGGTCTCCTGTTCGCCATCCGCCTGACCTTCGTGGTCGCCTTCGAGCTCGCGGAGGGCAGTGGCCGCCTGGGGCCGCGCCTCTTCGACGAAGTCACCGGAACCGTCGTCGGCGTGCTCCCGGTCTGCTTCCTCGCGTGGCTACTCCAGCGCCTGCCGCTCAGCGGCGGTACATGGCAGCAGTCGCTGCTGGCCATCGGTGGCACGTTCGTGCCGATCTCGCTCGCGCACACCTGGCTGCTGGTGCAGCTGCGCGCCGCGCTGGGACCCGCGATCGGGTACACCCAGTACTCGGTCGACATCGGCGCAGCACGCTACGTCTACGAAGGGGCGACCGACCTCGTGCATGTGATTGCCATCGTCGGCGTCTTCACGGCTGTGGACGCTGCCTTCGCACGCCGGGAGCGCGACCGCCGGTCGGCGATCCTCGAACGTTCGCTGATCGAGGCCGACCTGCGCGCGCTGCGCCTGCGCCTCGAGCCGCACTTTCTCTTCAATGCCCTCAACACGATCTCGGCCACGATGTACGAGAATGTGTCAGCGGCGGACGAACAGCTCACGCACCTCGCGTCGCTGCTTCGGTCGGCGGTCCGTACCGCCGATGCGCAGGAGGTGCCGCTCACCGAGGAGCTCGAGGTGCTCGAGCACTATGTCGCGCTCCTGCACGCGCGCTTCGAGCAGCGCCTCACGATCGTGACGGAGGTCGAACCGGCGGCACTCGGCTGCGAGGTCCCCTCGCTGCTCCTGCAGCCCCTGGTCGAGAACGCGATCCGACATGGTGGACTGGAGCGTACGGGCACGGCGCGCGTGCAGGTCACCATCACGCGTCGCGACGGCACGCTTCGCATCGTCGTCCACGACGATGGCCCCGGCCTCAGCCCGGGCCGCGATCCGCTCGACACGGGCACCGGACTCTCGGCCACGATCCAGCGGCTCCGCCTGCTCTACGGTGAAGCGCAGCAGGTGCGCGTGGGCAATGTGCCGGGCGGCTTCGAGGTCGCGATCGTGATGCCGGCACGCGAAGCCACGCGCGCGGCGGACGCGCGCGTCGCAGCCACCACGGTGCGCTCGTGACGCGTCCCCCGCGCGAACCCGACGCGCCGCTCCGCGTGCTCATCGTAGATGACGAAGCCCCCGCGCGCCGGCGACTCGCGACCTTGCTGGCCGCGGACACCAGCGTCGAGGTGGTCGGCGAGGCCGATGATGGCCCGAGTGCCGTCGCGCAGGTTGGCGCGCTCAAGCCCGATCTCGTCCTGCTCGACGTCCGCATGCCGGGGTTGGACGGCTTCGAGGTGATCGAAGCGCTTGGCAACCTCATGCCGCCCGTGATCTTCGTGACCGCGTTCGACGAACACGCCGTACGCGCCTTCGACGTGCGGGCTGTCGACTACCTGCTCAAGCCCGTCGAGCCGGCGCGACTGCGTGCCGCGATGACGCGCGCTCGGCAGTTGCGGGACGCAACGGCGGCCGATCGTCGTGCACGGCACGCCGGAGTGGCGGCCCTCGCCGCGGAGCAGGCACGTCCGCTGCAACGGCTGTTGGCACAGGACACGCAGGGCGGTGTCGCACTCGTCAGCGTCGATGATGTCATCCTCGCGCGTGCACAGCGCAACTACGTCACGCTCCGCACCGCTGCGGGCGAGTTCCGCGTGCGCGGCACGATTGTCGCCCTCGAGGAACGCCTCGACCCGACCCAGTTCCTGCGCGTCAACCGGTCCGACATCGTGCGTCTCTCCGCGATCACGCGCCTCGCGGCGTGGTCGCACGGCGACTATCGCATCGAGCTGCCGGGCATCGCGCTCCTGTGGAGCCGCCGGTACCGCGCGCGCGATGCGGCCCAGTTCGAGCTGGCACGCGCGCAGTCGCCGGAGCCTTAGGGCAGCGCATACGCCACGACCTGATCCGACAGCCCCGTGCCGTAGTCGCCGTGGCCGCCGGCCGCGATCACCACGTACTGCTTGCCGCCGATCCGGAACGTCATCGGCGTCGCTTGTCCTCCGGCGGGCAACTTCACCTTCCACAGTTCGCGTCCCGTTTCGATATCGAAGGCACGCAGCATCTCGTCGCGCGCCGCCGAGATGAACACGAGACCGCCCGCCGTGGCGAGCGAACCGCCAACGTTGGGCGTCCCCCACGCCGCCGCCGCATCGCCCTCGGGCGCCTTCGGTTCGCGACCGAGTGGGTGCTCCCACTTCGTGGTGCCGGTGGCAAGGTCGATCGCCGTGATCATGCCCCACGGGCCCTTCACGCACGGCGTACCGGCCGCACTCACCCACACGGCGCGATCCATGACGTACGGCGTCCCGCGCATGTTGCCTCCCTTCTCGCCAGGCACGCGCGCGCGGAGCTTGACCCATGCGGGCAGGCGCATCGAGTTGACGACGAGCAATTGTCGCACCGGATCGAACGTCACGCCGCCCCAGTTCACGCCGCCGCCATAGAAGGGATACTCCAGCGTCCCTTGCAGCGAGGGTGGTGTGAAGATCCCCTCGTTGCGGAAGCCCCGGAACTGCTGCACGCACTGCGCCCGCGCCTCGGATGTCGGCGCCCACAGGTCCGCTTCGGTGAGTGCTGCGGTCGGATGCAAACGGAAGGCCGCGAGCGTCGGGAAGGGTTGCGTGGGCGACGTGCGCTCGCCGACTACCGTGCTTCCCGGAACGCGGCGCTCCTCCACCGGGAAGAGCGGCTTCCCCGTATCGCGATCAAGCACGTACACGAAGCCCATCTTGGTGGCCACCACCACGGCAGCCGTCACGTGACCGTTCCGCTTGAGGTCGATGAGCGTCGGTTGCGACGCCACGTCGTAGTCCCACAGATCGTGGTGCACCACCTGAAAGTGCCAGCGCACCGCGCCCGTCGTCGCGTCCAATGCCACCACGCAGTTGGCAAACAGATTGTCACCCGGCCGCTCGCCGCCAAAGAAGTCCGGGCTCGCCGAGCCGGTGGGGACGAAGACGAGGCCGCGCGCCGAATCCACCGACAGCGGCGCCCACGCGTTGGCCGCACCCGTCTTGCGCGCGCCGTCGGGCGTCCACGTCTCGTAGCCGGGCGTACCCGCGGTGCGCGGGATCGGGTCCCACGCCCATCGCAGCGCGCCCGAGCGCGCGTCGTATGCGCGCACGGTCCCATGTTCCATCGCCACCATCCGGTTGTCGCCAATCGCCGATCCGACGATCACGATGTCACCGATCACCACCGGCGGCGACGTGACGCCGTACTGACCGACCTGCACCGGCCCGACCCCCTGATCGAGGCGCACCATGCCGTCGGTACCGAAGGTGGCGCAGGGACGTCCGTCGTTCGCATCGAGCGCGAACAGCCGCGCGTCCACGGTCGCGAAGAAGACGCGCTTGCGGCATGCGATCGCCGCTGCAGCCCCCGACGTTCGCACATCACGCCAGAGCGCCACGCCCCGAGACACGAACCCCTCGTTGCGCTCGATGGTGAGCGTGAGCTTGGGATCGAAGCGCCAGCGTTGGCGTCCCGTGGACGGGTCCATGGCCACGACGCGATTGAGCGGTGTCGACACGTAGAGCACGCCGTCGACCACCAGCGGGGTTGCCTCGAACTTGGTCGCGCCCGTATGGCACTTCGCGCAGCCCTCACGAGGCCCCTCGTCCTTCATCTTGTGCTCCAGGTCCTTGGTGCTCACCTGCCACGCAAGCCGCAGCCGTCCCACGTTCTCGCGCGTGATGTCCGCGAGTGGCGAGTACCGTGTGCCGCCAACGTCGTTGCCGTAGGCGGGCCAGCTGACGTCAGTCGTCGCGGCTGCGGGCGCGGCGAGCGTCGGGCGCACGGTACCCTGCGCCTCGAGCGCGGCAGTCGACGCAAGAACGCACAGCGCGGACGCACACGCACGCGCGAGGAAACGGGGACGACACAGCATCGGCAGGTCCGGTGAGAGGCTCACCGCAGCCTACGGCTCGCATGGCGAAAGCGCGCGCGATCAGGGACAAGCGGGACGAGGGAGCGGACGATCGGGACGGATCGCGCCGATCACGACGCAGCGCGCCGTCCAGCGATCGAGCGGCTACGCGGCGATCACCGGCAGCGCGCGCCTGGCGCGGACCCCCACCTCGATCACGCCGCCACCGACCAGCGCCTCGCCGTCGTACAACGCCACCGACTGCCCGGGCGCGATCGCCTGCACGCCGCTCGCGAGCGACAGCTCGATCTCGTCGTCATCGTCTCGCACGAGGGTCGCGGGCACCAGTGGCGCGCGATGCCGGACGCGCGCCCCGAACACGGTCCCGACCGGTGGGCACGGCCCGAGCCAGTTCACCTCGCGCGCCACGACGCCGTGCCCCGTCAGCGCCGAGCGCGGCCCGATGACCACCGTGCGCGTCGCTGCGTCGATCGCCAACACGAACATCGGCTCCGCGAAGCCCGATGGCAGTCCCTTGCGCTGCCCCACGGTGAAGTGCACGAAGCCGTCATGCGTCCCGGCACGGCGACCATCCTCGAGCACGAGCGGCCCCGGCTGCAACGCGGCGTGGTCGGCGCCGAGCCTCGACGCCACGATCTCGGCATGATTCCCGTCGGGCACGAAGCAGATGTCCTGGCTTTCGGGCTTGTTGGCCACCATGCGCAACCCGAGGTCGCGCGCGACCGCGCGCGTCTCCGCCTTGGTGCGGTCCCCGACCGGAAGAATCATGCGCGCGAGCATCTCGCGCTGGATCCCCCACAGGAAATAGCTCTGGTCCTTGGCCGGGTCCTGTCCCACATGCAGCTGGCCGCCGACGATGCGCGCATAGTGACCCGTCGCGATCCAGGGCGCCTCGATCTTGTCCGCCGTCGCGACCAGATCGCGGAACTTGGTGAACGTGTTGCACCGCACGCACGGAATCGGGGTGCGCCCGCGCGCATACTCGGCCACGAAGTCGTCCATCACGTCACGCTCGAACGGCGCCTGCATGTTGAGCACGTAATGCGGCACGCCGATGCGCTCGCACACGCGTCGCGCATCGTTCACCGAATCGAGGCTGCAGCACGGACGATCGGGCACATCAACGCCGTCGTGATAGAGCTTCATCGTGGCGCCCACCACGTCATAGCCCTCCCGCTTGAGCAGCGCGGCGCTCACCGACGAGTCGACGCCGCCCGACATCGCCACGAGCACGCGGTCTCCGGGACGTGGGCCCGTGGTGCGCGCCCCGCTCATGTCACGTCCCTCAGACCACCGCCAGCCCGCGCGCCTTCGCGACCAGGCGCGGGAAGACCTCCGCCACCCGATCAATGGCGGCGTCATCGGTCAGCACCCCCAGCGAGAGTCGCACGGCAGCTGCGGCGATCTCGGCCGACACGCCGAGCGCACTCAGCACATGCGAAGGCTCGACGCTCCCGGACTGACAGGCCGAGCCGCCGGACGCGGCAATTCCCGCCAAGTCGAGCGCCATCAGCATCGATTCGGCATCGGTGCCCGGGGCCGACACATTGAGGACGTGCACTGCACGCGGACCGCCCGCGCCGTGTACCACCAGGTCCGGCACGGCCGCTGTCAGGGCGGCCTCGAGCCGGTCACGCATGGCCCCCAGCCGTGCATGCTCGCTCTCGCGCTCCGCGAGCGTGAGTTCCGCGGCCACCGCGAGCCCCACGGCGAACGCCACATTCTCGGTGCCGGGCCGACGGCCGCGATCCTGCGTGCCACCATGAAACAGCGGCTCGAGCGGCGCCCCGCGGCGGATGAACAACGCGCCGGAACCCTTGGGCGCGCCGATCTTGTGCCCGGAGATGGTGAGATAGTCGACGGCCAGCTGTCCCATGTTCACTTCGACCTTCCCGAACGCCTGCACGCCGTCGGTATGGAAGAGTGCGCCCGCGGCCTTCGCCTGCTGCGCCAGCGCGGGTATCGGCTGGATCGACCCGATCTCGTTGTTCACCCACATGACCGACACGACCGCCACGTCATCGCGCATCGCCTCGGCGTAGCTCGCGGCATCGACCTGGCCCGACGGCATCATGCGCAGCAGCCGCTCCGATCCGCCCTCGCGCGCCACCTGATGGGCCGCCGCCAGCACCGCCTTGTGCTCAACCGGGGTGGTGACGACCGCGGTGCGCCCCTTGGGCGCCATGGCGTGGAACGCGCCCAGGACGGCCAGATTGTCGGCTTCGGTCCCGCCGGAGGTGAAGCAGATCTCGTCGGTCATCGCGCCGAGGGCGCGCGCCAAGCGCTCGCGCGCTTCGTCAAGCGCGGCGCGGGCCTCGCGTCCCCACCGATGCGTACTGCTCGGGTTGCCGAAGCGCGGCCCGAGGAAGGGGGTCATCGCGTCGACGACCTCCGCGCGCACGGGCGTCGTCGCCGCGTGGTCGAAGTACAGGGGATCCGGCATGGAGTCAAATTAGTCGCGCCGAGCGCGGGACGTGAGGTGGCTGGGACCCCCGGAGGGCGCTAGGATTCCTCCCAGCACAATGAGCGACTCCGCGCCGCATCTCTCGGTCATCGTCCCGAGCTACAACAACGCCGACCGCCTGCCGGCGTCGCTCCGCGACCTCAAGGCGTTCTGCCATGCGCTCCCCTTCACCTGGGAGCTCCTCATTGTCGACGACTGCTCCCCCGACCCCGCGGCGGCGCGCATCCTGCGCGAGTTCGCTGCCGCGGAGCCCGGCGTCACGTTGCTCCGCAACGAGCCCAACAAGGGGAAGGGCGCCTCGGTCGCACGGGGGATGCTCGCGGCCCGAGGGGCCTATCGCATCTTCACGGATGTCGACCTGGCGTACCCGCCGTCCGAGATCCTCGTGATTCTCAAGGCGCTGGAATCGGGCGCCGATGCCGCCATCGCGTGTCGCGTGCATCCCGACTCCACGTACATCATGAACGTCGGCTTCCTGAACTACATCTACACGCGCCACGTCATGAGCCGGATCTTCAACCGGATCGTGCGGCTCGTGCTGTTGCGCGACGTGCTCGACACACAGGCGGGACTCAAGGGGTTCACCGCGAAGATGGCCGAGACCGTCTTCCCGCGCCTCACCATCGATCGCTTCGGGTTCGACGTCGAAGCACTGTTCATTGCGCAAACGCACGGTGGTCGCGTGGAGCAGTGCCCCATCACCTTCCGCTACGACAGCGAGCCGACGACGATGAGCTTTGCCGGCGATTCCGTGCAGATGCTCAAGGACATCGCGCACATCCGCGTGGGCGGGTGGAGTGGCCGCTACGTCTAGCGCGCGGCGGCTCGTCATCAACGCGGACGACCTCGGCTTCACCCCCGGCGTCAATCGCGGGATCTTCGAGTGCGCAGCCGCCGGCACCGTGTCGAGCGCGAGCGTGATGGTCAACACGCCGGGCTTCGACGACGCGATGGCGGGACGTGCGAGCGTACCGCTCGGTCTCGGGTTGCATCTCAACCTGATCGACGGCCGCCCGCTCACGCAGGCGCCGTCGCTCACCGACGCGGCCACGGGCGACTTCCATCCCTTCGCGACGTTCCTGGCCCGCGCCACCGCCGGGGCGCTCGTGCATCGCGAGATCGAGGCGGAGGTGGCGGCGCAGCTCCAGCGGCTGCGTGCAGCCGGCGTGCCGGTCACGCACCTCGACAGCCATCGTCACACGCACGTGCATCCGGTGGTGTGGCCCGCTGTCGTGGAGGCGATGCGCGCTGCCGGAGTACGGACCATCCGCATACCGCGCGAGTCGTTGCGTGCGCACGCGAGCCGAGCGCGGGCGACGCTCTCCAAGGCACTGCTCGGTGTCGCGATGGCCGGCGGCGCCTCCCGCGCGGCGGCGCACCGAGCCGGATTCGGCACCTCCGACCACTTTGTCGGCATCTCGCTGCAGGGGTCGCCGACCTTTGCAGCGGACGTGCGCGCCGTCGTCGAATCGCTGGCCCCGGGACGCACGGAGTTGATGGTGCACCCGGGCCATGTCGACGACGCCCTGCGCGCGCGCGACGGTTACCTCGAGGAGCGCGAGGCCGAGGTGCGCGCACTCACCTCACCAGCACTTCGTGAGGCGCTGCGCGCCGCAGGCATCATCCCGGTGGCGTTCGGCGCCCGCTGACCAGACGCGCGCCGCTCACCCCTTCGCGGGCCCGTACACCGTACTCCGCACCGCCCACAACGCCGGAAAGAACCGCGTGCTCACCGTGCGCTGCAGGTACTTGGCCCCCAGCGTTCCGCCCGTGCCACCGGTCAGCAGCCCGATGATCCGCTCCACCAGTTGCACGTGCAGGAAGCGCCACTTCGCGAACCCCTGCTCGTATTCCAGCAGCTCCTCGGCGAGCAGGAAGTACGGCGTCGTCTCCTTTTCGGCGTACACCGCTTCAAGCGTCGTGCCCGCCTGCGCCAGCATCCCCTCGTACAGCGCCTGCAGTGTGGGGCGCGCGAGCGCGCGCTGCACGAGTTCGGGAATCGGGCCGTGCTCGCTCAGCACATGCATGAAGTGCGGTTCGCGCAGTCCGCTGGCGGCCTCGATCGCGCGGAACTGTTCGCTCTGCGATCCGCTGGAGGTGCCGAGATAGCCGCGAAACTCGGCGAAGCGCTGCGGCGGCAGCGTGTCGAGCGCGGTGAGCGACTGTGCCACGATGGCGACCAGCCCGTTCAACCGCTTGAGCGTGTTGACCGCGCCGAGCGGATCGTTGCCCGACATGTGCGCAATCAACTGGTCGAGTTCGTGCAGGATCACCTTGAACCAGAGTTCACTCGACTGGTGCACCACGATGAACAGCAACTCGTCCGGATGCCCCGGCTGTGACTGCAACACCTGCAGCTTGAGGAGCTCGCCGAGCTGGAGGTAGGTGCCGTAGGTGATCGGCGCATCGATGCTGTCGTGAGTGCTCATCGGACCACGCTCCAGGAGGCGCGCATGCGCCCGTTCAAAAGGTCGCCACGCCGAGCGTGGCCACATCGTCGACGCGCATCGTCTCGGTTGTCCAGAATGGCTCGCCGTAACGCGTGCGGATCATGGAACCATAGTGCGCCGCCTGATGGCGGATGATGTCGTACAGGGACTCGCCATTCGGATAGACCTCGCCCGCCTGCACCAGGCCGTCGAACTGCGAGG
>JANMLN010000183.1:0-2352 GCA_031372565.1 Gemmatimonadota bacterium | reverse complement strand
TCTCGTAGACGAGCACGTAAGCGTCTTCGAGTTCGACTTCCATCGTCTCGGCATTCGTGATGAAGTACGGCGAAACGTAGCCGCGATCGAACTGCATGCCTTCGACGAACTCGTGGTTCGTTTCGGTCGTCTTGCCTTCTTCGACTGTCAGCACGCCGTCCTTGCCGACCTTCGACATGGCCTGGGCGATGATCTTGCCGATGACGGTGTCGTTATTGGCGGCGATGGTGGCGACGTTTTCCAGATCCTGCTCGTTCTTGACCGGGATCGACATGCCCTTGATCTTGGCGGAGATGTCTTCGACGGCCTTCTCGATGCCACGCTTGATGCCCATCGGGTTCGCGCCGGCCGTCACGTTCTTGAGGCCTTCGCGGTAGATCGCCTGCGCCAGCACCGTGGCGGTCGTGGTGCCGTCACCTGCGGTGTCGGAGGTCTTGGTCGCGACTTCCTTCAACATCTGCGCGCCCATGTTCTCGATCGGGTCCGCAAGTTCGATCTCCTTCGCGACGGTCACGCCGTCCTTGGTGATCGTCGGCGCACCGAACTTCTTGTCGATGACAACGTTCCGGCCCTTCGGGCCGAGCGTCACCTTGACGGCATCCGCAAGCTTGTCAACGCCGCGCTTGAGCGCCGCGCGAGCCTCGGTATTGAAATGGAGTTCCTTGGCAGCCATGGTCGTGATCCCTGTTCAGTGAGGAATGAAAGACGGTCAGTTGACGATCGCGAGCACGTCGCTCTCGCGGAGAATGAGCACCTGCTCACCGTCAAGCGTGATCTCCGTGCCGCTGTACTTCCCGTACAGCACCTTGTTGCCGACCTTCACTTCCATCGGCACGCGCTCGCCCTTCTCGAAACGGCCCGGGCCAACGGCGACGACTTCGCCCTGCTGCGGCTTTTCCTTCGCGGTGTCCGGGATGTACAACCCGCCGCGCATCGTCTCGGTCTCCTCAAGCGCCTTCACGACGACGCGATCGGACAGCGGCGCAACCTTCGCGCTGGTGGCATTCTTGGTGGCCATTGCTGGCGACCTCCTGAAAGGTGAGATAGAAGTGGTGGACATCCGTGCTTAGCACTCACACGAGCCGAGTGCTAACACGCGGAAGCTATCAGCTGCGCTCGATTCGATCAAGCGGCCGTCGCCCGATCAGTCTCGAACGCAAAGCTCTGCTATATAAAGAGTTATGCCGTGTCGGCACTGCCGACATGGCAGCGCCTCCTGCGAGGCTGGCAGTCAGCCTGCCAACTCGGCTGACGTCAGCCAGCGAAGCGCAGCGACCCCGTCACGAGACTCTGGATGCCCCCAGACCCCTGCACCAGGAGCGCGCCGTCTGAGCGTACACCGCGTACCGTGCCAACGATCGGCTCGACGATGGCGCGACCGCGGGCGAGGTCGCGTGCCCCCCACGCGGCCAGCTCCGCTTCACTCAAGAGTCCGCTCGACTGTGCGGCGCGGCGTACCGCGCGACCGACGGCGATCAACACATCCGAACGACGCGCATCACGCGAGAGTCCCGACGTCGCCCCCTCGAGCCGCGGCGGCTGCACGTTCACCCCGACGCCGATCGCCACCCACTCGAGCGTTGTTCCCCGCCACCGCGCTTCCACCAGAATCCCCGCCAGCTTGCCCGCATCGGTCCACAGATCGTTGGGCCACTTGAGGCGGATGGCAGACTCGGTGAATGGAGCCAGCGCCTCCGCGAGCAAGATCCCGAGCCGCAGCGACAACACGCCCACGGACGCCGTGTCCGCCGGCCGCTCGATGACGCTCAGCCAGACGCCGGTGCCGGGCTCCGACTGCCAGGTGCGCCCTTGTCGGCCGCGGCCCGCGCTTTGCCGTTCCGCGACGACCGCCGTGCCTGACGCACACTGCGACGCACCCAGCAGATGTGCACGATCCAGCGTGCTCGACACGAGGTCGTACACCTCGAGCTCGGCGAAACCGGCCGCCTGCGCCAGCGCCTCGGGCGCGACGCCATCGTACGCGCGCAGGCGGGCGTCGTCCACGCGGCCTACACGCCTCGCGAATACGCGAGCGCCAGGACGGCCAGCCCGAGCACCCACCGATACACGGCGAAGACACCGTAGCTGTGCTTGCTCACGTAGCGCAGCAGCACGTTGATCGCCAGCGCGCTCGAGATGAACGCCGAGACGATCCCGACCGCCAGCGCGAGCGACGGCCCATGCTCGCGCAGCGCCTGCGGCACCTTCACGATGGCCGCGGCCGCCGTGATCGGCATGCTCATGAGGAACGAGAAGACGGCGGCACTCTGGCGATCGAGCTTGAGTGCGCGACCGGCCGTGATCGTCGACCCCGAGCGCGAGACACCCGGAATGAGCGCGAACATCTGTGCG
>JANMLN010000077.1:0-52539 GCA_031372565.1 Gemmatimonadota bacterium | reverse complement strand
GGCGCCAGAACCCCGCTCGCGGTCGAACCCCAATTTCATCGCCGCCGTGATGGCGAACGCCGTCCCGATCGAGGTCGATGATGGCAAGGGTGCCACCCTCCTCCGTCGCGTCGCCGGCGAGATGGCGGACCGCCTTCAGCGACGCGGCGTCCGCGTCACGACGCACTAAACCCGGGTGGAACTCACCAGTCTACTCGAGGCCGTCGAGCACTTCGAGGTCGCCGTGATCTCGCGTGGCGGGGACCTCATGATGGATGCGCCGGGCGCCGGCCGTGCGGCCGCGGAGCCCGATCATCCGGAGCTCGTGCTGCCGCAGCGCGCGCGCAGCGGGACGGTCGCGAAGTGCGTGGAGCGGGTGGCGGAGGCGACGGGGCGCGTGCGCGCGCAGGAGCCGCGACGCTGACGCGCGCTACGGGTCGAGTGTGACGGCGAGCGGACCCTGCCAGGTCTCGCCGAAGCGATAGCGGAAGTTCACCACGCCCGGTGGAACGCCGTTGTATCCCGACGGCCCGTTGACGAAGAAGTCGAAGATCATCCGCTTCGTCTCGCCCGGCGCGAAGTATGTCACGGACGAGTCCCACGCACGCTCGTCATACCAAGCCGTGAGCGCCTGATACTTCGCCTCCCAGCTGAACGAGCCCGGAGGGCCGGCATCGCCCGACGGTGGGAGCGCGACAACCACGCCGTGGTTGCTCGCGTTCGTCACCGTGACCGTCAACGCGAACGCCCCGCCATTCATGGCCGAACTTGGCCGCACGGGCGCGACCGTGGCGCCCACTTGGAGCGATTCCGGTGGAACGGTCACCCACGCCGGATCGGGCGGTGGTGCGCTCCCGGCCTCGGCGACGCAGAGCGACGAGCAGTTGACCACACCAGCGCACGCGCCGAGGAACGCCGAGCGCGGATGTCCACCGGTGCCGAGGAGCGCGTGCAACATCTCGTGGCGCACGAGCCCGCCTGACGTGACAGCGTTCCCCGCGAGCACCACCCGGCTGCCGATCGAGGACCAGTCGCCGCTTCTGGTCTCGCCGTCGACCGTGAATTGGTCGGCGCCGGGGACTTGGAACCACGTGACGGCGGCGTAGGAGCCCGTGCGCCCCGAACACTGCTCGACCTGGCTCCACCACGTCGCGTAGGCGGGCGGCGGCGTGAAGCGGAGGCTTCCATTCGGCAGCGTACTGTCGGCGAGGAGCGCGCAGCTCGCGAGGACGGCCGCAGCGGCGCATCCGACCACGAACCGCACGACAGCTGCACGGACGGACAACGGAGAGCTGCGCATGACGGCACCCATGACATCACCGGATCCGCATGCGGACCGGACTCGTCCTAGTGGCGTCAGAAACGAACGGCATCGCCCATCCCCGACCATTCCACGCTAATGCTAGTCCCTCGCGGGAGCCAACCCCTCGCCGCCCATCGCCCCGTGCGGCGTCGGCACTGCTTTCGCCGCCTTCCGCCGCGCGAACCAGCGCTGCAGTTCGTCCAGGTACGAGCAGAACACCGGCGTCACGAACAGCGTGACGAACTGCGAGAACCCAAGTCGACCGGCGCCTTCGTCGGGTTGCTCGCGGGGATGACGGCCGTCGGGCTCGTGAGCTGGTTGGTGCCGAGTGTGAGCTTCCTGTGGCACAACGTGATCGGCGCGGTCACGGTGGTGGTGGTGGGGCTGACGTTGAGTGTGTTCGGGTCGAAGGAAGCGCCACGCGAGTTGGCGGGGTAGTGCGCGTGTGTTACGCCGCGTGGTCGGACGGCGTGCTGGCGGACCACTGATCGGCGCCTTCGGGATACACGTCCGGCAGCAGATAGCGCAGCGCGTGCAGCGGGAGCCCCAGTCGGACTGGCCCCTTTCGTGAGTCGGTCACGAGCAGTCCCTCGTCGAGGAGCTGGCCAACGATCGTGCTCACGGCGCGCAGTGAGCGTCCCGTGATGGCGGCGATGTCGCCGCGCCGTACGCGCCCGCCGAGCAGACAGTGGCGCAGCAGCGGAGACGCGGCCTTGCTGAGCGGCGCATGTGCGCCTGGGAGCACGTCGGCCGCGCGCCGACTGACGTAGTCCTCCAGTCGAGCGGCGAGCGTGTCGGGCGCGAGCACGCTGCGCATGAAGCGCACTTCGTTCAGGCAGGTCGTCAGAAAGAAGCGCGTGAAGTTGGTGAGCCCTTCGCGCGAGAGCGCGCTGCGATCGTCGCGTTCGTCGAGATCGTCGCGTTCGTTGCGAGGCGGGACGTCTGCCTCGGCGAGCGCGGCCGTGTAGCGATCGCGTGCGCGCGCCAGGCCGCGGGCCGGGGTCCAGAGTCTGGTGCCGCCGATACCGAGTGCCCGTGCGTAAAGGCGCGACGCGAGGCGCATGACGAGACCATTGCCGTCAGCGAAGGGGTGGACCCAGAGCAGTCGGTGATGGCTGGCGGCGAAGGCCATCGCGCGATCGAGGCCGGTGAGGCGGGCAGGCTCGTACGCCTCGGCGGCGCGGGCGAGCAACGGCGCAATCGACGCGGCCGGTGGCGGTTGATGCTGGCCGACCTGCGCGTCGAAGGTGCGGAGTGCTCCGGGGACGATCCGCTCGCGACGCGTCCCGCCGGGATGCCCGACCCAGCGTTCAGACGGCGGGACGTTCTCGTGGAGGGCGCGGTGGAGCTCGAGGAGGGTATCCGCCGACAGCGGGTTCAGCGTGGCCTCATCGTCGAGCCATTCGTCCGCGGTCCGCTCGATCTCGACGTGGGCGCGGGCCTGTTCCTGACAGGCGCGTCGGTGCGGGTCGTGGGCCCAGTCGTGCGTCATGGCGGCCTCGATCCCGGCCGGCGTGATGTCGTTCCCGTCGATGCTGTTCGAGAAGTAGCTGTTCGCGAAGCGGAGGAGGTCGGCGACCTGGTCGGCGACGTCGGGGTGGAGGAGGGCGCCGAGTGCAGCGGCTTCGCGCTCGAAGTCGAGGGCGAGGTCAGCGAGTCCCCGCGCCCACGGATCCGGGAAGAGCGGCTCGAAGTCTGCGGGGATCATTCGGCAAATATGCGTATAAATTTGCTGAAGTCAATTGTTGATAAACGGTGATCAATGAATCGTTTACATAGTTAAACACAATTTCGCTGCCTGTATTTGTGCCGATATACAGTCCCATCTAGTCACGCTCGATCCGAAGCGTATCGCCCGCCTTCACGGACCCCTCGCGTCGCACCGGTGCGTACAACTGGTTCACCCCGGGTGCGCCTTCTTCGACAGCCGCCTGAAGTCACCCTTTGCCTGCAGAGGATCGCGCGTGCGCGACGCGGCTCGCCCGGTACTGCGCGCGGAATCCCGTGGCGCCTGAGCGGCCGACTTTCGACCGAGCCGCGAAGGCCGTGACGTACCGGTCCGACGCCATCGCACCGAGACGGTCGACCCGCTCGCGTGTCCGACCTGCCACGGCGCGATGCGCATCGTCGCGTTCATGACCTTGGCGTCGGTGATCGACCAGCTCCTCACCCACCTCCGGACCCGTGCCTGGCCGCCAAGCGTCGACCGAAAAGCAAGCAGGGCCTGCCAGCTGGCAGGCCCTGCTTGATCTCCGTGTCAGGATGTGCGACCGATCAGGCCGACAGCTTTCGGCGGCGGCGGGCCACGCCACCGACAGCGAGCAGGCCGCTTGCCATCAGCACGATGCTTGAGGGCTCCGGAACGACGTTGCTGCCGTCGGAGAACGTCTGGAAATCGAGGTCGTACGCGGAACCGCAGCAGCTGACCGGGGCCGTCGGGTTGGTGGAGTAGTTGTACCCGGCTTGGCCATTCGCATACGCGTTGAAAGTGAGCGAGGAGTACAGCGTCTCCGGTCCGCTCGCGATCCCCTGCATGAAGTACTGTGCACCGGCCGTGACCGCAGTGGACGACCAGAACACATCCACCATCGACCGGGCGCCGATCCCAAGGTTGTACGCGACACTCCCCGAGGCCAGCAGGTTCGCGCCGGGCGCGCTCGAGACGTTGTCCCACAGCTGAATCGTGAAGGTCCCCGATGCGACCTGGCCGCTGACGTTGACAACGTTGAAGCCGCCGCCCACCATCGTGGTCGCGCTTGGGCGGAAAGTCTGCGAGGTCCAAGATTGCCACGCGCCGAAGTAGTTGCCCGAGCCAACGCCGCCGACCGACTGCTGGTCGATCGTCTGGGCGCTGGCCGAGGTCGCGGCGGAGGCGAGAAGCAGGGCGGTTGCTGCGGCCGACACAATGCTGCGCATGCGAATCCTTGTGCTCGAGAGGTTTAGGTGGAACGTGTTGAAGATCTTAACGCACGATTCATGCCATGATCTCTCCGGCGGCCGGTCCGGATAAACTCAACTGGGGCAACAACTTGTGCCGTACACGCCGCGGGACTCTCAACGCGGTAAACATGCGGTGTGGCGCCCGTACCGCAAACACTTGTCGAGCCGAACCGACAACAGGCCAGCGCAGCGGTGTTCAGCATGCGGCCGATCCCACGGCCACGGCCTTCCATCGCCCAGACTGCGGTGCGCTCGGACGGCACGTACGCCGCGTTCCGTCCGCGCCTCGTCACCGGCGACACGGCAAACCGGGCGATGCACCGCTGCGTCGAGACCAGTCAACGGAAGCGATCCGGTTTTGCGGTGAGGCTGGGCGCGTGGAACCGCCCCTTCCTGTGAGAGGTCGGTCATGCGCTGCGTGCGGAGCTCAGGCGCCGCCGACTCGCACTCGCGCGATGGCCGCCAGGTCATGCAGAGCGGAAGCGCCGGACTGAACATTCGCGACTTGGCCTCGCTCGCGCCGAGCGTGCTGCCCGGCGTCAAGAACGCGGCCGTGAAGGTTTCTCCGGACGGTCGGTGGCTGGCGTGCTTTCAGGCGGGGTCCGTTCGGAAGATCCCGATCGAGGGAGGCGCGTCGAGTGAGGTGGGCCAGTGTGGTCCCGGGCTCGATTGGCTGGACGCAAACTCCATCGTCTGCCAGGGGCGGAACAACGGCCTCGCGCGGGTGCCGAGCGCTGGCGGTCCGGTCGAGTTGCTGACCACGCCCGACACCGCGACGGGCGAGATCGGCCACTGGGGGCCCATGGCACTGCCGGGTGGCCGCGCGGTGCTCTTCACCAGCTATCGCCGCCCGGCGTCGCGCGTGGAGGCGATTGAGCTCGAGAGCCGCCGACGCGTCGTCATCGCTGAGAACGGCTTCCGCCCGATCTATGCGAGATCCGGACACGTGCTCTTCGTCCGGGGCAACGCGCTGTTCGCCGTCCGGTTCGATCCGGTGAAGCTGCGCCCCGAGTGCGCACCGGTGCTCGCGCTCGACGACGTCGTGAGCCAGCCAAGCGAGGGGATGGCCGCGATCTCGATCTCCGACAACGGCACGCTGGCCGTGCTGCGCCAGTCGGAGTATGCAGTGGACGCCCGGGTGGTATGGGTGACCCGAGACGGCAAGGAGTCGCCCGCGATTCCGTCGACGGGCGCGTTTCGCACGCCGCGCATGTCGCCGGATCAGAGTCGCATCCTCGTCACGGTCGGCGCCGATGGCACCGTCCGCAACCTGAGGATGTACGACCTGCAGCGCGAGCTGCTGACGCAGGTCACGCGCGCCACGGCCTCCGCCTTAAACGGCGTGTGGGCGCCGGACGGTCGCGAGGTCGTCTTTACGAACGAGACGCCCTCGTACGACATCTACCGTATGGCGCTTGACGGTAGCGGCAAACCGACGGCCGTTGTCTCGAACACTGCCGACAAGTTGCCGGTGTCGCTGTCCCCTGACGGCACCGAAGTCGCGTACTACAGCCCGGGGATTTTCGGCAGCAGGGTCCGCGTGGCGCTAATCGCGGGATCGGGGCCGGGCCGGGCCATCGGCGATACCAGCATCTTCCTGAGCGCGGGAGTGTTCTCCCCGGATGGGCGATGGCTCGCGGTCGTCGGCCCGGGGACTGCGCCAGGGGGAAACTCAGTTCGTTTGTACCGGTCCGACGGCACGCCAGGTGTCATACAGGTGACGGCCGGCGACAGTGCGGACTGGGGGCCGCGCTGGACCCGAGGCGGTCGCGAACTGGTATTCCGGCGCGGCACCGCGGTGTTCGCCGTGGACGTGGACCTCGCCGCCGGCCAAGTCGGGAAGCCACACAAGCTCTTCGACGGCGCCTATCCCGCTGCCCTCGGCTTCGACGCTGCGTCCGACGGCAACCCGTTCCTGCTGGTCAAGCACGTGGACCGCCCGGGCACGCTGCCCCTGCTCGTGATCACCAACTTCTTCGACGAACTCCGCAAGAAGGTGGGACCGTAGGGAGCAAGGCCGACTCCTAGACGACCCGCACGGGCCACGACGCCATGCTGTCGATCTCGCGCGGACGGCGACCGCGCAGGTCGATGAGCCACACCTGGGCGATGACCTCGTCGCGCCCCACGAGGTCCTCATTCAGGTCGCGACGAGCGAGGCGCGTGGTCAAGGCGACGTCGGTCATGCGATCGCCGTTGAAGTCACCCCCCTGCAGCGTGACATCCTCGAACGTGAAGATCGGCCGCCGAATCCACGCACCGCCGCGGTCGTGCTCCCGGATCTCGGCGGCCACCGCCAACGCGCCACCGCGCTTCGCCGTCGGCAGCCGGTCATCGGCGTCGAGCACCACGTGGAGCGTGACGTCGAGTCGGCGATTCGCGCCGCGACCGGAGATGACGAGCACGGGGCGGGTGATCTGTGCCACTGGAGCCTCACGCGTGAGGGGTGGGCAGCGGCGGCGAAACGTGCACGAGGCCCAGACGACCCGCCGCGCGCAGTAGGTCGTGCGTCGAACCTATCGCGGCACTGCACTTCCCGCACGCGACAGCACGCACCCACCTGCGGACCCGCGCCTCATGTGAGGTGCACGCCGGGCCGCGGAGCCCGCCATCGACGCGGGCCCCCGCGAGCGGGGGCCCCGCGTGCGCTCCACGCCCGTTCGCCGAGGCCCCGACTCCCCGATGAGTGCGCCGCATACTCGACCGACCCCGATCGAGATTCCTATCCCGTGTGTACTCACATCGAGTCACGCCCGACCCGAACCGTATCGCCCGCCTTCACGGACCCCTCGCGTAGCACCCGTGCGTACAACCGGCTCCACCCCGGGTGCACCTTCTGCGACAGCCGCTTGAAGTCACCCTTTGCGAACGAGCCCTTGATCGTCTTGCACGGGGCCGTGTAGCTCGCGATCTCGAGCTCCGCGTCGCCGACCTCGAGCACCGCTCCGGGCACCAGTGCGCGCCAATCCACCCCGGCGATCGTCAGGTTCTCGCCCGAACTGCCAGGGCTGATCGAATGGCCCTCGGCGCGCAGCGCCTCGATCAGCTCCAGGCCGAGCAGGCACACCGCGCGCTCCGGTCCGCCGTGGAAGCGCAGGTCGCGCTGCGCGTCGCCTTCGACTCCCTTGGTCCCAATCCAGGCCTGCGACACCGGACGTTTGGGGACGCCGCCCGGCGACACATTGACGCTCACGACACGCGGTGCGCCGACGGGAGCCGGCACGTCATGCGGCGGGTGCGAGGTACCGAAGAGGTCGAGCATGCGGGGCGGGAGCGGACAAAGAGTCTCTGTCGAGCGATCAGGCGACGGTCATGCGGACTGACATACACCGGCCGCACGCCCGGTGTATGTCAGTCCGAAAGCGCAGGCACGGCGGCCACCATGAACCGCACCGGGATCCCACCGTTGGAGGTGCGGACCTTCTCCTCGAGCGCCAGATCGGTGGCGCGTTCGAGTTCGCGGTCGGCACTCACCATCGCCACGCGCCAGCCCGGCAGCAGCGTGCGAGCAACCTGGCCAACGCGCGCGTAGAGATCGCGCAGGTCGCGTGTGGCGCCGACTCGTGCGCCATACGGCGGGTTGGTGGCGAGCAGCCCGCCAGGTGACGTGGGCGCCTCGAGCGCCGAGAGCGCCCGGACGGCGAACTGGATGTCTGCGGCCACGCCGGCGCGCTCCGCGTTCGCGTTGGACGCCACGATGGCCCCCGCGTCCCGGTCGGTGCCGATGATCGGCGCGCTCGCCGCCGCCTTGACCTGCCCACGCGCCCGCTGGCGCTCGGCGGCATCGACCGTCGCGCCCACCTGCCCCCAGGTGGTGCAGGCAAAGGAGCGATGGAGGCCCGGCGCGATGTTGCGCGCGATCAGCGCCGCCTCGATCGCGATGGTGCCACTGCCGCACATCGGATCGATGAGCGGTTCCGCGCCGGTGTAGCCGGCCGAGAGCAGGAGGCCCGCGGCGAGGGTTTCGCGCATCGGCGCCTTGGCGAGCATCTGGCGATACCCACGGCGGTGCAGCAATTCGCCCGAGCTGTCGGCGCTGATGGTGCAGACGTCCCGGTCGAAGCGCACGATGATCAGCTGCGGTGGTACGGCGGGCGCCGCTTCGGCACCATCGTCATCATCGGCGTCCTCCACGCCCGTCGCGCGCACAATGGCCGAGCCGGTGGCGGCGGTAATCGCGTCGCCCACGCGCTGTGCCACGGCGCCCGAATGGATGAGCTTCGACTTCTTGCAGGTCACGCGCAGTGCGACGGCCTGCCCCTTCTGGATGACCTGCTCCCACTGGATGTTGCCGGCGGTGAGCTGCAGGTCCTTGAACGTGGTGGCCTTGAACTGCGCGATCCGGACAATCACCCGGCTTGGCGTGCGAAGCCAGAGGTTGGCGCGGATGAGGTGCGCGGCATCGGCGCTGAAACCGACGCCGGCGGGGTCTTCACTGGTGGGGCGCATGCCGATGGCACGCAGCTCCGCGGCACAGAGAGGCGAGAGGCCGGGAGCGGTGACAGCGAAGGCGTCGAAGCGATGAGTAGGCATGGGCGTCCACACAAGCTAGCGCTCGGCGGTCGCGCAGGACGTCTCATCCCATCTCGGCTGGCATCAACACGATCGCTTCCCCTTCGGTGACCACCTTCCCCTTCTGGTTGGTGCAGGTCGTGTTGAGCCGGAGCTGGCGCTCGTCAACGATCCGCTCGATCACTTCGCAGCGCGTCGTGATCGTGTCGCCGATTCGCACCGGCCGCTTGAACGCCAGTGACTGCGACACGTATGCGCACCCGAAGCCGGGCAGTTGGGTCCCGATGACCGCCGAGATGAAGCCGGCGCTCAGCATGCCGTGCGCGATGCGCCCCTCGTACATCGTGGTCGCCGCGATCGCTTCGTCGAGGTGGAGCGGGTTGGTGTCGCCCGTCGCGTCCGCGAACGCCTGCAGGTCGTGCTCGGTCACCGTGCGTACGAGCTCGGCTGTCTGCCCCACCGCCACCTCGTCGTACCTCACGCGGCCACGGCCCGCGCGGCCGCGCGCTTGCGCACGCTCATGTAAATGCGCCAGGCGAAGAGCACGGCAAAGAGCGCGGTAAAGATGATCGCGTCTTCGTAGTCCTTCTTGAGCGCCATGAAGAAGTGGATGCAGCCGAGCACCACGGTCGGGTAGATGAGGCGATGGAGCGGCACCCACTTCTTGCCGAGCCGCTTGACCATGCCGGAGGTGCTCGTGACCACGAGGGGCACCATGAGCAGCCATCCGGCCATCCCGATCATGATGTACCACCGCTTGGTCAGGTCCTTCTGGATATCGGCCCAGTCGAACTCGACATCGAGGCCGGCCCACGCGAGCAGGTGGGTGCAGCCGATCACGAACGCCCAGACACCGAAGATGCGGCGGTACTTCTGGAGCCAGTTCCACCCGGTGAGCTGGCGGATCGGGGTCACGAGCAGCGTGAACATGAGCATCCGGAGCGTCCATTCGCCCAGGATGTGCTCGCCCTCCTTGATCGGGTTGGAACCGAGCAGGCGCGTGCCGCCGAAGAGATCCGAGGCGAGTGCGCCGACCGGGACGAGGACGACGAGCGCGCAGCCGGCGTGGACCAGCCAGCGGGTCCACTTGGGCGGTTGGAACGCCGCGACCTTGGCCGGCAGCGCGAGCGGCAGTGTGAACGGCACGATCTACGAGAGTTCTAGTAGTTGGTGCGCAGATCGAGGCCGCTGTAGAGCGACGCGACCTGCGGATACCCGTTGAACATGAGCGTGGCGCGACGGCGGAACTCGCCGATGCGGCGCTCCTTGGCCTGCGTCCAGCGTGGGTGATCGACTTCGGGGTTCACGTTGGCGTAGAAGCCGTACTCGTTGGGCGCGGCAATATTCCAGGCCGTGCGCGGCATCTTGTCGGTGAAGGTGATGCGCACGATCGACTTGGTGGCCTTGAAGCCGTACTTCCACGGCGTGATGGTGCGGAGCGGCGCGCCGTTCTGCGGCAGGAGTGTCTTGCCGTAGAGCCCGGTGCCGAACATGGCCAAAGGGTGCATCGCCTCGTCCATGCGGAGCCCTTCGGTGTACGGCCACTGCAGGACGGGCCGCTGCTGGCCGGGCATCCGCGACGGGTCGAACAGTGTCTGGAACTGCACGAACTTGGCACTCGGGAGCGGCTCGAGCGCCTTGATGACGCTGGCCATCGGGATCCCCTGCCACGGGATGACCATGCTCCACGCTTCCACGCAGCGGTGGCGATAGGTGCGGTCTTCGAGCTTGTGCGGCTTGATGAACTCCTCGAGCTGATAGTCCGCCGGTCGCTTGACGAGGCCGTCCACCTTGACCGTCCACGGCTTGGTCTTGAACCCCTTGGACGTCTCTGCGGGGTCGGCCTTGTCGGTGCCGAACTCGTAGAAGTTGTTGTACGTGGTGACATCCTCGTACGGGGTCAGCTTGTCGTCGTCACCCTGAGCGCTGGCGCGGCTGGGGAGCACAGCGCCAAGCGCGCCACCGATCGAGGCGGCCGCGAGGGCGCCGGCGGAACGGCCGAGGAAGTCGCGGCGGTTCAGGTAGGCTGCCTCGGGGGTGATTTCCGAGGACGGGATGTCGGGGGTGGAGCGGATCAGCATGGGGGGGGAGTTGGGGTCTCGTGAGATACGCACGAGGGGGGGATTCGGTTCATTCTTGGGGTGCTGGAGGGGTGAGGAGGGCACGGAGGAGTGCGGGGATGGGAGACACCGAGCACACAGAGGTTCACAGAGAAATCCGGCGTGAGCGCCCACTGACGGCGTCTGAGGCTCTTTTGGCTGGCAAGTTGCTTATGTCTTGGTCTTTCTCTGTGCGTCTCGGTGTGCTCGGTGTCTCCCATCCCCGCACTTCTCCCCCTCTCCTCACCCCTCCTACACCAGTGCCGCATCGAGGGTGATCGGCACGCTCGCGAGTGCCGCGGAGATGATGCAGCCGGTCTTGGTGGCCTCGGCTGCCGCGGCGAAGGCGGCGGCGTCAATCCCGGGGACCGAGGCGCGGGTGGTGAGGGCGATGTTCGTGATGCGGAAGTTCTCGCCGACCTTGTCGATCGTGACCTTGGCCGCAGTTTCGACCTTGGTTGGAGGGAAGCCCGCACGTTCGAGGCCGGCGGAGAGGGCCATGGAGAAGCAGGCGGCATGCGCGGCGCCGATCATTTCTTCCGGGTTGGTCCCCTTGGTGACGCCAAAGCGGGTGCCGAAATCGAAGGCGCCAGAGAGCATGCCGCTCTCGCCGGCGAAGCTGCCCTTCCCGTCGCGCAGCTTGCCTTCCCACTGCGCGGTTGCGTTGCGAACGGCCATGGTTGAGTCTCCCGTGATGGTGACGTGCCTGGTGGTGTGCCTGCGTTAACGATATCGCGCGGAGCGCGGTTCAGATAATGAACGGGAGGATCGCGGGGGCGGGCGGGGGCGGCGCTCGCTGCCGAGGAGTGTGATACGGGTAGAGGTGGCGGTGGTGGGCTGCTGGGGGGGTAATTTAGAGCGGGCGGTGGTGGGCAGGTTATCCGCTAGATGTGCGAGAAGAGCGAGAAGCAGGTCCTTCGCTTTGCTCAGGACGACAGCCGCTCAAGCAGGTCCTTCGCTTTGCTCAGGACGACAGAGGCTCAAGCAGGTCCTTCGCTTTGCTCAGGACGACAATACAACCGGGGCTCCCGTGACCATTCGCGACAACGTTGTCAGCCCGCGCGGCCCCGCCGCCATTGGCCCGTACTCCCACGCGGTCTGGGCGGGCGACCTGCTCTATTGCTCCGGGCAGACGCCAATTGATCCCGCGATTGGCACGCTGATTGACGGCGACGTGGCCGCGCAGACACACCGCGCGTTCGACAACCTGCAGGCGGTGGTCGAAGACGCAGGACTCACGATGGATCACGTGATCAAGTGCAACGTCTACCTCACCGACATGGCCGACTTCGCCGCCATGAACGGCGCGTACAAGGAGCGGTTCGCGGCGCCCTACCCGGCTCGCACCACCGTCGCGGTGGCCGGACTGCCGCTCGGCGCGCGGGTCGAGATCGAGCTGGTGGCCAGGCGCTGAGCGTGCGGTGGGAGTCACGCACTTGAAGGCAACGGCAGAAGCAGGTCCTTCGCTTCGCTCAGGACGACAAGCAGGTCCTTCGCTTCGCTCAGGACGACGTTACTCGATCGTCTTGCTGAACCGGCGCACGCTCACCGTCACCAGCACGGCCGCGATCGCCGCCATGATCAGCCACTCGCGCCAGATCTGCTGGGGTCCCGTGCCCATGAGCAGGATACGCCGGATGACCTTGAGAAAGTGCGTCAACGGCAGCGCCAGCCCGACCCACTGCGCGGGCATGGGCATCGCCTCGCGCGGAAAGACGTAGCCCGACAGCAGGATGTTGGGCATCACGAAGAAGAACGACAGCTGCATCGCCTGCGCCTGCGTGCGCGCGAGCGTCGAGATGAGCAGCCCCACGCCGAGGCTCGCCAGGATGAAGGTCGACGCGGCCGCGTACAGCAATGGCAACGACCCCTGAATCGGCATGTTGAAGCCGAGCTTGCCCAACAGGATCACGACCGTCATCTGCACGTAGGCCACGACAACGAACGGCACGAGCTTGCCCAGCATCAGGCTCGTCTTGCCGATCGGCGTCACGATCAGCTGCTCCAGCGTGCCGCGTTCCCGTTCGCGCACGATCGCGGTGGAGGTGATCAGTGTCATGGTCAGCGTCAGCAGAATGCCGATGACGCCTGGCACGATGAACACCGCACTCCGTTGCGACGGGTTGTACCACGGGCGCACGCTCACCTGCACAGGAAGCTGTACCCCGCGCCCCGCGCCGAGCAGTTGTGCGGCACGCGCCTGGGTCGCCAACTGGGCGCCGGACATCGCGGCCGCCGACGTCTGCGGGTCGGCGGCGTTCACGAGCACCTGTGCCTCGGCCGTGCGCCCGCGCTTGATGTCGCGCATGAAGCCCGGCGGGATCACGAGCGCCGCCTTCGCGAGTCCGCGTTCGATCGCATCCTGCGCTTCGGGCCGCGAGTGCACCGCGCCGGCGAAGTCGAAGCTCCCGGAGTTGGTGAAGGTCGCCACGAGCGCACGGCTTTCGCTCGAGCGGGATTCGTCGAGCACGACGAGCGGCTGATGCTGGATGTCGGTCTGGATCGCGTAGCCGAAGAGGGCGAGCTGCAGCGCCGGGAAGGCGACGATCATGGCGAGCGTCAGCCGATCGCGCCGCATCTGGATGAACTCCTTCCAGAGCATCGGCCAGACGCGCCATCGGGCGACACGCTCGCGTCGCGTGCGTGGCGCGCTCACGTGATCCCCTCGTCGCGACGCTGCAGCTCGATGAACACGTCCTCGATGTTCTTCGTCCCGAACTGCGTGGTGACTTCGCGCGGCGTGCCGACCGCGATCAGGTGCCCGCGCGAGAGAAAGGCGAGCCGTTCACACCGCTCGGCTTCGTCCATGTAGTGCGTGGTCACGAGAATCGTGGTGCCACCGCGCGCGAGCACGTAGATCGACTCCCAGAAGGCGCGACGTGCGGCCGGATCGACACCGGCCGTCGGCTCGTCGAGAAAGAGCATCTGCGGTGTGTGGGCCGTGGCACAGGCCAGCGAGAGCCGCTGCTTCCAGCCGCCGCTCAAGGTGCCCGCAAGCTGTCGGGCCCGCGCGTCGAGCCCCATGGTGTGCATGTGCGCTGCGAGCCGCTCATCACGCTCCGTGCCGATCAATCCGTACACGGTCGCGTAGAAGCGCAGGTTCTCCGCGACGGTGAGATCGTCGTACAGCCCGAACCGCTGCGACATGTAGCCGATGTTCTCGCGAATGCGCTCGGCGTCGTGTGCCACGTCGAAGCCGACCACCGTCGCCGAGCCCGATGTCGGCGGCATCAGTCCGCACAGCATGCGGATCGTGGTGGTCTTGCCGGATCCGTTGGGGCCGAGCAACCCGAAGACCTGGCCGCGCGGAATCTCGAGGTCGAGTGCGTCGACCGCGACGAGCTCGTCGAAGACCTTGCGCAGCTGCACGGTGCGAACGGCTGGGGCCGCGATGGCCATGGCGGGCAGTGCCATGCGCGGCCCGGGTGCTCAGCGCGCCGCCGAGACGGCGCGCCCGGCAATGCGCACCGTGATCGGCAGTCCGGCCTTGAGGGTACCGCTCGTGTCGGCGAACTCGACCTTGATGCCGAAGAGGAGATCGGCGCGTTCCTTCTCGGTGAGCGCCACGCGTGGCGTGAACTCGGCCTTGGTGGCCACCGCGATCACCGTGCCGGGGAAGTCGACCGCCGGATAGTCGTCGAGATGGCCGACGACCGATGCACCGACCGTGATGCGCGGGAGCGCGCCCTGGTTGACGTACACGCGCACCCACGGCCGCTTGGTCTCGCCGAGCGTGATGGCGGCTTGGCCCGCGCCGAGCATCTCGCCGGGCTCGGCGTTGCGGCTCGTGACGACACCGTTGACTGGCGCCAGCAGCACGAGGTCCTTGGCTGTGGCGCGAACGGCCGCCGCCGCTGCGCGAGCGCGCTGGGCCTCGGCGCGCGCCTGCGCGATGCGCTCCGGGCGAGAGCCTTCGCGGAGTAACGAAAGGGCGGACTGCGCGCCATCGCGCCGCGCGAGGGCGGTGCGCGACGCGGCCTGCGCGGCGTTGAGCTGCTGCGCGGACACGTTCTGCTGGGCGGCGAGGGAGGCGATGCGCGCGAGATCGTCGGCGGTGCGGGTGACATCGGATTGTGCGGCGGCCAGATCGGACTCGGCGCGCTTGATCTCCTCGGCGCGCGATCCCTTGAGGACTTCCGCGAGGATGGCCTCGGCGCTGCGGGCTCTCGCCTCGACCTCGTCGAGGTTGGCGCTGAGCGTCGCGGTGGAGAGGATGACGACCGTGTCGCCGACGCGAACGCTGGCACCTTCGTCGACCAGGACGCGTTGGACGCGGGCAGGGGATGACGGGGCGACGTCGACTTCGATGATCTCGAGGGTGCCGGTCGCGTCGATCGTGTCGCTGGAATTCGAGCGACAGCCAGCGGCGAAGGTGAGACCGGCCAGCGTGATCAACCAAACGGGCCGGCAGCGTGTATGCACGTCAGGGTTGGTCAAGGCAACCATTGGGGCGCCGCGGATGACAGAACGGGGGTCGTGCCACGCAGCGCTTCCCTTCGAGTATGGCGGGTGGCCCCGGCCCCGTCCATAGGGGTAGGTGCGTGGCGCGCGTGAGGCTGGGGGCTGGTATTATGTCGTCATGTCCGAAGTGAACACGGAAGTCCCGCTTCCTCCGAGCGTCGCCAAGGTGCTCGCGCGTTTTTCTGCTATGGGGCGCGAGGAAAAGATGCAAGCGTTGCTTGGTTACGCGCGCAAGTTGGAGCCGTTGCCTGAGCGGTTTCAGGCCCTCGACCGAGCGGCCTTTACCGTCCCGGAGTGCCAGACACGCGTGGACCTCTTTCCGGAGGTCCGGGAGGGGAGACTGTGGTTCTACGTGGACATCAATGCGCGGCAATCACCCACGATTGCCGCATTCCTGAGCCTTCTCCTCGGGGCCGTCAATGGCGAACCGCCGGCGACCGTCCTCGCGATTCCGTCCGACTTCGTGCCGCGCGTGATGGCGGGCATGGGATTGGCGGCGCGCGAATCCGGGCTCACTGCGATGATGCAGCGACTCAAGCGGCACGCACGGGAGGCGATAGCCGCGTAAGGGACGACGCTCCGATGAGGGCGATCATGCACGTGATGCGAGCGGTGCGGCTCGTGGTGGTGGTGGTGGCTGGCGTGGTGCTGTCTGCCGGCGTGCTGGGCGCACAGGAGAAGGCCAAGGGCGACACGGCCAAGGCGCCGATGTACGGGGCGCTCAAAGGGGTGGTCAACGGCCCCGACGGCAAGCCCGTGTCGGGGGTTGATGTCGTGGTCATGTCGACGGCACTGCGCGTGAAGTCGCGCGGCGACGGCTCGTTTCTGTTGCAGGGAATTCCGCCCGGCGACTACGAGGTGTTGTTCCGGAAGCTCGGCTGGGACCCGGCCTCGTTCACGATGAACGTGGTGGCGGGCCAGCAGCTGGACGTGCAGGTGAAGCTCGCGCTGCTCACGCGCACACTCGACACGGTGGTGGTCACGGCCTCGGTGTACAACGAGATCAACGGCTTCGTGACGGACACGAGCGGCCGGCCGATCGAGGGGGCGGATGTCGAGATTGACGGCACCGACATGCGGATGCGCACGCGCGCGGACGGGCGGTTCCTGTTTCTCGATATTCCGGAAGGCAAGTACATCTTGCGGGTGCGCAAGCTCGGATACGTGCAGGTCCGGCGCTCGGTGCAAATGGCCAAGCAGCTGGAGCGCAACCTGGGGATCGCGCTCA
This sequence comes from Gemmatimonadota bacterium, assembly GCA_031372565.1. Taxonomy (GTDB): domain Bacteria; phylum Gemmatimonadota; class Gemmatimonadetes; order Gemmatimonadales; family Gemmatimonadaceae; genus JACPPC01. The sequence goes on along the minus strand of JANMLN010000077.1, from coordinate 36,017 downwards.
CGCCGCTGCCGTACAACCTGTCGCAGGTGGACATCATTGCGCAGAGTGGACTGTCGGCCGCGGACAGCGTCGCGCAGATCGAGTTCGGGTTGCGGCGGCGCATGGCCGGGTCGCAGAGCGAGCTGCTTGGCCGCGAGGACCTGGCTGACTTGCAGAAGACGCCGCTCGACTGGGCGATCCGGCAGAAGGCGCGGGTGATGGCCGCCCGCGATCTGTCTGGTGCTGCCTGCGTCTTGATTGATGGACAGCAGCCGCTGGTGGATGCCGGCACCGGTGTGCAGCTGGGATTGGCCGGGAGGGGCGGAGGTTTTGGCGGAGGTGGTGGCAACTCCAACCCCGCGAGCCGTGCTGCGCCCGGCGGCGGGAGCAACTTCACCGTGTTGCAGACGCTCTTTGCGGATCAGGTCGAATCGGTGGAGCTGTTTCCAGCCGGGAGCGAGAACTCGTCGACGGCGTGCAGCCGGTTTCCAAGCACGATGACCGCGTGCAACTGCGACGCGGCGCGGTCTCCGGCGATCGTGGTGGTGTGGCTGCGGAAGTGAGCGTGTTCCGCCGATCGTGATGATCTGGCTCAAGCGCTGATCCCGCTGGCGCTCCCCTCCGTTTCCGGCGAAGTTTGTGCATGGCGCCCCGGGCTCCCGCCCGGCGGCGCCTTGCCCGTTTTCATCCTGTGAGGGTTTGACCGATGGCCGAGCAGCAGACGTACGCCTCCCACCGGATGTGGGTCCCGTTGTGGCACTATGTCGCCACGCCGATCGCGCTCATCAACCTGATCAAGACGCTCGTGTCGCTCAAGAACGGGATCACGTTCACCAGCATCTGGGCCGTGGTGTTCGCCGTGGGCTTCGCGGCGGTCGCATATCTCTCGCGCGCGCAGGCGCTCACGGTGCAGAACCGCCTCATCCGCCTCGAAGAGCGGACCCGCCTGCGTGAGGTGCTCCCCGAATCGATGCGGGGCCGGATCTCCGAACTCACGCTCTCGCAGCTCATCGGCCTGCGCTTCGCCCCCGACGCCGAGTTGGCCGGGCTGGTCGAGCGCTGCCTCGGCGGCCAGCTCGCCAACGCCGAAGCCGTGAAGAAGGCGATCACGGGATGGCGCCCCGACACGCTCCGCGCGTAGTTCCAACCTTCCAGCACGCGAGAACCCGCACCATGTCCGTGACCCTCACGCTCAGCGAGAACGGCTCGATCCGGATCGATGGCGACATCATCCTCAAGGATCACGCCGGCAACACGATCGAGACGACCGCAGGCAAGGCCGTCTTCCTCTGCCGCTGCGGCCACTCGGCCAACAAGCCGTTCTGCGACAACGCCCACCGGAAGAGCGGCTTCATCGGCACGAACCCACCGGCCGCGGTCTGATCGCGCCCGGATGCAGACGCTGCTGAGCGCCCTCGCGTGGCTCGAGACGGTCCTGGTCGTGATCGTCCTGTTCCCCGTCTGGGCGCTGGTCTTTGTCGCAACCGCTCCATTCGACCGCGGGCGTTACGCGGCTGGACGCGCCTTTCGCCTCATCGCGGTTACCGCGATCCGCCTCAATCCGCTCTGGCGGTTCTCGGTGGAGGGCCAGGGGCCGACTGATCCTCGGCGGCCCTACGTGGTGGTGTCCAATCACGAGTCGTACGCCGATGTGTTCCTCATCTCCATGTTTCCGTGGGAGATGAAGTGGATGGCCAAGACCACGATCTTCAAGATCCCGTTCATGGGCTGGATGATGCGCGGGTCGCTCGACATTCCGGTCAAGCGCGGCGATCGTGCGGGAGCGATGGCCGCCATCGAGGCCGCGCGCGATCGGCTGGCGCGAAAGGTGAGCATCATGGCCTTTCCCGAGGGCACGCGCAGCCGGACGCGCGAGATGCTCCCGTTCAAGGACGGCGCCTTCAAGCTGGCCATCGAGAGCGGCGCGCCGATTCTCCCGATCGCAGTTGCCGGTACGCGCCAGGCGATGGCCAAGGGGAGCTTCCAGTTCCGGCCGGCGATCGCGAAGGCGCGCGTGCTCGCGCCTATCGCAACGGTCGGTCTCACCTCCACCGACTTGCCCGCGCTCAAGGCGCGCACCCGCGCCGTAATCGAGGACGGTCGGCAGGCGATTGCCCGCGAGCTCGGCGTCGAGGTCGGTGGCAACGAACCCGCCTCGACCTGACTCGCCTGCGGCGCCGCCGCTCGAACTCGCGGCGCTGGAAGAGCGACTGTCTCGGCCCGACGACGGGGTCGTGCGGGCGGTGCGCGATTGTCCCGGCGACATTCTCATCCTCGGCGCTGGCGGCAAGATGGGGCCGTCGCTGGCCCGCATGGCGAAGCGTGCGGCCCATGCGCTGGGTGACGACCGACGCGTGATCGCGGTGGCGCGCTGGCACGACGCGACCGCACGCGCCGCGCTCGACGCGGACGGCGTCATCACCATCGCCGCGGACCTCGAGGATGCACGCGCACTCGCCGCACTCCCCGACGCGCCGAACATCGTCTACATGGCGGGACAGAAGTTCGGCACGAGCGACGCGCCGTCGCGCGCGTGGGCGCTCAACGCCGTGCTGCCGGCGCGCTGCCTCGACCGCTGGCCCGATGCGCGCTGGGTCGCGTTCAGCACGGGCAACGTCTACGCGCTGTCCAACGCGAGCGGCCCCTTCTCCCGCGAAGCCGATGCCTGCGCTCCAGTCGGCGATTACGCCATGAGCTGCCTCGGGCGCGAGCGCGCCTTCGAGGACGCGGCGTTGCGCCGCGGCACGCCGAGCGCGATCGTGCGGCTCAACTACGCGGTCGACCTCCGCTATGGCGTGCTGGTCGACATCGGACGGCGCGTGCGAGACGGCGAGCCGGTCGACGTGACGATGGGCTGGGTGAACGTCATCTGGCAGGGTGACGCGAATGCGATGGCGCTCCGCCTGCTCGCGCACGCGAGCGCACCGCCGTGCGTCGTGAACGTGACAGGCCCCGAGCGACTCTCGGTCCGCGATCTCGCCGAACGATTCGGCGGACGGATGGGGATCATGGCCGACGTCCGCGGAGCTGAGCGTGCCGATGCGCTGCTCTCCGATACCGCGCGCATGCAGTCGCTGCTCGGCGCGCCGAGTATCACGGCGCCTGTGCTGATCGAATGGGTGGCACACTGGCTCGAACGACGGATGCCATTGCTGGCCAAGCCGACGAGGTTCGAAGTGCGGGACGGACAGTTCTGAGCGTGCGCCCGTGCCTGAGGTGACCGAATGAAGATCGCGGAGCTCCGGTCGCACCTGCTCGCGGGTCACGTGATTCCTGCACACCCGCTCGCGCTCACGGAGGAGCGCCGCCTCGATGAACGCCGCCAGCGCGCCCTCACGCGCTACTACCTGTCGAGCGGCGTTGGCGGCGTGGCCGTCGGGGTGCACACGACGCAGTTCGCGGTGCGCGCGCATGACATGCTGCCCACCGTGCTCGCGCTCGCGGCCGACACCGTGCGTCGCGACGCGACGGCGCCGTGCGCGCTGATCGCGGGGGCCGTGGGCGATACGAGGCAGGCCGTACGCGAAACAGTGCTCGCGCGCGAGCATGGCTACGATGCCGTGCTGCTCTCGCTCGGGGCGCTGCCCGACGCGACTGATGCGCAGTTGATCGCGCACTGCCGCGCCGTCAGCGACGAGCTGCCACTGGTCGGCTTCTATCTGCAGCCCGCAGTTGGCGGCCGCGTCCTGGGCGAAGCGTTCTGGCGAGCCCTCGCGTCGATCGACGCACTGGTGGCGATCAAGATCGCGCCGTTCAATCGCTATCGCACCCTCGATGTGGTGCGCGCCGTGGCCGATGTCGGACGCGATGACGTGGCGCTCTACACGGGCAACGACGACAACATCCTGCTCGACTTGCTGACCCCGGTGCCCGTGGCGCGCGGATCGCGCCGGATCGTGGGCGGACTGCTGGGACAGTGGGCCGTCTGGACATCACGCGCCGTGGCGCAGCTGCGCGAGATCCGCGCCATGGGGAACACCCCCGCCGCCGACACCGCATGGCTGGCGCGGGCGGCCGCCCTCACCGATGCCAACGCGGCGATCTTCGATGCGGCCAACGACTTTCGCGGGTGCATCGCCGGCATTCACGAGGTGCTGCGCCGGCAAGGGCTCCTTGGCGGCACCTGGTGCCTCGATCCTGCGGAGACGTTGTCGCCCGGGCAGGCCGACGCGATCACGCGGGTGTGCGCCGCGTACCCCGAACTCGGCGACGATGCATTCGTCGCCGAGCGGCTGGATGCGTGGATGCGCTAACGGCTGGCTGCGCTCATGCGCGCCTGCAACTCCCGCCGGGCGTCATCGAGCCCGTTGCGGAGCGTCCAGGCGCGGTCGCGCGCCGAGCCGCGGGTGTCGGCGAGTCCCTTGCGGAGCGTCTGTCGCACGTCGTCCGAGACGCCGCTGGTTGGCGAGATGAGCGCGGTCGTGGCGACCTCGTAGAGGGCCACGGTGACATCAGCCTGGCCGTTGTTGAAGAACGGGACACCGCGATCGATGGCCAAGTCCACCACGTCGAGGGGGGTACCGGTCGTGCTGGCGCGCGCGTCGCCGGGAATGAGCACGCGGTCGATGACATGGATGATCCCGTTGCTGGCCGGGATGTCGGCGATGCGGACGGTGGCGTCGTTGATGCGCAGGTCGTCACCGTTGGCGCTGATGCGCACGCTCTGTCCCGCGACCGTCTCCGCCGAGCGAACAGCGCTGGCCTGTGCCGCCGTCACCCGGCCGGCGATGACGTGATACTTGAGGATCGTGCGCAGCTTCTCCCGGTTCTCGGGCTTGAGCAAGTCCTTCACGGTGCCATTCGGCAAACGGTTGAAGGCCTCGTCGGTCGGGGCGAACAACGTGAAGGGCCCGCGACCAAGCAGCGTCTCGGTGAGTCCGGCGGCATCGACTGCCGCCAGCAGCGTGCCGAACTGACCGGCCGTGCGCGCCACCTGCGGAATGGTCGCGCCACGAGCGCCGTGTTGGGCGGCCGCTGGCGTGATGGCTGCCGCGAGTGCGAGGGTCGCGGCGACAACGGGGCGAAAGCGCATGGACGGACTCCGTGTGAGTGAGTAGCGTGCAGTCGAGCGTGATGTCCCGGTGTTCGCCGCGGTCGCGCTCGCGGATGCACCGCCCGCGTCGTGCATCCGGATTTCCTCATCGTGCGAAGGCTCTTCCGCCAGCAGGTTCGTGGTCCACGGAGGAGCAGGCCGGTGAGTGTCATTGAACCCGCACGCATGAGTGAACAGAAGCAGCCGTCGGACAGCGATCGCACGCGCGCCCACCTCGCGCTCGTGGGCGCGCAGCCTGTCGTGGTGACCGAGGGTTCGGCGCTGCAGGCGCTGCTGCCGCGCATTGCGGCCGGCGAGGAGCGCGCCGTTGGCGAGTGCGTGGCCCGGTACGGGTCGCTGGTCTGGTCGTTGGCGCGACGCTGGTCGCCGGACACGGCAGACGCGGAGGATGCCGTGCAGGAGATCTTCGTGGACCTCTGGAAGACCGCCGCGCGTTACGATGCCTCGCGCATGAGCGAGAGCGGGTGGGTGGCCATGGTGTCGCGGCGGCGACTGATCGATCGGGCGCGTCGCCGCGAACGGCAGCCCCAGCTCGACGGGATGCCCGAGCACTTCGACATGGCCGACGAGTCGGAGCACGATCTCGATCGGACCTGGCGCGCCGAACGGGCCACCCTTGCGCTCAAGTCGTTGCCGGAGGCGCAGCGCCGCATGCTCGAGCTCTCGCTGCTGCACGGCCACACCCACGAAGAGATTGCGCGCGTGACGGGAACGCCGCTCGGAACGGTCAAGTCACACATCCGGCGCGGCATCCTGCGCGTACGGGCACTACTGGCCACCCGCGATGCGGTGGCCCAAGGAGACGATCTGTGAAGCACGGAAGCGAGGAGGACGCGAGTGCCTCCGTGGACCGCCAGCGCGACGTCGAGGCCGAAGCCGAGTTGACGGCGGCGATGGTGCGCGCGCTGACCGCCGAGGACGCGATGCCGTCAGCGCTCGCCGCGCGAGTGATCGCGAAGGGCGAGGTGATCGTGCGTGCCGCAGCGGCGCCGGTCGAGCGCGTTGACGTGCCCGTCCGTCGGCCGGGCCATGCGCGCGACGAGGTGGTCGACCTCGCGCGCTACCGCTCGTGGGGTGGCTGGATGGTGGCCGCAGCGGCCGGGATCGCGATGCTGGTGTCGTCGCGTACCCCCGCGCCGACCACGCGCACGCTGGCCGCGGGCGAACTGCGTGCCGAGGTGCTGCAGCGTGACAGCGTGGCCGTGCGTCTGGCGTGGACGGCCACGAACGATGTGGCGGCGCGGGGTGCCACGGGTGATGTCGTGTGGAGCGACGCCGCTCAACGCGGCGTGATGCGATTCGCCGGGCTCGAGGCCAACGATCCGACGCGGTGGCAGTACCAGCTGTGGATCTTCGACCGGGACCGGAACGAGAAGTATCCGGTGGACGGTGGCGTGTTCAATGTGCCAGCTGGCGGCGGCGACGTGCTGGTGCCGATCGCGGCGCGGCTGCGCGTCGGGCGCGCGGTCATGTTCGCGGTGACGGTGGAGCAGCCGGGTGGCGTGGTGGTGTCGTCGCGCGAGCGGATCGTGGTGCTCGCCCAGCGAAAGAGCTGAACGCGCTAGCGACCCACGATCGCGTTCTGCAACAGCTGCGCGTGCCAGCTGCGCGCGGCTGGCCGTTCGAACTCCTGTCGGAGCGATCCGAGCGTGGAGACCGTCGTATCGAACACCGACGAATCCCGCGTCAGGGTCCCCATCGCTGCCGCTTCGCGGAAGTCGTCCCGTGAGCCGCCCTGCACCGTGCCCTGCCGATCACGCCAGAAGACGCGCCCGCCCGCCACGAGGCTGACGCCGTAGCCGGCCTCGGCGAGCTGCAGCATCCGGAACAGTCCGTCGATCGAGCAGCCGCTCGCCCCCGCGGTCGACTGGTCCACGGCCACGATGAGGAAGCGTCCCTCAAGAAGCGCACGCCCGACCGTCAGCGGCGACCCGTGCGCCTTCCAAGCCGCGAGATGCTTGTCGACGTCCTTGAGCAGACGAGCCGAGGCGGCCTCGTCAAGCGCAGGAGTGGCACCGAACACCCAGGTTCTGGCATCGCTGGGGAGCTTGTCGAGCGGGACAAGAGGCATGAAGCATGCTAGTCGCGTGCGCAGGCGGCGCGCCACGACCATTACGGGACCCTAATGCGGTGCTACCGGCGCTCCAGCTTCGGCAATCCGGCCGTCACAAGGTCACCGATCCGTACGCAGGTGTTCTCGTTGTCGGCCTCGAGGAAGGCGATCAGGTTGGCCGAGTGGAGCAGGGAGCCGCCGTACCGGGCCGTGCGGGCGGGCGGGCAGACGGACTGCCCGACCGTGTCGGCCTTGGCGAGATCGGCCGTGGCCGCCGCCGCCGTGGGGTAGATGAAGGCGTGGAGCGTGCCACGCCCGAGCGTGAGCTTGACGTACGGAGCATGGAAGACCGTGCCCAGTGCCCCGGCCTCGCGCCCGTCGACCTTTGGCACGTAGCCCGTGTTCTCGAGGCGCTTGATCAGGCCGCACTCATCCCAGACCTCGCGCAGGTAACAGGGGCCGCCGGGGAGGTTGGGGGGCGATGCGGCGTCACCGACTGCGACCGGCGGCGTGGTGCCAGCGGGGGTTGCAACGGCGCCTGTGCTGGACGCGGCCGCCTGATCCGGGGTGCGCCCTTTCTCGCCGCCACACCCGGCGAGCCACACCAACAGCAGCGTGGCGGCGCTCAGCAGCCAGACGCGCCCCGCGTGTACCGGTGCCTCCGGCGCGGGAGCGGCGTGGACGCGCGCACGCTTCGGTCGGTGGCTCATGGCTGGATCATGGTTGGCTCATCGCTGGCCGAAGGGATAGTTGAGACCGAACACCACGCGGAGCGGCGCATTGCCGTTCCAGAAGGTCCAGCGCGCTTCCACGAACGGGCGCACCGGCGTGTCGAGCAAGGCGGGCAGGTCGATGCCCGGGTAGATGTTGGCCCCGAACTGTGCATCGCCGGATGACGGCTTGATGACGGCGAGCCCGCCACCCACGTAGAACCAGCCGCCGCGCCCGGTGGCGATCAGATCGAAGTTCCCCTGGACGGTCGTCGAGCCTGACCTGGCATAGGCGTCGATGCTCGGCGCCACCTGGAGGTTCCAGTCGATCGGAAAGCGGGCCTGCGCCCCGAAACCGGTGAGGCGATTGTCGATGTCGTACGATCCGCGCAGCCCGATCATCGGACCACTCATGCGCTCAACCTGCGCCTGCGAGGGGCGCGGCTGCTGCGCCCGCACCAGCACAGGTGCGCCGGACAAGACGAGGGTAACCACGACGGCACCAGCGATCCGGGCGATCATCGGACGGGCTCCAGAACCAAGAGTAAGGCCGGCGCTCAACGCGAATACTCGCACAGCGCGCGCAGGCGAAAGATAGCGCCCATGGTGCGCCGGTTCTGCACCGAGACGCGACCCAGAGGCGCGTGCGTCGCCTCTGGCTACCATAACCACCGACCGAGGGTTCCCTTGTTCCCGATCTAGCGCCCGAGCAGATACCGGAGCGCCGGTTCAAGCTCCGTGTGATCGAACCGGAATCCCGCGGCGGTGAGCGCGGCGGGGCGCACACGCTGGCTGGCCAGAAAGACCTCGCGGGTCATCGTGTCGCCGAAGGCGAATCGAAGGGCGAACGCCGGCACGGTCATGAAGGCGGGACGCGCAAGCACCCGAGCCAGCGTGTCGGTGAACTCCGCGTTCGTGACCGGATTCGGCGCCACCACATTCACCGCGCCATGCAGGTCGCGCGTCCCGATCGCGAGGCAGATGGCACCCAGCACATCGTCGATGGTGATCCAGCTCTGCCAGTGCGTGCCTGCACCGATCTTGCCACCGCCACCGAGCCGGAAGATGGGGAGCAGCTTGCCCAGGAGCCCGCCGAGTGGCGTGAGCACGAGACCGATGCGCGGATGCACCACGCGAATGCCTGCCGCGATCGCGGGATCGGCGCTCGATTCCCAGACGCGCGCAACGTCGGCGAGGAAGCCCACACCGGGGGTGCTGGTCTCGTCGAGCCATGCGTCGCCGCGGTCGCCGTAGATGCCGATCGCGCTGGTGCTGACGAGCACGGCCGGCTTGCGCTCGAGCTGGGCGAGGGTGCGCGCCAGCAGTGTTGTGCCCTGCACCCGACTGTCGCGAATGGCCCGCTGATGCTCAGGCGTCCATCGGTCGGCCACCGACGCCCCCGCCAGATGCACGACCGCATCGACCCCCTCGAGCGCGCGCGGATCGAGCACGCCGCGGGCCGGGTCCCACGCGATGTCGCCTGGCGCGTGCACCCGGCGCCCAATCGCGCGCACCGTGTGTCCGCCCGTGGTGAGCAGGTGGGTGAGTGCCGTGCCGATCATGCCGCTCGCGCCCGTGACCGCGATGGTCAGCGGGCGCGATCCGAGCAGCGCGTGACGCGCGAGGTCATTGGTCATGAGGGCGTGCCTGTAGCGAAAGACGCGCGCCAGCTCGGCCGTCGCGAAGCGACCGGCTATCCAGCGGCCGAACGGGGCGAACGGGAGTTCCCAGTCCACTTCGTCGTGCAGGATGCTCCCGCCATCCGGCGCATCGTCGACGCGGTGCGTGTGGGCCCAGCGCGCAAACGGGCCGCGCTGCATCACGTCGCGAAACTGCCTCCCCGCGACGAAGCCCTCGTGTCGCATCCGCCACGTCGTCCCGATCGGGCCCGCCTGCGCACGCAGGGTGATCGTGTCGCCGTCGTGGATCGTGCCGTGCCGCTCGAGCACCACCGCCGGCGCCCACGGCGGGCTCAGCCGTTCGAAGGCACCGGCGCGCTCGTGCCACGCGAACAGCTGCTCGCGGTCGAGAGCGAAGTGGGAGCGTTTGACAAAGAGTGGCATCGCATGGGACCTGTGGGACCAAGCGAGCGGGACCGCCTACGGTTCCGTTGGCGCGTCCGCACGCTCAATCGGGGCCTCAGGCGCGTGCGCCGCATCGACCACCGGCTCGGGCCTGGGCGCGAACGGGTCCGCGACCACTCCCGCCAGCGCCATCTGCAGGTCATCGGGCTTCGGCGGGAGCACGACGCCGGCCTTGGACGCACGGAGCTTGAGCACCTCCGGGTCGAACAGCGAGCGAATCAACTCGTCCGCCTGCTTGTTCTGGACGTAGCGCGCCTTCTCCCACCCTTCCACGACACCACGCGGGGTGCCCCACAGCAACTGCCCGAACTGCTCCGGCGTGAGCAGCGTCGACTCACGGAAGCGGCGGATCTCCTTGGGCGTGAGCAGCTCGTAGTAGCCACGAATCGACTCCACGGCCGCCTGTTCAGCGGCTTCGCGCTGCTCCACGGTGTACTGATCGTCGCCGCAGCTGTCGCAGCGGAAGAGCGACCGTTCGACGGTCGCGGCCATCCCGCTCACCTTGATCGTGATGTGCTCCGCACGACGGGCGTAGCGCCCGCCGCAGCCACGATGCACATGCCCTTCGAGCGCCCAATCGGCCGTCACGTCAGTCCAGTTCGAGAACGCGCCAGCAGTACCAGCTGGCGATGGTGCGGTGGGGAGCCCACGCAGCTGAAATCTTGAGTACGCGCTCCGGCTTTGGAAGCGTACGCAGCCCATAGATCTTCCGGATCCCCTTCTGGATGCCGAGATCACGTTCGGCGACCACGTCGGGGCGGCCAAGCCGGAACATGAGGACCATCTGGGCCGTCCAGCGGCCGATGCCACGAACTGCGCTCAGGTAGGTGACCACCTCCTCGTCGGCCATGCGATCGAGCGCGTGGAGCGGCAGCTGGCCCTCGACAATGCGCGTGGCGAGGTCGCGGATCGAGGCCGCCTTGGCGCGCGAGAGGCCCGCGGCGCGGAGTTGCTCGTCGGTGAGCGCGAGCAGTCGCTCCGGCTCGTGCCCCCCTCGACCGAACAGGGCGCGATAGCGGTCGTGGATCGTGGAGGCCGCCTTTCCCGAGAGCTGCTGATAGATGACGGAGCTGACGAGGTGATCGAAGTGCGTCCCGTTGGCATCAGCCTCGAGCGAGCACGGGCCGACCCGAGCGATCCAGTCGCCGAGCGTGGGATCGACTCGCTTGAGGAAGCGGACGGCGGCAGCGTTCCGCTGAGCGGGAGAGCGTGTGGCGGCGGTCACGGTGGTGAATGCTAGCGATGACCGCCCGCGAGCGGGTTCGGGGGGGGCGTGGGGCCGTATGCCCGCGGTGCATCCAGAATGCCGGACGATGCGAAGGCTCCAGCGAGGCCGAGGGCCGGGAGGATGACGGTCATCGGCCGCAGGTCACGGCCTCGTGAGGCGCCTCCGGATCGTTCCAAAAATTCTTGGAACCGGACGGATGCCTCGCGAGTTCACTCCCCGCGACGGTACTCGTCGCTCGTACTCACCAGTTCGCCCGACCGGGCAAGGACTACCACAATGAAGTTGTTTGCTTTCGCGCTCGCCGCCACCACGTTCGTCGCTCCGCTCGCCCCGACGGTTGTCGCGGCGCAGGCCAAGGACATCGTCGAGACGGCGGTTGCTGCTGGCTCGTTCAACACGCTCGCCGCTGCCCTCAAGGCCGCCGGCCTGATCGAGACGCTCAAGGGCAAGGGCCCGTACACCGTCTTCGCCCCGACCGATGACGCGTTCAAGAAGCTTCCGGCCGGCACGGTCGAGAACCTCCTCAAGCCGGAGAACAAGGCCCAGCTCGTCGCCATCCTCACGTACCACGTGGTCGCCGGCAAGGCGATGGCCGCCGACGTGAAGCCGGGCAAGGTCAAGACGGTTCAGGGCGGCGAGGCCACCGTGGCCGCCGCTGGCAAGGGGCTCACGATCGACAAGGCGAACATCGTCAAGACGGACATCGTCACGTCGAACGGCGTCATCCACGTGATCGACGCGGTCATCATGCCGCCGACCAAGAAGTAAGCACACGCACCACGCTGTTCTCCAGCTCTCCAGCTGGCACCAACGCCGCCTGAGCCTGCCCGCTCAGGCGGCGTTGTGCGTTGGTGCGCGCAGCGTCCGACATGCGTGCCCCTCCGTTAGGATCGAGTGAGGCCCCCTCGATGCCCTCTCCCGTTTCCGACTTTCCGCCGGCTGGCACGCGCGGCGCCGCGCGCCGACCGCCCGGGCTCCTCGCCTTCCTCACGCTCCTTTGCTCCCTGCTGGCGGTCAGCTGGGGCGTCGTGGGCCTGTTCGTTGCCCCCGCGGTCCCCAACGGATGGCTCGCGGTCGCGGGCGCGGCATTCGGCGTCACCGTGCTGCCGCTCGTCTCGTTCATGGTGTCGCGCGCCCGGGGCATCTATCCGGGCAAGCTGTTCCGGCTGACCGTGTTCCGGTTCCTGTGGTACTCGCACTTCTGGCTCTTGCTGGCGATGCTCGCGGGACTCGCGGGGGCAAGCCTCGGCGTGGTCGGCGCGCTGGCCGGGTTGGGGTGGCAGACGCCGGGCGACTGGGGCCGTGTAGCGATGGCGTTGGCGTCCGCCGTGTACCTGGTGGCCATGGTCGCGGGCTACTGGGGCTCCCGACAGCTGGTCGTGACGGAGCTCGATGTCCACCATCCTGACCTGCCAGCGGCGCTCGATGGACTCCGCATCGTGCAGGTATCCGACGTCCACGTGGGCCCCCACACACGCGCCGCGTGGCTTGCCAGCATCGCGCGCGCCGTGCACACCGCCGATCCGCACCTGATTGCCGTCACGGGCGACCTCGTGGACGACTTCGACGAAGACGTGACGCACTTTGCGCGCGGCCTGGGCGGCATGACGGCACCACTCGGCGTCTTCGTCATTGCGGGCAACCACGACATCTACGCCAACTGGCCGAAGGTGCGCGCGCGGCTCGACGCATTGCCGGTGCGCGTGCTGGTGAACGAACACGTGATCGTCGAGCACGCCGGGGCGCGGTTTGTGGTGGCCGGCACGGGTGATCCCGCGGCAGGACGCGGGGCGGGCTCGTTGCGTGGTGCGCCGGACATTCCGGCCACGGTTGCGGGGATTCCAGAGGCCGCGTTCGTGCTCGCGCTCGCGCACAACCCGGTGCTCTGGCCGGCGCTGGCCGCCGAGCGCGTGCACTTGACGCTCTCGGGACACACGCACTGGGGACAGTTCGCGATTCCGGCCCTCGAGTGGTGCCTCGCGAGCCCATTTCTCGAGCACGCGATGGGGTCGCACGTGCGCGACGGATCGCTGCTGTACATCCACCCCGGCACGACGTGGTGGGGAATCCCGTTCCGCCTCGGCACGCCGCCGGAAGTGGCACTGCTGACGTTGCGCGCAGGGGACGCAGCGCCGGCGATCGTCCGCCGGAGCCAGCGCCCGGTGGCTAGTTAGTAGCTATACGTTACTAATTGCGTGCACGCCCGCCGATCACGCGCATGGCCTCGGCATCATACGCGTTCTCGTGGCGCGACAGCACGACCGTGGCCACGGCATTGCCGATGAGGTTGGTGATCGCGCGCGCCTCGCTCATGAACCGGTCGACGCCAAGCAACAGTGCGAGCCCTTCGAGCGGCACGACCTTGAGTGACGCCAGCGTGCTCGCCAGCACGATGAAGCCCGAGCCGGTCACCCCTGCCGCCCCCTTGCTCGTGATCATGAGGACGCCGAGCACGAACAGCTGCTCGCGAATGGGCAGATCGACGCCGAAGGCCTGTGCCAGGAAGATCACCGCCATCGACAGGTAGATGCTCGTGCCGTCGAGGTTGAACGAGTACCCGGCCGGCACCACGAGGCCGACCACCGAGCGGGAGCAGCCGGCCTTCTCCAGCTTCTCCATCAGGCGAGGCAACGCCGCTTCCGAGCTCGAGGTGCCGAGCACCAGCAGGATCTCGTCCTTGATGTGCACGAGCAACTTCCAGAGCGAAAAGCCGCTCACACGGGCGATCAAGCCGAGCACCACGAAGACGAACACGGCCATCGTCGCATACACGTCGACCATCAACCGTCCGAGTGGCAACAGCGTCTTGAGGCCGAAGTTGCCGACCGTGTAGGCCATGGCGCCGAACGCGCCGATGGGGGCGACGACCATGATGAAGCCGACGATCTTGAACATCGCGTGCAGCAGCTGGTCGAGCAGCCGGACCAGCGTGTCGGCGGCGTCACCCATGGTGGCGACCGCCGCGCCAAAGAGCACGGCAAAGAACACCACCTGCAGGATGTCACCCTTGGCGAACGCATCGACGACACTCGACGGCACGATGTGCGTGAAGAACTCGACGATCGAGAGCTGCTGCCCCGCCTGCGTGTACTTGCTGATGTCGCCGCCGGCGAGCGCCGTCTTGTCGATGCCGGCGCCGGGCTTGGTGACATTCACGATCACCAACCCGATCGCGAGTGCGACCGTTGTCACGACCTCGAAGTAGACGAAGGCCTTGCCGCCGACGCGCCCGACCTTCTTCAGGTCGCGCATGTGCGCGATGCCCAGCACGACGGTCAGGAAGATCACCGGCGCGATGACCATCCGGACCAGATTGATGAACGTGTCGCCGAGCGGCCGCATCGCCTTGGCGGTATCGGGCGCCGCGATGCCCAGGACCACGCCGATGGCCACCGCGAGCAGCACGCGGAACGTCAGGTTGCTCCAGAGGCGTCGCATCGGCGGATCCTACTCGGCCGCGACGGGTCGCGGTGCCGAACGGCTCGCGAGGCGGATGTCGGGCAGCCGGCTCGAGACCGCCAGACCGATGCTGGCCATCACCAGCCCACACCCGAAGAGCAACCGGATGCCGTGCGTGATCGCCTCGCGACCCGCGGGCGTTGCGGCCAGTGCGCCGACCGCGGAGATGCCGCCTTCGACGCCGATCGTGGCCGCAGCGCTCCCGAGCACACCGGCGAAAATCGATCCCATGACCGCAACGCCCAGCACTTGCCCGAGGGCACGCGCGAAGGTGACCGATGCGGTGGCCACGCCAATCTGCTGGATGCTCACGGCGTTCTGGATGGCCATCGTGAAGAGCGGAAGTGTCGGGCCCATGCCGAGCCCCACGAGCGCCATGCGCACCGCGACGGATGCGAGCGAGCTGTCCGACGACAGCGTGGTCGCCATCAGCAGGAAACCGGCCAGCAGGACGCAGAGCGCGCCCAGGAGGATCGGCTTGTAGCGCCCGCTGGTTCCGCCGAGCCGCCCACCCACCGCAGCGCCGATGACGATGCCGAACGTCAGCGGCAGCATGCCCAGGCCGGCCTTGGTCGCGCTGACGCCGACCACGTTCACGAGGTAGAGCGGCAGGAAGACCGGACCCGCGAGAAAGCTCGACCCGAGGATGAGCGACCCCGCGTTGCAGATCGCGTACGTGGGGTCGGCGAACAGGGAGAAATCGACGATCGGCTCCCTCGCGCGCCGCTCCTGCCTGACGAACAACACCCCCGACACCACGGAGAGCGCGAACAAGCCGAGGATGATCGGCGACGACCAGAGGAAGCCGGCTTCACCCGGTACGACGTGCGTCCGGCCGAAGCTGAGCGCAACCAGGAAGGGCGCGATGCTCGCCATGAGCAGCAGCGCTCCCGGGACGTCAACGCTGAGCGGATCGCCCGGGGCACGCCGCGTGATGTTGGGCATGCGCCGCCAGATGAGCGCGATTGCGAGGAGGCCGAGGGGCAGATTGACGAAGAAGACCCAGTGCCAGCTCAACCGGTCGGTGATGAAGCCGCCCAGCAGCGGCCCAACGACACTGCTCACGCCGAACACGGCACTGAACAGTCCCTGGTACCTGCCGCGCTCCGCCGGAGGATACAGGTCGGCAATCACCGAGAAGGCACTCGTGTAGAGCGCCGCCGCGCCGAATCCCTGCACCGCGCGGAAGGCGATCAGGCTCCACGTGCTGTAGGCGAAACCGCAGAGCATCGACCCGCCCAGGAAGAGCAGGATCCCCGCCAGCAGCACACTCTTGCGGCCGAGCTGATCGGACAACTTGCCGTACACCGGTACGAGCACGGTCGTCGCGACGAGGTAGGCCGTGGTGAGCCACGGATAGAGCGCGGGTTCGATGTGCAGATCCCGCTGGATCGCCGGCCCCGCCGTGCCCACCACGGTCTGGTCCAGTGCGGCTAGGAAGAGCCCGATCAACGACCCGGCCATGGTCACGACCTTGTCGCGGTGCGGCAGGTCGTAGCCGGGCGACCGCGGTGGACCGCCCACGGGTGGCGCGGCGATCGGGCGCGGCGGTGAGTTGGCGGGAGACGTCATGCAGCGGAGGAGGATAGCACCCGACGCGGGGGGGCGGTATGTTCGCGAACAGTCCCCCGCCACCCGCGAGACGCGCATGGCCGACCCGCTGCCGAACCCGCCGTCTTCTGACACGCACCGTCCCCGCGGCCGGGACATCGACGTGTTTGGCACGAGCCACGTCGGCAAGGTCCGCGAAGACAATCAGGACTCGTTCATGGTCGCGAGCCTCCACCACGCGCTCGTGGTGCATGAGACGTCCCTCGACGATTCCGATCCGGCGCTCATGACCTCGGCCCGGCGGGGCATGCTCTTCCTGGTCGCCGATGGCGTGGGCGGCGGGGTCGGCGGCGCCGAAGCCAGCCAGGCAGCGCTCCGGGCAGCCGCCCGGTACGTGACGGAGGCGATGGACTATTACGCGCGCGATGAGCCCGCGTCCGAACGTGCCTTCGTCGACGAGATGCTCAAGGCCGTCGAGCGCACGCACCTGCTCGTGCGCGAGGCGGGCGAGAAGGACGGTGCCACGCGCGGCATGGCCACCACGCTGACCATGGTGACGATCGTCTGGCCACGCGCGCACCTGGTGCATGTGGGTGACAGTCGGTGTTACCGCTTGCGCGACGGACAGCTCGAACGCCTCACCAAGGACCAGACGGTCGCGCAGATGTTCGTCGATACCGGCAAGCGATCACCCGAAGAGCTGGAGAACTCGCGACTCCATCACGTGCTCTGGAGCGCGCTGGGCGCCGCTGAACTTGCCCCGGACTCGTTCGTGACCGATGTGCAGCGGAACGACCGGATGCTGCTCTGCACCGACGGCTTGACCAAGCACGTGAGTGACGACGAGATCGCCAGCTGGATGGCGAAGGACGCCTCATCCGAAGCGATCGGACGCGGTCTCATCGATCTGGTGCTGGAACGCGGCGCGACCGACAACGTGACGCTGATCCTTGGGCAGATGACGCCAGCCTTCAGCTGATCCCCCGCCATCGTCCCCGGCTAACTTCGACCCATGTCGCTCCCTGTCTATCTCGTGCTGGTCGCCTTGGGCGCCCCGCTGCTCCCCGGCGCGCGCCCGGCGTGCGCGTCGCCCGCCGTGACCGTCGCCGATTCGACGCCGTCACCGTCCGCCCTCTGGCGAGATGGCATCACCTTCGGCGAGTTCAGCAGCCGGTTCAAGAGCCGCAAGGCAGACTGGGAAAAGCGGAACGAGTGGGGCGCGATCCCCGACGCCCTCGCCGCGCGCATGCGCGCGCTCACCACGCCGCTCCGCGTGCTGATCGTGGCCGAGGAAGAGTGCAGCGACTCCATGAACTCGATGCCCTACCTCGTGCGGCTCGTGCAGCTCGCGCCGAACATCGGCGTGCGCGTCGTGGACTCCAAGGCGGGGCGCTCGATCATGGAGGCGCACCGGACGCCGGACGGCCGCGCCGCCACCCCCACGGTGGTCGTGCTTGATGCGCAGGATCGCGTCATCGCGTGCTGGGTGGAGCGACCGTCCACACTGATCGCCTGGCTCAAGACACCCAAGGACTCGCTCCCCGCCGATCAGCGGTTCGGGGGACGGCTCAAGTGGTACGAGAACGACAAGGGGACTGCGGCGCTCGCCGAGTGGGTCCCGATGTTCGAGCAGGCCGCCGCCGGCCGCCCAACCTGCGGAGGCTGAGCCGGCCCCTCTGGACGCCGCCGGGCCCGCGCGACAACCTTGGGGATGCCTACTTCCCGACGTGACTTCATGCGCGGTGCCGCGACGCTGCTCGGCGGCGCCGCCTTCCTGCCCAAGCAGGAGCTCCGAGGCTTCTCGCTGCCCATCCTGCCCGATCAGCTGGATCGCATCGGCCTGCAGCTCTACACCGTCCGCGGCCTCATGGGGCAATCCGTCGAGCGCACGCTCGCGCAGGTCGCGGCGGCGGGCTACAAGGAGGTGGAGTTTGCGGGCTACTACGGTCGGACGCCGGCACAGATCACCGCGGCACTCAAGGCCAACGGCCTGACATCGCCGTCCGCGCACATCGCGATGAACGATCTTCGGAGCCCCGACTTCGCCAAGACGGTCGAGGTGGCAGCGGCGATCGGCCAGCAGTGGCTCGTCCTCGCCTGGCTGCCCGAGGCGGATCGCGCCTCGGCGGACGCCTACAAGGCGGTCGCGGACTCGCTGCTCAAGGCCGCCAGCATCGCGAAGAGCGCCAACATTCGCCTGGGCTTCCATAACCACGACATGGAACTCATGCGCATCGGTGACACGCGCGGTCTGGATATCATGCTCGAGCGGACGGCGGGCAGCAGCGTCGACTTCGAGATGGACCTGTACTGGATGACGCGCGCCGGCGGCGACCCGCTCGCGTACTTCGCGGCGCATCCCGGACGGTTCTCGCTGGTGCACGTGAAGGACGCCGGTCCGGCGCCGACGTTTGCCATGAGCGATGTCGGCAAGGGACAGATCAACTTCGCCAAGATCTTCGCCAAGCGCGCGCAGGCCGGCATCCGGCACTTCTACGTGGAGCACGACAATCCCCCCGATGCGCTCCTCTCGATCCAGGCGAGTGCGGCCTACCTGCGCACACTCACCTTCTGAGGGCGGGCGTGACGACCACGCGACGTGAGTTTCTCGGTGCGGGTGCTGCGGCAGCCGCGGGCGCGGCCTTGGGTGGCGTGCCGCTTCGGTACGACTCAGCCGTGACGGTGACAGCGCCCGCCGGTGGCCGCATCAAGCAGTCGGTCTCGCGGTGGTGCTACGAGAAGATTCCGCTGCCCGAGTTCTGCCGCGCCAGCAAGGCCATGGGGCTCGCCGCGATCGACCTGCTGCAGCCGGCCGACTGGGGCGTCGTCGCGAGCGAGGGACTCGTCTGCTCCATGGGCTACCCCACGGAGCGGCGCGACTTCCTCCGCACCGGCTTCACGAACGCCGCCAATCACGCGATGCTCCTCAAGGAGCTCGAGGCAACGCTGCCGCGTGCGAAGGCCGCGGGGGTGCCGAACATCATCGCGATGTTCGGCAACCGCGACGGCCGGTCGGACGCGGAGGGCATCGCCAACGCGATTGCCGGCTTGAAGCGCATCGCCCCGCTCGCCGAGGAGACGGGAGTCACGGTCTGTGTCGAACTGCTCAACTCCAAGGTGGACCACAAGGACTACCATGGCGATCGCACCTGGTTCGGCGTCGAGGTGATGAAGGGGGTCGGCTCGCCGCGGGTCAAGCTCCTCAACGACCTCTACCACATGCAGATCATGGAAGGCGACGTGATCCGGACGATTCGCGATCAGGCGCCGTATTTCGGTCACTTCCATACCGGCGGCGTTCCCGGACGGCATGAACTCGATGACACGCAGGAGCTCAACTGGCGCACAGTGATGCGCGCGATCGCGGAGTCGGGCTACACGGGCTACGTGGCCCACGAGTTCGTGCCCACGCGCGATCCCCTGACGTCGCTCCGCGAGGCCGTACAGCTCTGCGACGTGTAGGGCGTGGGGCGCGCGCGAAGGCGCGCGCTAGGCGTGCCCCAACTCGGCCTCCAGCCGCTCCACCAGCGTGCGCAGCACCTTGACGCGCGCGAACCGCTTGTCGTTGGCCTCGACCAACACCCACGGTGCGATGGCCGTACTCGTGCGTTCCACCATGTCGCACACGGCATTGGCATAGGCGTCCCACCGCTTCCGGTTGCGCCAGTCGTCGTCGGTGATCTTGAACTGCTTGAACGACACGGCCTCGCGCGCCTTGAACCGTGTCAGCTGCTCGGCCTTGCTGATCGCCAACCAGAATTTCACGACGATCGTCCCGTGGCGCGTGAGCTCCATCTCGAAGTCGTTGATTTCGCCGTACGCGCGGCGCCAGTCCGCATCGGCGGCGTAGCCCTCGACGCGCTCGACCAGCACCCGGCCATACCAGCTGCGATCGAAGATCGTCATGCGACCACGCCGGGGGAGCTGTCGCCAGAATCGCCACAGATACGGCTGCGCCCGCTCCTCGTCCGATGGTGCCGCGATGGAGACCACGCGCATCAGGCGCAGGTCGACCGCCGAGGTCACGCGCCGGATCGTGCCCCCTTTTCCGGCCGCGTCGTTCCCCTCGAAGACGACCACGAGCGCGCGCTCCGCGAAGTGGGGATGTCGCGTCAAGCGGGCGAGGCGCGACTGGAGGGCGGTGAGCTGCTTCTCGTACTTCGCGTCGGACAGCGTCTGCGTGAGGTCCAACTCGGTGAGGACTGTCTTCCCATCCACCGGCGCAGGACGCATCGACGTCCGCTGGACCGCCTTTCGCTCGGGATCGCGCCGTTCGGCCGGCACGCTCGCGCGCGCGTTCATCGCGCGCAGCAGCGTCTCGCCGAGCACGATCTTCCGGTACTCGTCGTCGGTGCCATCGATGATCGTCCACGGGGCACCGGCGGTGCTGGTGCGGCGGAGCGCGCGCTCCGAGATGGCACGAAACTCGTCGTAGCGCTTGAAGCGGCGCCAGTCCTCCTTGGTGACGCGCCAGCGCGTCTCCGGATTCGCCTCGAGCTGCGTGAGGCGCTTCTTCTGGACCTTCTTGCTCAGGTGGAACCAGCTTTTCACCAGCAACACCTGCTCGGCTGCGAGCATCGCCTCGAAGCGGGTGATCTCCTCGAGGCTGCGCTCGAATGCCGCATCCCGACCCTTCCCCTTGCCGAGGACGCGCTCGACGATCGGCTGCGTGTACCAGTTGCCGAAGAAGATGGCGATGCGCCCGCGTGGAGGGAGGATGCGCCAGTAGCGCCACATCGGGGCGCGCTCGCGCTCTTCATCGTTCGGGGCGTCGTAGGCTTCGACCTCGACGAAACGCGCATCGAGCCAGCTGGTGAGCGCGGCGACCGATTCGCCCTTGCCCCCGGCCTCGACCCCGTTGATGAGGACGGCGACAGCCGTGTGCTTGTGCTCGGCGAGCGCGACCTGCGCCGCGAGCAGCTGCTCGCGCAGCTCCACCTCGCGCTTGGCGAACGTCGCCTTGTCGATCTTGTGCCCCAGTTCCGCGTCTTCGAACATGTGCCCCCCGCGCGCTGGCCGCCGTTTCGATCCGGAAGCTGGCGGCCTCGAGTGTCGGGCCGCATCTTCGCCTCGATTGTGGCGCACCGGCCGCCAATTGTCCATTGCCGACGTGATATTGCCCCTGTACGCCGACGACGACCGCTCGGGGATGGTCGGCTGAACGTTCAGGATCCCGGGCATCAGGTACCGTGCATGGAGAGGGCGCGCCGTGGGCAAGACCGTGAATCCGTTCAACCGGAGAGACTCATGAGAATCAACGTCGTCCTGAGCGCAGCGAAGGACCTGCTTTTTATCGTGCTCCTGATCCTGCTTTCGCCCCTCCCGACCCGCGCGCAGAACGCTCCAGACCGCCCCCCCGGATCACGCGACCGCCTCGCACGCATCGACTCCGCGCTCGAACGCGCCGTACGCGAGGAACAGATCGGCGGCGGCGTTCTCCTCGTCCTGCGTGACGGCAGGCCTGTCTACGAACGCGCCGTGGGCTGGGCCGACAAGCAGTCGGGACGCCGCATGACCAGCGATGCCGTGTTTCGCATCGCCTCGCAGACCAAGGCACTCACCAGCGCCGCCATCCTCATGCTCGTCGAGGAGGGGCGGCTCACACTCGGCGCACCGGTCAGCCGTTTCATCCCCACCTTCGCCAAGTCCATGGTGGCGGTGAAGGCCGACACGGGTCGCACCCTCGTGCCTGCCACGCGTGCCATCACCATCCGCGACCTGCTCACGCACACGGCCGGTATCTCGTACGGCACGGAGCCGCTCGTCGCGCCACTGTACGCCGCCCAGGGCCTCGGCCCGTCCGCCGGATGGGGCTGGTATACCGCCGACAAGGACGAGCCCGTGTGTGCCACCATGGAGCGGCTCGGGACGCTCCCGTTCGTCGCGCAACCGGGGGAGCGCTTCGTCTACGGCTACAACACCGACATTCTCGGGTGCGTCGTGGAGAAGGCCTCGGGGAAGCCCCTCGACGTCTTCATCCGTGAGCGCATCACCGGTCCGCTCGGAATGCGCGACACGAAGTTCTTTGTCGACCCGGCAGACCGCGCACGACTCGCCACCGTCTACATGTCCGACTCCGGCGGCAAGGCGGTCCGCGCCCCCGACGGCGCGCGCGGGCAAGGTCATTACGTGGACGGACCCCGCCGCAGCTTCGCCGGGGGAGCCGGACTCACCTCCACGGCCCGCGATTATGCGCGCTTCCTCGAGGCGATCCGCCGTGGTGGCGCGCTCGACGGTGTGCGCATCCTCAGCCCGCGTAGCGTGGCGCTCATGCACACCAACATGGTCGGGACGCGCTACCGCGACGATGGCGCCCGAGGCTTCGGCTTGGGCTTCGAGACGACCGAGCGGCTCGACTCGTACCAGTCCGTCGGCTCGTTCGGCTGGGGAGGCGCCTACGGGTCCACGTATTCGGTGGATCCGGACAATCGCCTCGTGATCGTCTGGATGATGCAACTGCTGCCCTCGCGGGCAACGGCGCCGGCAACCTTCGCAGCGCTTGTCGCGCAGGCGTTCATTGAGAAGTAGCGCGCGATGCCCGCGGTCACCGCACGATACGCGCGCCGTGCGCACCGCTCGCGGGCAAGGCACCGCGCAACTATAGTGTAGGCATGTCCCGCCCCCGCCTCGTCCTGTCGACGCCGCGCCCGGCCCCGCCGGTCGGCCACGTCGTGCGGAACCCCGGGATGTCGCTCGACCTGGACGCGGTCCTGAACGTCCGCGTCAACCGCTCGGCGGCCGAGCGACGCGCGAGCACGATCGGCACGCGCCGCACGGTCAAGAAGCAGTGGCAGGCCGCCTGGTTGCTGCGGGCCATCAGCTGCATCGACCTGACCACGCTCGCGGGCGACGACACACCGGGCAACGTGCGCCGGTTGTGCGCCAAGGCGCGCCGCCCCGTTCGCGACGACGTGTCCGATGCGCTCGGCGTCCGCCGCCTCGAGATCACGGTCGGTGCGGTGTGCGTGTATCACCAGCTCGTTGCCACCGCCGTCGACGCGCTCAAGGGCACCGGCATTCCCGTTGCGGCCGTGAGCACGGGCTTCCCCGCCGGCCTCTCGCCGCTGCCGCAGCGCATCGAGGAGATTCACGCCTCCGTTGCCGCGGGCGCGAAGGAGATCGACATCGTCATCACGCGCGCCCACGTGCTCACGGGCAACTGGGCCGCACTCTACGAGGAGGTCAAGGCGTTCCGCGAGGCCTGCGGAGATGCACACCTCAAGGCGATTCTCGCCACCGGTGAATTGGCCACGCTCACCAACGTGGCGCGCGCGAGCGTGGTCGCCATGCAGGCGGGGGCCGACTTCATCAAGACAAGCACGGGCAAGGAAGCCGCCAACGCGACGCTGCCGTACGCGCTCGTCATGGCGCGGATGATCCGCGAGTATCACGAACGCACCGGCTACGCGATCGGCTTCAAGCCGGCCGGCGGTATTCGCAGCGCCAAGAATGCGCTCGAGTACCTGATCCTCATGAAGGAAGAGTTGGGCGATCGCTGGCTTCGCCCCGATCTCTTCCGCTTCGGCGCCTCGACCCTGCTCACCGACATCGAGCGCCAGCTCGAGATGTTCGTGACGGGCCGCTATGCCGCGGCGCACCGCCACCCGCTGCCCTGACCCGTGATGGCTACCGCGACCGTCGCCGAGATCTTCGAGACCATGGCCTACGGGCCCGCGCCAGAGAGTGACACCGAGGCGCGGGCGTGGCTCGCGCGTCATGGCGGCCGCTTCGGGCACTTCATCAACGGCGCGTGGACCGCCGCGGGTACGCTGTTCGATGTGCACGATCCCTCCACCGGCGGCGTGTTGGCGCAGTGCACGCAGGGTTCTGCCGCCGACGTGCACGACGCGGTCGCCGCTGCGCGCGCAGCCTTTCCGGCGTGGTCAGCGCTCGGCGGACACGCGCGCGCGCGCCACCTGTATGCCCTCGCACGCGAAGTGCAGAAGCATGCGCGGTTGCTGGCCGTGCTCGAATCGCTCGACAATGGCAAGTCGATCCGCGAGGCGCGCGACCTGGACATTCCGCTCGTCGCCCGCCACTTCTACCATCACGCGGGCTGGGCGCAGCTGTTCGAGACCGAGTTCGCGGGACACGAGCCCGTGGGCGTCGTCGGGCAGGTGATTCCGTGGAACTTCCCGCTGCTGATGCTTGCGTGGAAGGTGGCCCCGGCGCTCGCAGCCGGAAACACGGTCGTGCTCAAGCCGGCGGAGTTCACGCCGATTTCGGCACTGTGCTTCGCCGAGTTGGCGCGTCTGGCAGGACTGCCGGCCGGGGTCCTGAACGTCGTGACCGGTGATGGCGACACGGGCAAGGCCATCGTGGCGCACGCCGATGTCGACAAGATCGCGTTCACCGGCTCCACGGACGTCGGCCGGTCGATTCGCAAGGCGACGGCCGGCTCGGGAAAGAAGCTCTCGCTCGAGCTGGGTGGCAAGTCGCCGTTCATCGTCTATGAAGACGCCGACCTCGACGCCGTGGTCGAAGGCGTCGTCGATGCGATCTGGTTCAACCAGGGGCAGGTCTGCTGCGCGGGCTCGCGCCTGCTGGTGCAGGAAGGGATCGCCGAACGGCTGGTGAGCAAGCTGCGCACGCGCATGGAGTCGTTGCGCGTCGGCAAGCCGCTCGACAAGACGGTGGACATCGGCGCCATCGTCGCACCCGTACAGCTGGCGCGCATTCGTGAACTGTGCGACGTGGGCGTCAAGGAAGGCGCCACGATGTGGCAGCCGTCGTGGGCAATGCCCGCCGAGGGCTGGTTCCATCCGCCGACCCTCTTCACCGACGTGCAACCCGCGTCGACGATCGCGCAGGTCGAGATCTTCGGACCCGTCATGGTGACCATGACCTTCCGCACGCCGGAAGAGTCGGTCGCGCTCGCCAACAACACGATCTACGGGCTGGCGGCGACGCTCTGGACGGAGAACATCAACCTTGCGCTCGACATTGCGCCGAAGCTCAAGGCTGGTGTGGTCTGGATCAATGCCACCAATCTGTTCGACGCCTCCGCGGGCTTCGGCGGCTATCGCGAGAGCGGCTTCGGACGCGAGGGCGGACGCGAGGGGATGTGGGAGTACGTGGTGCCGGCATGGGCGCACGCGGCGGGGCGCGCGGTGATCACCGCGCCAGCCACACGCGCCGCGCCGGTCGCACCCGCCACGCAGTCGTTCGCTTCGCACGACGATGATGGCGGCCTCGCGCTCAACCGGACGCCCAAGCTGTTCATCGGCGGCAAGCAGGCGCGGCCCGACGCGACGTACAGTCGCGCCATCTACGCGCCCGATGGAACGCCGCTTGGCGAAGTCGGCGAGGGGAGCCGGAAGGACATCCGCAACGCCGTCGAGGCAGCGCACGCGGCGTGGAAGGCGTGGGGCAAGTCGACCGGTCACGCGCGGGCGCAGATCCTCTACTATCTGGCCGAGAACCTGTCGGCGCGCCGCTCCGAGTTTGCCGGGCGCATTGCCGCACTCACGGGGGCACCGAAGCGCGCGGGCACCAAGGAAGTGGACGCGAGCATCAAGCGCCTCTTCACGTACGCCGCCTGGGCCGACAAACACGACGGCGCCGTGCACAACGTGCCCATTCGTGGCGTCGCGCTCGCCATGCATGAACCGATCGGCGTCATGGGGCTCGGCTGCCCGGATGTCGCACCATTGCTCGGATTCATCAGCTGCGTCGCGCCCGCCATCGCGATGGGCAACACGGTCATCGCGATTCCGGGCGAGGCGCATCCGCTCGCCGCGACCGACTTCTATCAGGTGCTCGAGACGAGCGATGTCCCGGCCGGCGTCGTCAACATCGTGACCGGCGCCAAGGACGCGCTGGTCAAGGTGCTGGCCGATCACGACGACGTCGAAGCCCTCTGGTACTTTGGCCACGCGGGCGGCGTGCAGGCGGTCGAAGCGGCGAGCGCGGCCAACATGAAGCGCACCTTCTGCGACGCCAAGGCTCGTGACTGGTTCAGCATCGAGCAAGGCGAAGGGCGCGAGTTCCTGCGTGCAGCAGTGCAAGTCAAGAACGTCTGGATCCCCTACGGCGAATGATCATGATACAGCGCTCCCTCCTCGCAGCCGCGTGTGCGGCGGCGCTCGCGTCGACTGCGGCCGCCCAACCGGTGGCACGGCGCACTCCAGCCGTCGCGCCAAGCGGCGCCAAGGCCCAGATCGTCCTTCCGACCTGGTCCGAGCAGATCCGCATTCGTGAAGGATGGCTCGTCCAGCGCCACGCGATGCTGCTCGACATGATGCGCCGCCACAAGATCGCCATGTGGATCGTCGTCAACGAGGAGTTTCACGACGACCCGCTCACGCAGCTCGTTGCGCCGCCACGCCCGTACACCGGCAACCGCGACATCTTCGTCTTCATCGATGCCGGCGATCGGCTGCGCAAGGTGGCCATCACGGGCTACGCCGAGGAGAACACGGCGCGCTTCTTCGAGTCGAGCAACGAACCCAAGCCGCCCGCGCAGACCATTGCCGCGCTCGTCGCCGAGCACAAGCCCGCGACGATCGGCCTCTCGATCGGCGGCCGCCGCGGCGTGCAGCGCTCGCTCACGCACGACAGCTACACGCTGATCGCCGATGCACTGGGGCCCGAGGGGAAGGCCCGGATCGTGAGCGCGGCGTCACTCATCGAGGAGTACTGCGACACGCGCCTGCCGGACGAAGCCGCGTCGTACACGACGCTGGTGCGCCTCACGGACCAGATCACCAAGCGCGCCCTGTCCGACGAGGTGATCACGCCGGACAAGTCCACGGTCGGCGACGTGCGTCGCTGGCTCTACGATGCCATGTGGGCCGCCGGGGTGCGCACCTGGTTCCAGCCCGACATGCGCGTGCAGCGCAAGTCGTCGAACAACGCGACCTCGCGTGGCTTCCTCGCCGTGGCGGCCGAGAGCACGGTCATCCGCCGCGGTGACGTGATCCATCTCGACTTCGGCATCACGGCCATGGGTTTCGATACCGACTGGCAGAAGATGGGCTATGTGCTGCTCCCCGGAGAGACGGACGTGCCAGCGGGTCTCAAGGCGGCCATGAAGAACACGAACACGCTGCAGGACGTGATGATGCAGCGCTTCTCCCGCCCGGGCCGGACGGCCGCATCGGTCTACGATTCGACGATGGCCGACATGAAGGCGCGCGGCATCACGGCCATGATCTACTCGCATCCGATCGGCGTGCAGGGCCACGGGCTCGGCGCCGGCATCGACTTCCGCTCTGCACAGCGTGATCCGGCCGAGCTCCCCAAGACGCTGCGGCTCGGATCGTACATCTCGATCGAACTGAACACCACCACACCGGTCCCGGAGTGGGGTGGCCAAGGCGTTGCGGTCATGATGGAAGACGACGCCTATCTCACCAACGACGGGTGGAAGTTCTTTCATCCTCGGCAGGAATCGTGGTACCTCATCGGCGCTCGCCGGTCGTCCGTCACCCCCTGACCTCACACGTTCCCATGGCCCGCACCCTCGGTATCGGCTTCGTCGGCTCCGGATTCAACGCGCAGTTCCACCTGCGCTCCATGGTGGCCGTCCGCGAGGCGGATGTCCGCGGCATCTGGAGCCCCAATCACAAGAACGCCGTGAAGGCGGCCAAGCTCGCCAAGGAGCTCGATGTGGGCGATGCGACCGCCTACCGGTCGCTCGAGGCGATGGTGCTGGACCCGGCCATCGAAGCGATCTGGCTCTGCGGCGCCAATCATGCGCGGATCGAGAATATCGAGACGATTGTCCGCGTGGCACGCGAGCGACGCGCGCCATTGCTCGGGATCGCATGCGAGAAGCCGCTCGCGCGCAACGTGGCTGAGGCCATCAAGGTCAACAAACTGGTCAAGGCGGCCGGGATTCCCACGGGATACCTCGAGAATCAGCTGTTCGCGCCGCACGTCGAGGCGGGCCGCAACCTGCTCTGGGCGCGGGGCGCGGCCACGACGGGTCGGCCGTACCTGGCTCGCGCTGCCGAAGAGCATGCGGGGCCGCACATGCCGTGGTTCTGGCAGGGGAACCTGCAGGGCGGTGGCGTGCTCAACGACATGATGTGTCACTCGGCGCTCATGGTGCAACACCTGCTGACGAAGCCGGGCGAACCGCTCAGCACGGTGCGCCCGACGCGGATCACCGGGCAGATCGCATCGCTCAAGTGGTCACGCCCGGCGTATGTGGCCAAGCTCAAGAAGGCGATGGGACCGGCGGTCGACTATGCGAAGCGCCCCTCCGAGGACTTTGCCTCGGTCGCGATCGAGTTCGAGACAGACGATGGACTGACCGTGATTGGTGAGGCGACGACGTCGTGGAGCTTTGTGGGTGCCGGGCTCCGGCTGTCGGCCGAGTTGCTCGGGCCCGAGTACTCGATGCGATGGAACTCGCTCGACAGCGGTCTGCAGCTGTTCTTCAGCCGGGAGGTGCGCGGCCGCTCGGGCGAGGATCTCGTGGAGAAGCAGAACGCCGAGCAGGGCGTCATGCCGGTCGTGCCGGAGGAGTACGCGGCGTACGGGTACACCGGGGAGAATCGGCACTTCTGTCGGGCGTTCCTGGGGCTCGAGAAGGCGCTGGTGACGTGGGACGATGGCGTGGAG
The DNA here is from genome assembly GCA_031372565.1 of Gemmatimonadota bacterium. GTDB lineage: Bacteria > Gemmatimonadota > Gemmatimonadetes > Gemmatimonadales > Gemmatimonadaceae > JACPPC01. The sequence goes on along the minus strand of JANMLN010000077.1, from coordinate 7,330 downwards.
GTGTGCAAGATGCTCATGACGGCGTACAAGAGCGCCGAGGAGGGCAAGACGCTGGCGGTCCCGCCGCGCGGCATCGAGAAGTTCGTGCCGCAGGTTGCGAAGGGGACGTGGAAGCCGCGGTAGTCCTGCGCGTGGCCGCACCATGGGCGCGGCGTCTGGGCGCACGACTGGCCAGCGTCGCGCTGCTGGCGGCCGCTGGATTGACGTCGCTGCAGGCACAGCATCCGCGTCCACCGAGCGGCACGTCGAGCGGGCCTGCGGTCGTGCTCATCGTGACCGACGGCTTCCGCTGGCAGGAGCTGTTCACGGGCGCCGACGCCGCTCGCATGAACGCAGCGAGTGGCGTGGCTGACACGGCGTCGCTGCAGCGCGACTTCTGGCGGGCAACACCGGACGCCCGTCGTCGTGCCATCTGGCCATTCCTCTGGAGCCAGATCGAGCGCAACGGCAGCGTGTGGGGCCATGCGTCCGCTCGTTCCGAGGCGGTGGTGCTCAACGGGCGCAACTTCTCCTACCCGGGCTACAACGAGCTCCTCACCGGCTTCCCCGATTCGACCATCAACAGCAACGAGGATCCGCCGAACCGGAACCGGACCGTCTTCGACTGGATCCATGCACAGCCGGGGTTCGCTGGCCGGGTGCTCGCGTTCGGCTCATGGGACGCGTTCCGGCGAATCTTCAATGTGGGTCGAGCCGCGTTCCCGGTGCACGCCGCATTCGACCCGCTGCCGGCCGATGTCCGGGATCCGACGTTGGCGCGGCTGTACGCCACGATGACGCGGCCGTTCGGCGACGGGATGTCGTTCGACGCGCAGATGCAGGCGCTCGTCATCGCTGAAGTGAAGCGCCATGCGCCACGTGCGCTCTACGTGGGCTACGGCGAGACCGACGAGTGGGCGCACGAGAAGCGCTACGACTTGTACCTGCGGTCGGCGCGCGGCGTCGACGGCTTCGTCGAGGAGCTGTGGAACACGATGAAGGCGATACCTGCGTACAGGGACGGCGTCACCTTCATCGTGACGACCGACCACGGCCGCGGCGATGGCGACCGCTGGACCGATCACGGGCGGACCGTGGATGGCGCCGAACGGATCTGGATCGCGACGTTCGGCGCGCGCGCGCAGAAACTGGGCGAGATCACCACGGCGCGGGTGACGCAGGGGCAGGTCGCGGCGAGCGTGGCGGCGGCGCTGGGGCTCGACTACCGGACGGCGACGCCACGTGCAGCAGCGTCGCTCATGCCGCTGCCAGCGCGGTAGCGACGTGCGGGTCGGACCCGTGCGACGTGTCGCCTCAGCCGTTCACCGCCGCTGCGATCCCTTCAAACCGCGACGCATGCAACTCCTTCACCCCGGTCGCCTTCACCAGCGCCGCCGCGTTCGCTGCCGTCACTGACCCGGCACCGATGATGGTGATCCGGTCGTGCGCACGGTTCACGAGGTGCGCCAACTGCGCCGCGCCCTCCATGGCCGTCGGCTTGCCGCCGGTCGTGAGGATCGAATCGAGCTGCAGGGAGACGAGCAACTCCAGCGCCTCGTCCTGATCCGTCACGTCGTCGAACGCGCGATGAAACCCCACCTTCATCGGCGTCGCCACCGCCATCAGCTCCGAGATCACCGCCACGTCGATGTCTCCCTCGGCGGTCAACGCGCCGATCATCACGCCGTCGGCATCGAGCTCCTTGGCCACGAGGATGTCCTTCATCATGATGCCGACGTCATCCTCGTCGTAGACAAAGCTTCCCGTGCGCGGGCGGATGAGCACGTGCACGGAGGTGATCAGCCGCTGGGAGCATCGTGCGATCAACCCGGCGCTGGGCGTCACGCCGCCGTTGTGCAACGACCCGCACAGCTCGATGCGCTTGCAGCCACTCTGCTGCGCGTCGAAGGCCCGGCCGAACGACTCCACCGCAGCTTCAACCAGCACGCTCATGTGAGTTCCTCGAGCCCCGCGTCGCGGAGCAGTGGGGCGTAGCGCGGGTCGCTGGCGAGCCCGCGTCGGTCCATGGGAAGGTCGGTCAACGCCAGTCGCAGTCGCGCCGGCCGGCGTCGCGCGCCCTCGATCAGGCAATCCATCGCCTCGGTCCAGAGGCCGAGGTCGGCCAGGACCACGACCAGATCATCCGCGACCTGGCGGTGCGAGCCCCGAGGCATGAACGGATCTTCCGCCGCAGCACGGCGCATCAGGCCGTCGAGCTCGCGCTTGAGATCGGCTCGTCGTGCGTCCGTCCAACCACGCGACTTCACGTCGGCATCGAACGCGGCCACGCGGGTGGCGGGTCCCCGCTGCATCAGCCACCCCCGGTAGGCCTCGATCGCCTGGGCCACGAGCCCGACGCGATGTGCCGCGCGCGCGGTCCGCTCCAGCGCGCCGGCATGTCGCGGATCAGGACGCCGCGCCATCTGCAGCTCGCGCAGTGCTTCAAGGTCGCGGCCGAGGGCACTCAGCGCGTCGGCCAATGCGAGATGCATGTCGACGTCGCGCGGGTGCAGGAGCACGGCCGCACGCAGGTGCTGCGCCGCCTCTTCCGACCGACCCATCATCTTGAGCCAGATCCCGTGCAGCCGCAGGGCGCCCGGATGCTGGGGATCGATGGCGAGCGCCCTCGCGAGGTTTCGTCCAGCCGCCGCGATGTCGTCTTCCCAGTAGAGCAACGTCTCGGCCAACACGGTGAGGACCTCGGCCGACGGGCTCGCGCGCTGGACGACGCTCATGCGCAGCGCCGCCGACTCGCGGCGCGACTGCTCGGGATTGTCCACGCCAGCGACCCCCAGCGCCTGAATCACCTCGGCCAGCCCCAGGCGCGCGGATTGGTGATCGTCGTCCAGCGCCAGCGCACGTTCGAAGTAGGTGCGGGCCACGCGCAATGCATCGACCGCCCCGGCGCCGCCGGCCAGGCCCCGCGCGAGGAGGCTGCGTCCCTGGCGCGTTGCCATCATCGCCGGCGTCACCGCGTCGACGCCGAGCGGCGTGGGTGTCATGGTCGGGACCGAGAGCTGGCCCGTCACCTCGCGACGGATCGCGAGCAACTGCTCATGCACCTCGGCGGCCGTCGCGGGTCGGTCGTCGCGCGACTTGGCGAGCAGCATGATCATCAGCTTGACCAGTGCGCGTGGCGCGTCGGGAGCGACTGCCAGCAAGTCGGGAATCGGGGCCTGCAGGTGCATCGACACCAACTGCATGATGTTGGGGTGGCGATATGGCGGCGCACCCGCCAGAAGTTCCCAGAGCACGCACCCGAGCGCATACAGGTCGCAGCGGCCGTCCAGGTCGTGTCGGCCCATCGCCTGCTCGGGGCTCATGTACATCGCGGTGCCGTGCACGACGCCACTCTCGGTCAGCCGCATCCCCTCCGACGAACCGATGGCCGTGGCAATGCCGAAGTCGGTGAGCTGCGTGTGCGACACACCGGTGAACACGTTCTCCGGCTTCACGTCCCGATGAATGACCCCCGCCGCGTGCGCAAACGCCAGTGCCTCGGTCAGGTCCAGCGCGATGCGCACCGCCTCCGCGACCTCGTAGCGCTCCGCGCGATGGAGTGCGACCCGGAGCGTCTCGTCGGCGACGAACGGCATCACGTAGAACGGATGGTTCGCGATGGTGCCATGATCGATGACCGGAACGACGAGCGGATGGCGCAGACGCGACGTCAGCAGGATCTCGCGGTCGAATCGCTGTCGGCTGGCGGACCCGGTGTCGGGCTCGAACACCTTGACGGCGACTTCGCGTCCCAGGTGCCGGTCCATGGCCAGCAGCACCGTGGCCGCCGCACTGCCGCCAAGCTCGCGCACCACGCTGAACCGCTCGCTGAGGAGGGGGGCGAGCGCAACGGCGCGCAGCTTCGCGGAGTGCCGCATGCTCACACTACAACGCCCAGCCCGGCCGATACGTCGGCATGATGAACTCCGACGGCACCGTGGTGTTCGTGATCGCGCCGGATTCCGGATCGAGCTCGAGCGTTCGTCCCGTCCGGACGGCGAGGTTCCCGAGCGCAATCATCTCCGTCAGGGGCCCGGCGTAGCTGGCGAAGCTTGACCCGGGCTGCGTGCCACCCTTGATCGCATCAATCCACTCCCCGTACACCCCCCGCACGCGCGGGTACTTCTCGGCGGGCTTGTTGGCGAGCAGTGCCTTGTGCGCCTCATCGTTCGACAGGCGCGGGTTCTCGCCGTAGGTGCCGGCAATGAGCGTCCCCTTGTCGCCGATCCAGAGCTGTCCGCTGTCGTCGAACGGCCACGCCTTGGCATCGGGCCAGTCCTGCGGCCGAGGCGGATAGATCGACCCGTCGCGCCAGGTGACCAGGAGCGGCGGTCGACCGTTGCGCGCGGCGAACTCGTACGTGATGCGCGACGCCTTGGGGGCCGTTTCGGCGAACAGCGTGGTGCTCTCCGGCACGATGCGCGTGGGATAGCGCAGGTCGTTCACCCAGAACGCGGCGTCCATGATGTGACAGGCCATGTCGCCCATGGCGCCGGTCCCGAAGTCCCACCAGCCGCGCCAGTTGAACGGTGCGTACGACGGATGGTACGGTCGGTCGGCCACCGGTCCGAGCCAGAGGTTCCAGTCGAGCGTGGGCGGCACATTGTGCGCGTCGGTCGGGCGGCGCATGCCCTGCGGCCAGATCGGCCGGTTGGTCCAGCACCGCACTTCGCGCACCGTCCCGATGGCGCCAGCCTCGACCCACTCGCGGATCTGTCGAATGCCCTCGCCGGCATGTCCCTGATTGCCCATCTGCGTGGCCTGCTTCGGGCGACGCGCGGCCTCGGCCTTCAGCGCACGGATCTCGCCCAGTGTCCGCGCGAGCGGCTTCTGGACGTAGGTGTGCTTGCCGAGCTTGAGGGCGGCCATGCCGGCGGCCGCGTGCGTGTGATCGGGGGTGCTGACGGTCACGGCGTCGATCGACTTCTGCTCCTTGTCGAGCATCTCGCGCCAGTCCTTGTACCGCTTGGCCTTGGGATATGCCAGGAACGATCGTTCTGCGCTGACCCAGTCCACGTCGGCAAAGGCGACGAGGTTGTGCTCGCTCATGCCGCGCACATCGCTGCCGCCCATGCCGCCCACGCCGATGCAGGCAACGTTGAGCGTGTCGCTGGGTGCGCGAAAGCCGCGGCCCAGCACATGGCGCGGCACGATCGAGAAGGCCGCACCGGCGACCATGATGTCACCGACGAAGTTGCGGCGCGAGAGCGGGCGGTCCGTCATGGCGTGCTCCTCAGGGGCATACGGGTCAGGGCGCCACGGGCGCGCGATTGTCCTCGGCGCGCGGGCGGAAACTCAGGAAGAACACCGCGAACACCACCAGCGCGCCGATGGCCGGAATCGGCCAGATGCGCGTCCAGTCATGTGTGGTGGCGGCGCCCGCACTCACGGTGGCGTACCGGTTCACCACGGTGCCGGAGACGAACGCACCGATGAAGTACCCCACGCCATTGGTCACGAAGTTGATCATGCCTTGCGCGGCCGCACGCACCTTCTCGCCCGCCCGCTGATCCGTGTAGATCTGTCCTGCCACGAAGAAGAAGTCGTAGCACACACCGTGCAGCAGGATGCCGGCGTAGATGAGCCACATGCCGCCGTGCGCATCGCCGGCACCGAACGCGAAGTAGCGCACGGCCCAGGCCAGCATGCCGACCAGCATGATCCCCTTGATGCCGACGTTGCGCAGGCACCAGGGCAGGATCAGCATGAAGCCGATCTCCGACCACTGTCCGAACGTCTGGATGAACGCCGGCTCCGGAGCGCCGATCTCGTTCAGGAACGGGTTGGCGAAGGTGTAGTAGAACTGGAGCGGGATGCAGAGCAGGAAGCTGCCCAGCACGAAGACCAGGAAGTCGGGGCGCTTGAGCAGCGCCAGCGCGTCGAGCCCCAGCGCATCACGCACGCTGAACGGCGTGCCTGCCGCCTTGGGCGGCGTGTGCGGCAGCGTGACCGCGAAGAGGCCGAGCAGGATCGACCCGCCCGCCGCCAGCTGCATCGGCAACGCGAGCGCATCCGCCTTGAGCACCTTGCCCACCAGCGTGCCCGCCGCGATCCACCCGATGGTGCCGAGCACGCGGATGAGCGGAAATTCCTTGGCCGGATCGGTGATGTGATGGAACGAGATCGAGTTCGTGAGCGAGAGCGTCGGCATGTAGCACAACGCATACGCGATCAGCAGCGGGTAGAAGCTGCCGAATTCGGTCTGCTTCGAGAGCAGGAACATCAGCGCGGCGCCCGTACAGTGCAACGCGGCCAGCAGCTTCTCGCTGGCTAAGAACCGGTCGGCGACCATGCCCACGAAGAAGGGCGACACGAGCGCCGCAATGGCCGTCGCGCCGTAGGCGAGCCCGACCTGCGGATCGGTGAAGTGCAGCGTCCGGCCGAGATAGGTGCCCATGGTCACGAACCAGCTCCCCCACACGAAGTACTGGAGGAACATCATGACCGACAGCTTGACGCGTGTGCTGCTCACGGGAGCTCCCGAATGCGGATGTTGCGGAAGGCGAGTGCGCCCTCATGATCGCCTTGCAGCGCGAGATGGCCGCGTACGAGGCGTCCGTAGCGCGGCCAGGCGATGAACTTGCTGCTCTTGACCTTGGCTTCCCAGTCGGCGCTTTGCAGCTCGTACTCGAGCAACTTGACCCCGTTGAGCCAGTGCTCGACGTGGGGCCCCTTGGCGACGATGCGCGTCTGGTTCCACTCGCCCACGGGCCTGAGGTTGCCGGCGGGCGACGGGTACAGTCCATACGCGGCGCCCGCGCAGGTCAGCCGCGTCTTGTTGTCCGACGCCTTGATGTCGTCGAGCAGCTGATACTCGGGCGCGGTCCAGTAGATCTTCTTCTCGTCCTCGGTGCCGCGGTAGAAGATGCCGCTGTTGCCGCCGTCGCTGATGCGCCACTCGAGCTCAAGTTCGAAGTCGCCGAACTGCTCGGTCGAGACGATGTCCTCGACGGGCTTCTGCTTGGAAAGCACACCGTCGGCGACGGTCCAGCCCTCAGGCAGCACGGCCATCTTGTAGCCCCGCCAGGCCGCCGTGGAGCCGGTGATGAGCGGTCGCCACGCGCCCGACGGCGCGGCGACTCCCTCGGCGGGTGATGGCGTTCCGTTGCTCACGGTTGCGGCACAGGCAGAGACGGTGGCGGCAAGAACGAGGGCGGCCGCCAGCGGGCGGCACGCGGCAATCACAAGCATGGCACAAAGCCCCGGGCTGGAGTGGGGCAAACGTACGACCCAGCGGGGGATTACGAAAGACGCGCCGTCGGGCGGGGGGGCGGCGCGGTGGCGCGGGGGGTGGGGGGGCGCCCCGCCGCGTCGGGGGCGTTGGGATGGCGGGGGGGGCCCGCGAGGGTGG